>CAZDHT010000148.1:0-13067 GCA_964505325.1 uncultured Planctomycetota bacterium | reverse complement strand
GCTCTCCCGGAATCCCTTTGCGATGAGCAAGCGGATGCGCGACGGCATCTACAAGGTGCATCCGAACGGAGCGAACCCAACGGGCAAATCACAGCCGGTCACCCTCACCGCCGACAACTTGGCGGAGACCCTCGCAAGAATACCGGGGGCGGAGAAGGCCGCCCGGAAGGGCCTCAAGCTGGACGCCGTGCTGACCAGCGGAGGGTGGAAAGGGGCAGTGGTGAACGGCAAGGTCATCCAAGTCGGCCACGTCATACTCGGCTTCACGCTGACCGAGGTCGCCGAGGATGGGATCATACTTCAGCGGGGTGAGCATCGGGTGAGGCTGCTCATGCGGCCCCCGACCCCGCCGGACGAGGACTGAGAGATGAGGCGGCAATTTGGGAGGGAGAACAGAATGACTCGCAATGGAATCCAATGGAAAGGCGCCCGCGTCACACGGGCGCTAGCGGTTGCTCTCCTGGCGGCGCTGGCCCTCGCCCTGTGCAGCGCCCCGGCCACCGGACAGGACCAGCCTCCAAAGCTGGACCCGGGGCGCAACGTTACCGTGTCGACGCGCAACATGGACCTGGCCGCGTTCCTCGAACTGCTGTCCGTCAGCTATAAGCTGAACATCGTCTCGCCCAAAGACGTCACCGGAAAGGTGTCCGTCAACTTCTACGACGTGCCGCCCCTCGACGCCCTCAAGGCGGTGCTCGAAGCCAACGGATACCAGCACGTCGTCGAGACCACGGCGGGCCGGTCGATCATCAAGATCCGGACGGTCCCGAAGGTGGAAGGCGCGGTGCCCGTGACCATGCAGACCTTCAAGTTGAACTACGTAACCGCCGCCGACGTCGCCAAGGTGGCCGAGGGGGTCATCACCAAGCACGGGACCGTCAAGGTCGCTCCCAACACGAACGCCCTCATCATCCAGGACCTGCCGGAAGCCATCGAGCGGGTCCAAGAGATCATCAAGCTGCTGGACACCCCGCCGCGGCAGGTCATGATCGATGCCAAGATCGTCGAGCTCAGCCAATCCGACACCGAGCAGACCGGCCTCAACTGGTCGATGTTTCAGAAGATGAAGGTCGCGGACATCACCGCCCAGATCGGCCTCAATCAGCAGTGCACCGACGGCGATCGCGTCACGACCACCAGTTGCCTGGTCGACCTCCGCGCCGGCATCCTGGACGAGAACAACGCCACCCTGATTCTGGACTTCTTCGACGCGCTGACCAACTCGACCATCATCTCACGGCCGAGCATCCGCACCCTGGACAACAAACCGGCCCACATCATCTCCGGCCAGATCGTGCCCGTTCCGCTGTTCGACTTCGCCAAAGACACCGGCGTCCGAACGCTCAGCGGCTTCCAGGACGAGCAGGTCGGCGTCGAGCTCACCGTCACGCCTCACATCAACCAAGACGGGTACATCACCCTCGACATCAACCCCAAGGTGGAAAGTATCGAACGCTATATCACCGTGGGCGGCGACGAACAGCGCCCCGTGAAGAACACCCGCCAGGCCAACACGACCATCCGCATCAAGGACGGCAACACCGCCGTCATCGGCGGACTGACCTCCTCCAGCACCACCACCACCATCACCGGCCTGCCCGTGCTCAAGGACATGCCCGGCATCGGCTGGTTCTTCAGAAACAACGTAACCGCAATCGTCGACAGCGAGCTCATCATCTTCATCACGGCCAAGACCGTGAAGAACGACGATGGCGAGCCCCTGAACAACGCCCACCGAAGGATTCTCAAGAAGGTCGACGAGGCCTCACTCATCAACTAACCGAGAAGGCTTCGCCACAGTCCTGCCAAGTACCGGCGCCCCTGAGTGATCCCCCGTTTTCGAGACGGGGCGAGGAGCGACAGCTCCGAGAATAGGCCCCGCCTTCAGGCGGGGTCGAGCGGGCCGGGCCTCATGTTCGGCCTTAAGCCCCGTTTACGGGGCTTTTCAGAGGGCTTTAGCCGAGACGGACAAGCCCCGTGAACGGGGCTGAGCGTAGAAGGGGGACCGGGCGCTGCTCGCCCCCCGCTAAAGCGGGGGCCTATTCTCGACCGCCTGCGGCGGACCTGCAAAGCAGCGTAAACGCTGCTCGCGCAAGAACCTGCCAAAACCGGGGATGACTCGGCCGGCGCCCTCCCCTCTGTGCCTCAAACAGTCTTGCCGCGCGAGATAGAGCGGCGGGCATCGGGCGGCCGCGAGCTCAGGTCCGCAGCCGGCGAGATCGCCGGTCCGCCTCGGGTGGCGCAGGTCGGGCAATTCGGCACCGGGCGGGTGTGTTCGTCTGAACGTCCAGGCGAACACATCCGCGAAGTTGCACACAACGGTGCATGACGGCGTTTCAGGGAGGTGTCCGCCTGTCCGGACAGGCGGACACTTCACTCGCGCGGTGCCACACGATGCGGGCCCCCGGGTGCGTCTGCCGGGGTGGTTGTGAGAGCTGAGACACGAACGCCAGTGGCCATCGGTGCCCGCGGGGACGAGCGAGACAGAGCGCCCTGCGGCTTCCGGGAGACTGTCTGAATCACACGCCCTCCGCTTTCATCAGTAGACAGTGTTGCGCCGGGCCCCTATAATGCCCCCGGCTTCATCAGACGTCGGCCGATGTAAAGGAGACATCATGCGCCGCAGGATTGCTGTCATCTCCCTCCTCGCCGTGGCCACTTCATATTCCGCTGCACGCGCGGCGACGCCGCGGGAAGAGATGCTGAAGCGCTATCGGGCGTTCCAGCAGGCCGTCCGCGCCGGAGTCGAACTGATGAAGGAGAAGAAGTACGACGAAGCCATGGCGAAGTTGAACGAGGCGGAGAAGCTGTGGCCGCGGCAGCCGGCGGTCCACTACAACCTGGCCTGCGCCCTCTCACTGACCGGGAAACAGGACGCGGCGCTCGACGCTCTCGAGAAGTCCATTCAGTTTGGCTATGTCGACCACGAGCACATGCAGAGGGATCCGGACCTCGAGCCGATGCGAGAGACGGAACGTTTCAAGAAACTCGCCGCGCTCGCCAAGAAGAAAGCCAAGGGCCTGCCCCCGCTGCTCCACGTGCCGCTGGGCTACGACGAAGAAGGCCGGAAAGCCTATCCGCTCTTCGTTGTCCTTCACGGCGCCGGCGGCACGCCGGGCGGCATGTTCAACGGGGCGAAGCAGATCCTCGGCGCCGACAAGTTCTTCGTGCTCGCCCCATACGGCTCCGCCCGGGCCGGCCCGGGATATACCTGGAACAGCCTCGACTTCCGCAAGGTCCCCGCCGAGATTGACCGCCTCAAGAAGAAGTACCGCATCACCAAGGTCTACCTCTACGGCTTCTCCGCCGGGGCGCACGTGGGATACGTGCTCGTGCTCAAGTTCCGCCGGCACTTCGACGGGTTCATCCCCATGGCAGGCGCCCTCCGCAGGCAGTGGGCGACCGAGGAAAATCTCAAGAACGCGAAGGGGCTCCCGGTCTACGCCATCCAGGGCGAGGCCGACCGGGTCGTGCCGTTCAAGGCCGCCGAGCAGACCCTCGCCCTGCTGAAAAAGCACGGCGGCATCACCAAGATCTTCACACACCCCGGCGGCCACACCGCCCCGCCCAAGTTCAAGCAAGTCCTCCTCGACGCCATCAAATGGATCGAGCAGCAGAAAAGCAGTGACCGGTGATCAGTGACCAGTAACCAGTGACCAGTGACCGGTGATCAGCGTCGCCTTGCCCCTTACTCCCGCTCTTCCTCCTACTCGTACTCGTACTCTTACTCTTGCTCTCACTCCTCCTCCCAGCGCTGTTCGTTCCATGGAAAAGAATCTAAGGAAAAATCTCCACATCACTTGACAGCCATTGCTGCGTGTGGTATAATACAGGTAGAGCGATGGATTGCACAGAACTGTGCAGCCATCGCTCGCTGCGTTTGTGTGGGTAAGTTGCGCAATGTTTTTTTTGCGAAACGAAGCCATTTTGTCGTAAGCCTTTGCGGCTCAGGTGGGTCGGGCGGAGTTGCCATTGTGGCAGGCCGTTTCGAGGCCGAATTCTTGAGCGAGACGAGGGACGTTTTCGCCGAAACCGGTCCAAACCGTGCCAAAACGGTGCTGAACTGGCACAAAACGCACCTGAAACAAGCGCGAATGGCCCCAAACGGAGTTTGACGAACTACAGATTCTTCCTGACCGGATCGATGGATGCCTAATGACCCTGAGCCGACTGAGCGTTCCGGTCAGGGCGGAGTAGTAGGGGCCGGTTCGCGAACCGCCGCTACAGCGGCAGACGAGCGTTCAATGACCCTGCGGCCCGCCTGGCTGGCTTGACACCTCGCGCGTCGGGCAATAGAATGCGCAGGCGATGGAGGCTGGCGTGCGTCACACGTTCTCGCGTGAAGAGCGGCTCAAGCGCCGCAGCGATTTTCGCCACTGCGTTAGACAGGGCGGCCGCGCCGCGGGAGCCTACGTCGTGGTTTACATCGCGGCGAACGAGTTCGCCTTCACCCGGCTGGGCGCCGGCTCGACGAGGCGGCTGGGGAACGCGGTTGCACGAAACCGCGCCAAGCGCCTGGTCCGCGAGGCGTTCCGCCTTACCAAAGCGGACCTGCCAACGAGCGTGGACATGGTCGTCCTGCCAAGGATACCCTGGAGCCATCCGACGCTCGAAGAACTGAAGACCGACCTCATCGACGCCGCGCGCCGCGCCGCGGCAAGCCTGGGGAAAGAGGCGTAAGAAAGGGAAGAAGGAAAAAGGGGAAAATGGAAAAAGGGAAAAGAGAAGACTCTGAAGCCGCCTCCGGCGGCTCGGAAACCGGCCGCTCCGGAGATTCCTCCGCTTTTTCCTTTTCCCCTTTTTCCATTTTCCCTTGTCTGTTCCGTGCGGTGATTGTCGGCCTTGTCCGGCTCTACCAATACACACTGGGCGCGCTGCTTCCGAACTCGTGCCGGTTCACGCCCACGTGCTCGCAGTATTGCATCCAGGCCGTGCGCAAGCACGGCGCGCTCAAGGGAAGCTGGCTCGGACTCAAGCGTGTCCTGCGCTGCAACCCGTATTGCAGGGGCGGACACGATCCCGTGCCGTGAATCACGGAGAGGACAAAGGAGAAATGGGAAGCGGAAAAGGAGGTGTGAATGTCGATCACCGGTAACGCAATTGTCGCACAGTCCGGCGGGCCCACCGCGGTCATCAACTCCAGCGCCTGCGGTGTCATCCAGGAGGCGATGAAGGCCGACCCCATCACGGGCATGTTCGCCGCGCACAACGGCGTCCTCGGCGTCCTCAACGAAGACATCTTCGACCTCGGCCGGGAGGACCCCGAGCAGATCGAGATGCTTAAGCAGTCGCCCTCCTCCGCCCTGGGCAGTTGCCGCTACAAGCTGAGGAGCCTGGAAGACAACCGCGCCGACTACGAGCGTATCCTGGAGGTCTTCCGCGCCCACGACATCCACTACTTCTTTTACATCGGCGGGAACGACTCGATGGACACCGCCCACAAGCTCAGCATCCTGGCCAAGGAAGAGAACTACCCGCTGATCGTGATGGGCGTGCCGAAGACCATCGACAACGACCTCGCCTGCACCGACCACTGCCCCGGCTACGGCAGCGTCGCGAAGTACAACGCGACCATCGCGATGGAGGCCGGCCGCGACAACGAGGCGATGTACACCCACGACACCTCGTGCGTGATGGAGGTGATGGGCCGGAACGCCGGCTGGATCGCCGCGGCGACGGGCGTCGCTCACCGCACCGCCGAAGACGCCCCGCACCTCGTCTACCTTCCCGAAGTCCCGTTCACGATGGAGCGGTTCGTCGCCGACTGCAAGAAGGTGTACGCGGAACTCGGCCGCATCTTCGTCATCGCCGGAGAGGGCATCAACGACGGCGAGGGCAACTACGTCGCCGAGCAGAAGGGCCAGTTCGCCAGGGACGCCTTCGGCCACACCCAGCTCGGCGGCGTGGCCGAGACCCTCAAGGGCGTCATCCAGGCCGAGGTCGGCATTAAGGCCCGCTACATCAAGATGGGCACGGCCCAGCGAAACGGCATGCACTTCGCCAGCAAGACCGACCGCGACGAGGCGTACATGGTGGGGCAAAGGGCCGTCCGGCACGCCGCCGAGGGGACCAGCGGCCTGATGGTCACGCTCGAGCGAAAGTCGAGTGATCCGTACGTCTGCGAGACCGGCCTCGCCGACCTCGAGGAGGTCGCCAACGGCGAGAAGAAGGTGCCGCGTGAATTCATCAACGACGAGGGCAACGGCGTCACGCAGGCGATGATCGACTACGTCACCCCCCTGATGCAGGGCGAGGTCGCCATCCAGATCGGCGACGACGGCCTGCCCGTCTACACCCGCTTCGCGCGGCACAATCTTGCAGCGAAGTGCGCGAAGCGCGTCGGGTGAGAAGCGGGCAAAGCGCACCTCGGGACGTGCGTTGACCGGGTGAATGTGATAGAATCAACCGTTGTATGACTGAGACAGCACGATCCAGGAATGGGTTCCGATCCGTCTGACGGACGAACGCTGGGTACACATCACGGACGAGCACGCGGAACTGGCGGGGATGCGCCTGGAAATCCTGGAAGTTGTCGAGGCCCCCGAGTGGGTCGTCGCCGGAAAAGCGCGCGAACTGTTGGCGGCGCGCCAGCAAACCGGCGGCAAGCACCTCGTCGTCGTGTACCGCGAACTGGAGACCGACGGTTTCATCATCACCGCATTCCTTACGAGGCGTCTTGCGCCGTTGCGCCGGAGGGAACAAATATGGCCGTGATAGAAGTCGAAGACTACCTCAAGCTCGTGCCCGCGGTGAAGAACGCGCCTCACGGATACCTCTGGTCGTCCTACGACGCCGAGGCGGACGTGCTCTACATCAACTTCAAGAAGCCGAGCCACGCCACCGACAGCGAACTGACCGACGAGGACGTAATCGTGCGATATGAGGGCGACGAAGTGATCGGGCTGACCGTCCTTCATGTCAGCGACCGGCCTTGACGCTGGTGATCGGCCCCGACGGCCTGCCCGTCGACACCCGCTTCGCGCGGCATAACCTGGAGCGGAAGTGCGCGAGGCGGGAGTGAGGCGGGCCGAGGGTCTCGGCGGCGGGAAGCCGAAATAGAGCTTGCCGACGGCGGTCGGTCGGAATATACTGGTTGTGGAGGCCGTGTCCCAAGCCACCGAGGCAAGGCTGGCGACCATCGAGCGGCGGGACAGGGTGTGCGACTGAACTCTTGGAGGGAGTGTGCCGATGTCTGACCAATCGCAGAAGAAGGATCGGGTTATTGTAAACATCACGCTGCCGCGAGCGGCCCTCATCATCGGGGTGGTGCTGCTGGCGACATGCGTGACAGCCGGCTTCTACGCGGACCCCAAGATCCTGTTCATCGTGAGGTTGACCACCGGGTTCTACGGGGCGCTGTTTCTGCTGTTCGGCGTGGCCGGGGTCCTGCCGTGGACGAAGTGGTACGCCGTCAAGCGACGTGCAAACCGATGACCCATCACAGCAAGGCGGCGTGAAGCGGCGGGGCCGCCGCGCACCCACAGGTGCCAACCAGGACTTCCGACACTGCCTCTGCGCAAGATCGACTGTGCGGGAAGTGTGCGACGCCCCGCCGGGCCCAGCCACGCGCCGCTCGACCGTGCTACGGCTTGGGGAGTTCATCGACTTTGGGAAGTTCGGTGAGCGACTTCAGGCCGAAGTGCTTGAGGAATCGCCGGGTGGTACCGTAGAGGAGCGGCCGTCCCAGCACTTCCGCCCGGCCGGCGATTTTGACGAGGCCCTTGTGTAAGAGCGAGCGCAAGAGCGGGCCGGCCTGTACCCCGCGGATCGCCTCGACGTCGGCGCGCGTGACCGGCTGCCTGTACGCGACCACGGCGAGGGTTTCGAGCGCCGCCTGAGAGAGCCGGCCGCCCCCTCCTCCGGCCTGCACGGCGGCGACGTACTCCGCGTAGTCCAGCCGGGTCAGCATCTGGAACCCGCCGGCGATCTCCTCGATGGTGAACCCGCGGCGGGACTGCTCGTATTCGTCCGCCAGCGCGCGCACGAGCTTGCGGACGCCCCGCGCGTCGATGCCGGTGTCGCTGAGCGCTTCGGCAAGCTTGCGCGAGGTGATCGGTTCCGGCGAGCTGAACAGCATCGCCTCGACGGCCGACTTGCACAAGGCCAGCGCTTCCGGCGGGAGCTCCTTGGCCGGCTTCTTGGGCTTCGCGTCCTCAGCCTCGGGCTGGACGGCCTCGCCGGCCTCGGGCGACGCGGACGGCTCCGCCTCGGGCACCTGCTGCTCGCCGTCGGGTTTGGTCTCGTCGTCAGTCATGCTACCTGTCGGATACGTTGGCCTTGATGATCTCGACGGCCTGCTTGACCGCGGCCACCACCGCTCTCGAGGTGATCGTGGCGCCGGTGATCTGAGAGATGTTCGCTTTCGAATTCTGCTCTTTGACCAGCACCAGCTTGTCGATGGTCTTGCCGCGGAACTGCTTCTGGAACGGGGCCTCGCTCTTCTCGCCGCCCCCGCCTCCGCGCAAAGCGTCGTCGATCGCCTTCCAGATCGACTTGGTGGCGGGCACCTCTTTGGTCCGCTCGCCCAGGCCGGGCGTCTCCTGCTGTTTGAGAATGCGGATGGCGATGATCCGCACGGTCTCCACGTCGGGCTCGACGCCGACCATCAAGTGGATCTTGCTGGAGTAGCCCTGAGCGGTTCCGATGGCCGCATAGCCGAGAACCCGGCCGGTCTTGTCCCTCTTCTCGCGGGCGATGTAGAGCTTTTCCTCGTCCGCGGGCTGCGCCGAAGTGACGCCCTTAAGGGGGCGCTCCTCGACGGACTTCTTCTCCTTTGGGAGGACGATTTCCAGGGCTTCGACCAACTCGCTCTTCTCGGCCGTCGCGATTCGGTCCTTGGTCACCGCGTAGGTGAGTGCCAACCCCGTCGCGGCGACCAGGCAGATGAGGGTGATCACGAGCGGGTATTTCAGGCGTTCGTTCATCGCTTCGTCTTCCCGTACACTCGCGGCTTCGTGAACGCGTCGATCAGCGGGACCGCGGTGTTCATCAGCAGGATCGCGTAGCACACGCCCTCGGGATAGCCGCCGTATTTGCGGATGATCACCGTGAGCAGGCCGCAGCCGAAACCGAAGATGAGCTTGCCCGTCCGCGACAGCGGGCTGGTCACCATGTCGGTGGCCATGAAGATCGCCCCGAGCATCACGCCGCCCGCGAGGATCTGGAACAGTGGCTGCCCGCCGCACCACACCCAGCCGTGACGCAGGACTTCGGTCTCGGCATCGTAGGCCCATGCGCCCACCGGCAGCAGCCAGCCGAACAGCGCAACGGTGCCGATGAAAGACACCGGAATGGACCAGCGGATGGTGCCCGTGGCAAGCAGGATGATGCCGCCGACGATGAGCGCCAGCGCGCTCGTCTCGCCCACACAGCCGACCTGCGCGCCGAGCAGCATGTCGAGCAGCGACGTGTCGTTGAGCTGTTGAGTCTTGCGGAGCGTTTCGCGCGGGGACCTGCCGAGCCGCTCGCCCAGTTGTTGCGTTTCGCTCTTTGCCAGCTTGCCGAGATTGTAGTTCCCTTCGGGGGTAGCGACGGACTCTTTGCGCTTCGCGACATCGGCGGCTGTACTGTTGAGATCTCGCAAGTAGTCCTTGCGGGCGGAGAGTGCCGACGCGCCGGTCATCGCGTCGATCCGCGAATATTCGGCGGCCGCGACCCGCTGGCCCTTGGTGATTTCGACCCAGTTGGCCGGCCTGGCCCTCAGCGGCGGCTTCGCATCCGGCTGCGCCGGTATGCCCTGCCAGCCGCCCGTCATCAGGCCCGCAAAGCACGCCACCAGGAACGCGCGGCCGGCGAGCGCCGGGTTCCAGATGTTGCAGCCGAGCCCGCCAAAGGCCTGCTTGACAATCGAGATCGCGAACACCGACCCGACCAACGGCACGAACCACGGCGCGTTGGAGGGGATGACAAACGCCACCAGCAGGCCCGTCACGACGGCGCTCCCGTCGGACACGGTCACCGCCTTGCGGGCCAGCTTCTGAATGACCGCCTCGGCCGCGACGGCGCCGACCACGGCGATGAGGATGGTCTTGATCGCTGCCAGGCCACCGAAGTAGCAGCCGGCGAACAGAGCCGGCAGCAGCGCCACCACCACCGTCCACATCACGCGCGGAATGTCGTCCCGGGTGCGGATGTGCGGCGAAGCCGTCGTCAGGAATCTGCGTTCATCTGCGTCCATCTGTGGCTAGCTCTTCGCCTTCTCCTCCGCACGCAGCCTGGCCAGCTCGGCCTTGCCGTACTTGATCAGGTGCACGATAGGCCGCCGCGACGGACAGACGTAGGTGCAGCAGCCGCATTCCTTGCAGTCCATGATGTCGCTCGCCTTGATCGCGTCGATGTCCTTCGCCTCGCAGATGATGCTCAGGTACGACGGCACCAGGTGCCACGGGCAGACCTCGACGCACCGGCCGCACCGGATGCACGCCGCCGACTCGTAGGCCCGCGCATCAGTCAACGCCAGGATGCCCGACGTGCCCTTCGTCACGGCGACGTCCGCCGTGTACTGGGCGAGCCCCATCATCGGCCCGCCGATAATCAGCTTGTTCGCGCTGCCCCTCAGGCCCGCCCTGTCCAGCACCGCGGCGACCGGCGTGCCCAGCGGCACCAGGTAGTTGCCGGGGCTCTCGACCCCCTCCCCTGTCACGGTGAGGACGCGCTCGATCAGCGGCTTGTTCATCCGGACCGCCTCGTACACGGCGACGGTGGTCCCGGTGTTCTGACAGATCACGCCGATGTCGATGGGCAGGCCGCCGGACGGAATCTCCCGGCCCAGCAGCGCGGCGGTGATCTGATGCTCCGCGCCCTGCGGGTACTTCACCTTGAGCATCTCGGTCCGGATGTTCGCGTCGTCCGCGCTGGCCGCGCGCAGCTTCTCGAACGCGTCGGGCTTGTTGTCTTCAACGGCGATCCATCCGTTCGGCGCGTCGACCGCCTTCATCAGCATCCGCAGCCCGGCGACGATCTCGTCGGTCTGCTCGAGCATCTGGCGGTAGTCGCACGTCAGATACGGCTCGCACTCGGCGCAGTTGATCACCACGTCGGTGATCGGCTTGCCCTCCATCGGGCTAAGCTTGACGTGGGTGGGAAACGTGGCGCCGCCGAGCCCGACGACCCCGGCGTCCCGGATCTCGTTGCGGATGTCGGCGGCGGACATCCCGGAGAAATCCCGCTCGCGGTTGACGGGCACCGTTTTCTTGACGCCTTCGCCGCCTTCGGGAGCGCCGATCCCCTCGGCGCTTTCCACCGTCTCGATGCTCTCGAGCCACTCGTCAGCGCCGTCGTTCTCGACAATGACCGCCGGCACCGGCCGCCCGAGCGGATGCGGCCGCGGCTCGATCGCCTTGACCGTGCCGGACACCGGCGAGTGTATGGCCGCGGATACAAAGCCGCCCGCTTCGGCGACAACCTGGCCCTTCTTGACGCTGTCGCCCTTCTCGACCACGGCCCGGGCGGGGGCGCCGATGTGTTGGGAGAGATACAGCACGAGTTCCGCCGGGGCCGGGAAGCGCTCGATGGGCTTGTCCTTGGCCAGCTCTTTGCGCTCGGGCGGGTGGACGCCGCCCCTGAATGTCTTGAGCATCAACAGTGCGGTCCGATCTCCGTGGCTTGTGGACTTGGTACGGCGGCGAATTATAGCAGCGGCCTGGGGTGATGTCAACGTTCGGCGCCGCCGGCCTCCGGTGGGGCAGGCATTCTTGCCTGCCCGAACTGCGCTCTGGTTCAGCGTTCGACCTTGAGCCCCGGAATCGCCTTCTGAAGCTCCTTCACGCCGCGGTCGGTGACCTTGGTGTCTTTCAGGTTGATGGCCTTGAGCGACCGAAGGCGCTTGAGGTGCGCCAGACCGGCGTCGGTGATGTTCTGACAGTTGTCGAGACGGAGACTTTCGAGCCTGGCGATGCGGCCCACATCCTTCAGCCCGGCGTCTGTTATCTTGACCTCGCCCAAGTACAGGATGCGGAGATTGCGGAGCGGCGACAAATGAACCAGACCGACGTCGGTCACCGCTGAGCAACTGAGTTGGAGCTTCTCCAGGCGCTGCAGACCCGCGAGGTGCACCAGATTGCCGTCCTCCAGCTTCCCTGTGTAGTTGAGGTTCAGGTCGCGCAGCTTCTGCATGCGGCTCAGGTGCCGCAGGCCGGCCCCGGTGATCTTGGAACCGTGAAGGTTCAGGGATTCCAGGTCCTCAAGCCCGGAGAGGTGCGCCAGCGCCGCGTCGTCCACCCCACCCGAGTCTCGCAGGTCCAGCGTCCTCAACCGGCGCAGCCCGCGCAGGTGCGCGTAGTCGGCGCTCTTCAGCCCCCAGCACTGAACCACTGCGAGCCACTCCAGGCGTTCTAGGCTCTGGATGTGCGCCAGGCCCGTGCCCGTGATCTTCGGGAGGTAGAGGTTCCTCAGGGACTGAACTCCCTCCAGGTGGGCGAGGCCGGCGTCCGTCACCAGTTCGCACGCGTACAGGCTGAGACCGGGGATGGATTTCCGTCTGATCTCGGCCGCCAGTTCGGCCAAGCGCTCGTTCGTGAACGTCTTTGGATCGCTCGGCCCCACCCGCCACAGCTCCCCTCCCGGAATCAACACCCCCCGGCGGTCTGCCGACGGCGTCGTGCCTCTCACTGTCAACCGCCCCTCCGGCGCAAACGAGCGCACCGTCAGCGGCAGCCTGGAGTCGAAGCGGATGTCTTTCGGCGTGGGCAGCAGCGGCGCCATCCGCTCACGCAGCTTGGCGATGTCATCCTTCACTGTGGCGGCGAAGGCGGTGGCGCCGTGCTTCCTATCGAAGTCGTCCAGTGCCTTGGCGACCGTGGCCGCCCGTGTCTTCGTGAACGTGGTCGTCCTCAAGACTCGGCCGAACTTCTTCCACGCCTCCTTCGCCGCGCCCTCGTTCGCGTCGGGCTTCGGTGCCTTCAGGTCCGCCGGGGCTTCCTTGCCGTCGATCTTCAGACCCGGAATCGCCTTCCACAGTTCCCGCTTGCCCGCATCGGTCACCTTCGTGTGGTCCACGACGAGTTCCTTCAAAGAACGCAGGCCCATCAAGTGCTTGATCCCGGCATCGGAGATGTCGGAACACCAGT
>CAZDHT010000147.1:5345-13191 GCA_964505325.1 uncultured Planctomycetota bacterium | reverse complement strand
GCCGGAGAATGTGGCTGACAAACAGCGCCGGATTTGCTAGACTGTGTTCTGACAACGACGCCGAGGTGACGCCAGCAGAAGGTGTTGTACGCTGGCGGCGCATGGGCGCCTGTTCGGCCTGCCTTGACTGCGGTAACGGGCTTCCGGCGACAGCGCGACAGCGCGCCCACAGCAAGTTCGTCTACGAGAGTGTGGGGTTAGTGGCGTTTCAAGTTTAATCGTCCAAACTCAATGTTGAAGTGACACTACGGCTGCGAGGAAGTCATGCCTGAGCAAACAACACCAAGAGGCCAGCGTCGCCGTCGGGGGCGTCTGATTGCCGGCGCCCTGGCTATCGTCGTCGCCTTGGCGCTCGGGGGCGGGTACTGGCGGCACCAGGCGACGGCGCTTCACCGTTTCTCGGTCGTGCATGAGGGCCGACTCTTTCGGTCCCAGGCGTTGTCCGCCGAGATCGTTGTGAAGAGGTGCGAGGAGCACGGCATCCGGACGGTCGTCGATCTGCGCAAGGAGGAGCAGCGCGAGGCGATCGACGCGGAGGCCGAGGCGCTGGCCGCGGCCGGCGTCAAGCACATCCGCCTGTCGACGGGCCAGGTCCCCGACCCGCATGTCGTCGCGCAGTTCCTGGAGGTTATGGACGAGCCGGCCAACTGGCCGGTCCTGGTCCACTGTCGCCACGGGTCCGGTCGCACGGGCGTGATGGCGGCGATCTACCGGATGGAGTACCAGGGCTGGTCGAACGACCGCGCCCGGCGCGAGAACGTGGTCTTGCCGCACTTCAGCAGCTTCGACCGGGGGGAGCGTAAGGGCGAGTTCATCATGAACTATGTCCCGCGCGAGAAACACAAGCCGCCGCAGCCGCCCCGGAAACTGTCGGCCGGAAGTCCAGAAGCCGTCCGGCGCTGATCGCTGCGATACGCTGTCTCCGCTCCATTCTCATTGCCAGGCATTCTCATCGTGCCAGGCGCGCCGATGTCAAGCAGAGCGGGCCCGGCTCGGCAACCGGCGGATGATGCGGAGACTGCCGGAAGGGAAAGGGAAATCAGTCAGTTTTTCCGGCGTGACCCACTTGTGCGCGTCGCACTTGGTGAGGCGGACGCGGCCGCGGGGCGATGTGCACTCGAATGCGTGCAGCGTAACTCGGAAGTGCGAGTAGGCGTGGTCGACCGAGACGACGTGCTCGCCAACTGTCACGTCGAGCCCCGTCTCCTCCTTGACCTCGCGGCGGAGGGCGTCTTTGAGCGACTCGCCGGGCACGCGTTTGCCGCCGGGGAACTCCCACAGCCCTCCAAGCATCGCGTCCATCGGCCGCTTCGTGATGAGCAGCTTGCCGCGGCGGCGGATCAGGCCGACCGCCACGTCGTAGTGCGGGACGCGCCGCGGCTTCGTCTTTCGCGGCAGCCTGTCCTGCTTGCCGAGGCGGCGGGCCTCGCACCGCTTTGACACCGGGCACAGCCGGCACGCCGGGCTGGCCGGCGTACAGACCATCGCGCCGAACTCCATCATCGCCTGGTTGAAGTCGCCCGCTCGCTCTTCAGGGACAAGCTGTCCGGCGAGCGACCACAGCCGTCTCCGGACGCGCGTGCCTCTCGGGTCGCCCCCGATGGCGAACAGGCGGCACAGCACCCGGGTCACGTTGCCATCGACGATCGGCACCGGCAGGTCATACGCGATGCTCAGCACGGCGCCCGCGATGTAGCGCCCCACGCCGGGCAGCGCCGTCATCGCGCCGAGGTCGCGCGGGACGCGGCCGCGGTACTTCGCGACGACGATCCGCGCGGCGGCGTGGAAGTTCCGCGCCCGCGAGTAATAGCCCAGCCCGGCCCAGACCTCGAGCACGTCGTCGACCGACGCCCGCGCCACCGCCGCCATCGAGGGAAAGCGGCGGAGGAAGCGGCGATAGTAGGGGATGACCGTCTCGACCTGCGTCTGCTGGAGCATCACCTCGGCGAGCCAGACACGGTACGGGCTTCGCGTCCGCCGCCACGGGAGATCGCGGCGGCTGCGGTCGTACCACGCCAGCAGCCGGCCGGGAACAGCGCGGAATCGTGTCTTGTCGTCCACTGTGCCCGCATTATACCCGGCGGCGTGCTCCGTCGCACTTGCGATCAGCGTGCCCGGCGAGTAGACTGTCTTTGGTCAGTTCTCCAGAGGCGAATACGCATGCGCATCTGGTAGCATCATTCCGCTCTCCCCGTTATGATCGACGGACGATTCCGCGCGGGCGGCGCTGCGCCGTTCGCGGCCACAAAAGGAGAACCCAATGTCCAACATCACGTACACGTATTCGCTCGACGGCATCACGGCCGATCAAGTCGCTGGCCTACGGGCGGAGTGGGTTACGCCGCCGTCACCCGAGGTCAACCTGCGGTCGCTCCGCAACATGAACGCAGTGGTGCTGGCGGTCGACGAGGACGTCGGCCAAGTGGTCGGCTTCGTCTGTGGGATGACCGACGAGACGCTGATCCTGTACGTCTGGGATGAGCAGGTCTTGCCGGCGCATCGCGGCAGGGGCATCCGGGAGGAGATGCATCGCCGCTTTCTCGACCGCTACGGTGAGATCTACCAGATAAACGCCAACCCGTCGGCCGACCGTCGGGCGCTGTTCGAGCAGCTCGGCTTCGTCCCGTACCATCCCGACGACGCCGTTGCGATGACCAGGATGCGAATGGACCTCCAGGCACCCCAAGCGCCCACGACATCGTGAGGCAAGTTTTATGTACCATATGGTACATAGAACTTCACGTGGGCGACATCGTGTTTTGTCCTCGAGTAACACTTCAGCCAAGTGAAGGAGACGCGGTGCGGAGACCGGGGACAGCCCCGCCTGCGTCGGGCAGGCAACGAGTGGCAGCCTGCCAAGCCGCAGCCCGCTGTAGCGGGCGGAGGCCGGCCCCCGTTTTCCGCCTGCGTATCTTCGCAGCGCTGTCGGCGAAAAACGGTGACCCGCCTCCGCTTGAAACCTACGGCAGGGCAAGCTGGCACCAGCGAAGCGAACGGAGTGAGCGGAGACGTGTCTGTCATCGCTTTTCGGAAACGCATCTTCTGTCGACACACCACTTGGCTGAAGTGTTACATGCTCGAAAACTCGTGTACCATATGGTACATGGAACTTCGCGCGGACGACATCGTGTTTTGTCGTGACAAGTTCGTGTACCATATGGTACATAGAACTTCACACGCACGATATCGCATTGTCTCCTGGACAATTCGTGTACCATATGGTACACAAAACTTAACATGTGACAAAATGTGGAGCCGGAACGAGAGGACTTGACACGTGATTCAGCGCGGAAACGGCGACGAAACACACGGAGCGAGAACATGGGAAAGTCCCGTCGACCGAGCTACGGTGAGGTCGTAGACGCAACGGCCGCGCTGCGGAACAGCGCCTACGGGCGGTATGTCTTGGATCTGATTGACCTGATCTGGACGGCCGTCGAGGAGACGGACATCCGGCGCATGCTCCGGTGCCTGGTCCGGCAGGGCCGCCTTGAACAGCGCGGCAAGGGGGAGGCTGCCCGGTACGTGGTGCCGCGCCGGATCGGACGGGTGGCCGTCGTGGGGCTGAAATTGGAGAAAAGCGCGGGGGCGTGGGACGGCCGCTGGCGGGTCTTCACGTACGACATGCCCGTCGACCACAACACCGGCCGACACCGACTGGTCCGGCGGCTTCATGAGATTGGATTTGCTCGGCTGGGGCGGAGTGCGTGGGTATCGCCCTACGACTGGCGGGACGTTCTGGCCGACACGGTACGGTCAGACAGCGGACGTTTCTACTGCGTGGAATGCCACGTCGTCTCCCGCCTGGGCGAAGATGCCACCGCCGACATGCCGGGCCTGTGGGAGTTGTCCGACGTGCGAAGGCGCTACGAGCGAATCGTGCGGCGGTGCTCGACGGCGCCCCGCGGCAAGGCGCCGTCCGCTCGTCGCGCCAAGGCCCGGGCACTCCTGGCCATCGAGAAAGAACGCGTCGGGTTGGAGTACGACGACCCCATGCTGCCGAGGGAGGTCCTGCCGCGCGATTGGCCGCGCGACGAAGCCCTGAGCTCTCTTCAAACATTGCGGGGCGCTGTTCAACAAGACCTGGAGGCTGCTCACCCGGGCAGATGAACAGCCGCCGCGCTCCCCATTCACCGAGCGCTAAATCTTATGTACCATATGGTACACGAAACATGACAGGGGGGAAGGGGCTTGATTTTGCCGGGTGATGCATTGCGCTCACGGCAATTTCGGGTGCGACCGGCCCAAGGAGAGCAGCAAGCTGCGGCCAAACGAGAGAAGCTGCGCGTGGCGTTCATCGGTGCGACGGCATCACGGGGCGGCACGTCAAGGCGATGCCGGCCGACCGGCGCGTCGAAATCACCCACCTAATCAGCACATGCCCATCGCCTGAAGGTTCCGGAAGCTGATGGCGATGCTCTCCATCGAGGGCCGGGTGCAGCGGTCCTCCTCGACGGCGAGGTACTTGGTGCCCGCGTCCTCGGCCGCGGCGAAGATGTCGCCCCATTCCAGGTTCCCCTCGCCGACCTCGGCGAACGTCGGCTCGTGCTCGATGATCGCATAGTCCTTGAGGTGCAGGAGGGGGACCCGGCCGCTGAGCTTCCTGATCCAGACGACCGGGCCGGCGCCGCCGTACTGGACCCAGTAGGTGTCGAGTTCGCTCCCGACGTTGGGGCTGCTGTCCTCGAACAGGATGTCCATGGCCAGGCGGTCGCCGAACTTCTGGAACTCCATGTGGTGGTTGTGGTAGGCGAAGCCGAGGCCCTGCTCGGCGAGCTGGTCCGCCCATTCGCTCATCTGCTCGGCGACCTGGGCATAGCCTTCGCCGGTGCGCAGCTCGCTGGGCAGGCCTGGGATGATGACGAACTCGGCGCCAAGCAACTGGTGGTTGGCGACCACGGCGTCGAGGTCCTCGACGAACGCGCCGTATCCCGCGTGCGTGCCGATGATGGTCAGGCCGTTGTCGTCGCAGACCTTTTTCTGGTCTTCGTACGACACGGCGCCGACGCCGGCGAGCTCGACGTACTGGTAGCCGATCTCGCGCACCTGCTTCATCGCGCCGGCGAATCCGTCGAAGCCGGTGAAGTGATCGCGGATGGTGTAGACCTGCAACGCCACTTTCATGTCACCCATTGATGAGCTCCAAAAAGGAAGGGGATTTGACAAGATGCAACGGAATTCAGTTCGCCTCACTCAAATAGTCCGAAACCACCCGGGGCGCCGCGGCGAGCACCTCGTCGATCTTGGAGACATCCTTGGCGCCGGCCTGGGCCATGTCGGCCCGGCCGCCGCCTCCGCCGCCTGCAACCGCCGCGATGTCCTTAATCAGCTTCCCCGCGTGCAGCCCGGGAGTCAGGTCCTTCGTGACGCCCACGACGAGTGACAGTTTCTTCTCGGCGGCCGACGCGAGCACCACCACCCCGCTCTTGAGCTTCCGCTTCAGCACGTCGCACAACTGGCGCAGGTCGTTCATCTTCAGGCCGGTCTTGTGCACGACGAGCGCAACGCCCGCGGCGTCGACCGCGCCCGCCACGATGTCGTCCGCCGATTCACCCGTCCCGTGCTTCTTGAGCTTTCGAATCTCGGCGCGGAGCTCGCGGTGCTCGGCCAGCAGCTTTTGCACCCGCTCCGCCACGCGCCCCTCGCCGGTGCCCAGGGCGGCGGCCATCTCCTCCAGCAGGCGCTCGCGGCGGCGCCCGTGCTCGATCGCCTCGGGGCCGGTGACCGCCTCGATGCGGCGGGTGCCCGCGGCGATGGACGACTCGCTGACGACCCGGCACAGGCCGACCTCGGCCACGCGGTCGAGGTGCGTGCCGCCGCACAACTCGACGCTGTAGTCGCCGATCCGAACGACGCGAACGGTCTCGCCGTACTTCTCGCCGAACAACGCGATGGCGCCGGACTTCTTCGCTTCTTCGAGCGGCATCTCCGCCACGGTGACGTCGGCGCCGCGGAGGATGTTCCCGTTCACCAGCTCCTCAATGCGGTCGAGCTCGTCCCGCGTGACCGCCGTGAAGTGCGAGAAGTCGAACCGCAGGCGGTCGGGCGCGACGAGCGAGCCGGCCTGCTCGACGTGCTGTCCCAGCACGGTGCGGAGCGCGCTGTGGAGCAGGTGGGTGGCGGTGTGGGCGCGGCGAACGGCCTGGCGCCGGGCGGCGTCGACGTTGCAGGCGACCTGCTGCCCCTTCTCAAGCCGCCCGCGGGTCACCTTGCCCACGTGGAGGAAGTACCCGTGGGCGCGTTTGGTGTCGAGCACCTCGACCTCGGCATCCTTGGCCGTGATCGTGCCGGTGTCGCCCATCTGCCCGCCCGCCTCGCCGTAGAAGGGCGTCGCGTCGAGCACGACCGTGACCTCGGAGCCTTCGTCGGCGGAATCGACAACGTTGTCATCCGTGATGATCGCCTGCACGGTTGCTTCGCACGACGCGGCCTCGTATCCGCAGAACTCCGTCGGCCTGGCGAACTCCTTAACCACGCCCAGCGGGCCGGTGTCGAAGGCGTCGCCCGTCATCGTTGAGGCGCTCCGCGCCTGCGCCCGCTGGCGCTCCATCTCTTTCTCGAAGCCCGCGTGGTCGACGCTCAGGCCCTCCTCGGCCAGGATGCTCTCGGTGATTTCGAGCGGCAGCCCGTAGGTGTCGTAGAGGCGGAACGCTTCGAGGCCGGGCAGCGCGTTGAGGTGCTTCGCCCGCAAGTCGGCCACCATCTCGTTGAGCAGGCGCGAGCCGTTGGCGAGGGTGTTCTGGAAGCGCTCTTCCTCGGCCTTGATGATGCGGGCGATGTTTTCACGGCGCTCGGCGATCTCGGGGTAGACGTCTTTCGTCGCGTTCCCGACGACGGGGACGAGTGAGTAGAGGAACGGCTCCTCGGCGCCGAGGTCGAGGCCGTCGAGCATGGCGCGGCGGATGAGGCGCCGCTCGACGTAGCCTCGGCTCTCATTGGCGGGCAGGACGCCGTCGGCGATGAGGAACGAGACGGCGCGGATGAAGTCGGCGATGCGGCGTACCCCGCGGTGTGCGTCCAGCTTGCCGGGGTCGTACTTGACCTCGAGCGTGTCCACGACCGCCCGCACGATGGGCGCGAAGATGTCGATCTCGAAATCCGACGCCACGCCCTGCATCACGGCGGCGGTGCGTTCGAGGCCCATCCCCGTGTCGATGTTTTGCATCTTGAGCGTCCGCAGCTCGCCGGGCGCCTCGCCCTTCTCATACTGCTGGAGGACGAGGTTCCAGATTTCGACGTAACGCTTGCAGTCGCAGGTGATGTCGCACTTGGCCGGGTCGGGGCAATGCGGCTGCGGGCCCATGTCGTAGAAGATTTCGGTACAGGGGCCGCAGAGCGTCCCGGCGGGCGACTTGCTGGGCGCGTCGGCCGGCCAGAAATTGTCGTGCTCGCCCAGCCGGTAGATTTTGTCTTCCGCCACGCCCACCAGGTCGCGCCAGTAGCCGTACGACTCGTGGTCGTCCTCGTACACCGAGACACAGAGCTTGCCTTCGTCGAGCTTGAGCCGGCCGACCACGAACTCCCACGCCCACTCGACGGCCTCCTTCTTGAAGTAGTCGCCGAATGAGAAGTTGCCGAGCATTTCGAAGAAGCTGTGATGGCAGGGGGTCCGGCCCACTTCCGCGATGTCGTCGGCGCGGAAGCATTTCTGGCACGACGCGGCGCGGCGATAGGTCAGGTTCTTGCCGAGAAACTGATCCTTGAACTGGTTCATCCCCGCGCCGGTGAAGAGCAGGGTGGGATCGTGCTCGGGCACCAGCGAATCGCTGGGCACGACGGTGTGATCCTTCCCCTCGAAGAACTTCAGAAACGCGCTGCGTACTTCCGATGTGTTCATGCTTTCCGG
>CAZDHT010000147.1:0-5245 GCA_964505325.1 uncultured Planctomycetota bacterium | reverse complement strand
GCCTCCACCGCCGGGGCCTCCTTGATCAGGCCCTTGGCGACGAATATCTTGTGGCGGAGCTCTTCGAAGATCTCCGGGCTGTCCTTGAGGAACTGGCGCGCCCGTTCGCGGCCCTGGCCGAGCCGGATGTCGCCGTACGACCACCACGTGCCCGCCCGCTGGACCAGGCCGCACTCGTCCGCCAGGTCGAGCACGTCGCCCTCCTTCGAAATCCCCTCGCCGAAAATGATGTCGAACTCCACCCGCCTGAACGGCGGCGCGACCTTGTTCTTGACGACGGTGACGCGCGTCCGGTTGCCGACGATCTGGTCGCCCTCTTTGATCCGGCCGATCCGCCGCATGTCCAGGCGCATCGACGCGTAGAACTTGAGCGCCCGGCCGCCGGGCGTCGTCTCCGGGCTGCCGAACATCACACCGATCTTCATCCGGATCTGGTTGGTGAAGACCATCGCTGTCTGGCTCTTGCTGATGGCGCCGGAGAGCTTCCGCATCGCCTGCGACATCAGCCGGGCCTGGAGCCCGACGTGGACGTCGCCCATCTCGCCGTCAATCTCGGCGCGGGGAACCAGCGCCGCCACCGAGTCGATCACCACCACGTCCAGCGCGTTGCTGCGAATCAGCATCTCCGCCATGTCCAGCGCTTGCTCGCCCGAGTCGGGCTGCGCCACCAGCAGCGACTCGGTGTCGAGGCCGACGTTCTGCGCGTACACGGGATCGAGCGCGTGCTCGGTGTCAATGAACGCGGCCGTGCCGCCGGCCTTTTGTGCGTTGGCCATGACGTGGTAACAGAGGGTCGTCTTGCCGGAGGACTCGGGGCCGAACACCTCGCAGATTCGGCCGCGCGGAATCCCGCCGACGCCGGTGGCGATGTCGAGCGACACCGCGCCGGTGCTGATGCTGGGGACCTGCGGATAGCTGTCGGCGCCCAGCATCATAATCGCCCCCTTGCCGAACTGCTTTTCGATCTCCTGGAGGGCGCGGTCCAGCGCCGCCTGCTTCTGCTCTTTCGGATCCTTCCCGCTTGGCTTCTTGGCCATCCGCCCATCTCCCTTTTCAACTGAGTGGTCAGTACCCGCTACAACTCTTGTCTCGCCACCGCGCGATACACCGCGCCCTGCGGCGTCAGCGTGCTCTCATACAGCACCATCTCGGCCGCCGTGCACGAGCCGAACTTCGTGTCCGCGTGCCGCTCGAGCATCGGGATGAGTTCGTGCGCGCCCTTCGGCGACTTGACCCGGCCGATCGTCAGGTGCGGCACGAAACGGTGCTCCTGCTTGAAGCCCAGGGGCCGCAGCGCCGTCTCGAGCTTCGCCTGGAGCCGCGATACGGCGTCCGCGCCGGCGGAGACCCCCGCCCACAAGACGCGCGGCCTCCCTCGGGGCGGGAAGCTGCCCAGCCCCGTCACGGCGAACGCGACAGCACCGTCGCCCGAAGCCTCCGCCATCGCCGCCTTCACCTGCTCCGCCGCCTCCGGGTCGACGTCGCCGAGGAACTTGAGCGTCAGGTGAACGTTCGTCGGCGTCACCCATTTCACTTTGGCCGGGCATCGCGCCAATTGCTGCCGAGCGCGCTCCAACTCCGCCCGTATCTCGTCGCTCACCTCGATCGCCACAAATGCCCGCATTCGCCGGTCACTGGTCACTGGTCACTGATCACTGCCTCTCAGCCCCACGAAATCATCGCCAGAAACTCTTCGCGCCGCTGCTCGACGTCATCGAGCGAGATGGCCTTGAGCCGGTTGAGGCTGAAATCCTCGATGCAGAACGAGGCGATGACCGTGCCGTACAAGACGCCCCTCTTGAGCGCCGCGACCGACGTCTCGCCCGTTTGCGCCACGTAGCCTATCATGCCGCCGCCGAAGCAGTCGCCGGCGCCGGTCGGGTCCACCACCGTCTCGGTCAGCCGGGCGGGCAGCACAAACGGCCTGCCGTCCTCGATCAGGATAGCGCCGTGCTCGCCCTTCTTGACGACCACGATCCGCGGGCCCATCGCGGTGATCCGCCGCGCCGCCGTCAGCAGGTTCGACTCGCCCGTCAGCAGCCGCGCTTCCTCGTCGTTCAGCACCAGCCCGTCGACCATCTTCATCACGCCCAGCAACTCCTCGCGCGAGCCGGTGATCCAGTGGTCCATCGTGTCGAGGAACGCCAGTTTCCGGCCGGGCAACTGCTCCAGCACGGCTCTCTGCGCTTCGGGCGCCCCGTTGGCCAGAAACACGTACTCCGCGCCGCGGTATGCCTCCGGAATGGTGGTGTCGTAATCCTCGAACACGTTCAGGTCGACCTGCTCGGTGGTGCGTTCGAGGAAGTCGTCGCTGTACCGTCCGGCCCAGCGGAACGTCTTTCCGCCCTTCACGATCCGCACGCCGGTCGTATCGATCCGGCGCCGCTGCATATCCTCGAGGTGCCGGGCGGGCATGTCCTCGCCCACCGGGCTGACCAGCCAGACCGGCGTGAACAGGCTGGCCGCGTAGGCGCAGTACGTCGCCGACCCGCCCAGCACCTCCTCCGCCACGCCATGCGACGTCTTCACCGTGTCAAACGCGACCGAGCCAACGACCAGCAGCGACATCTCGCCTCCGAGCCTCAATTCCGCCCGCTGAGGTATACCAAACCGCGCGATTGCGGTCAAGGCCAGAGTGGGGCCGGCAGGCAGGGTCATTCGATTCTCGTTTGCCGCTGTAGGGGCGGTTCGCGAGCCGCCGCTACTACAGCCCCCCCAGCGGCGGAATCGAGGTCATTTGTGGCCGAGGGCATTGACCTCGGCCGTTTCCAGACGAAAATTGAACGACCCGCCTCGATGGCGAGCTTGCCTTGCCAGTTTGTGCGCTGTTTTATATAATTAGTGGCATGAGGGTCGGAATCGATTGCAGAGACCTGCTGGCCGGTTCGGTGAGCGGGATCGGGAGGTTCGTCGGGAACCTGCTGCGCGCCATCTCGCTCGAAGAGAATCCGCCTCAACTGGTCCTCTACGGCAACCAGCACACCGTCTTCGAGGTCCCCAACACTTGGGGCAAGCCCGTGCACGCGCGCACCCGCCGTGCCACCGAGGCCGCCACCTGGTGGTGGGACCGGGTGTCGCTGCCCCGGATGGCCCGGCGCGACAGGCTGGACGTGTTTCTCTCGCCGTGCTTCAAGGCCCCGGGGATCCGGTCGTGCCCCGTCGCCACCACCATCCACGACCTGCTGTTCCTGCGCATGGGGTCGGAGACCTCCGGCCGGAGCGCGATGTACTGCCGCGCGTTCCGGTCGTTCGCCGCCAGCTTTTCGCGCCGGGCGGCCGCCGTCCTCACCGTGTCCGAGCACTCGCGCCGTGACATTATGGACCTGCTGGACGTTCCGAAGAAGAAGACCCACGTGGTGGGCAACTGTGTCGGGCCAGAGTATCGGGTGATGGACGACGCAGGGCGGATCGCCGCCGCGAAGCAGCGCTACGGCATCGATGGAGAATACGTCCTGCACGTGGGCAATTTCGGCCCGCACAAGAACGTCGCGGGCCTGCTGCGGACGTACGCCCGCCTCGACCCCGAGCTGCGCGGCCGCTTCGGCCTCGTGCTCGCCGGCAGACCGGACAAGTGGACGGACGATGCGCGCAAAACCGTCGGAAAGCTCGGCCTCGAACACCGCGTCCGCATCACCGGCCACGTCGCCGAGGAGCATCTGCCCGCGATCTACGCGGGCGCCGCGGCGTTCGTCACGCTCTCGCGCTGGGAAGGATTCGGGCTGCCCGTGCTCGAAGCGATGGCCTGCGGCACGCCCGTGCTCTGCTCGAAGCGGGCCTCGCTGCCCGAGGTCGCGGGCGACGCCGCGCTGCTGGTCGACCCGGACGATCCGGACGCCTGCGTGGCTGCGCTGACGAAGATACTGACCGACGACGAACTCCGCAGGGAGCTCGTGGCGAAGGCCCTGACGCGAGCGAAGCAATTCACGCCCGACCGCTTCGCCAACCTGGTCCTCAAGGCCCTGACCGCTGCAATCGAGGCGGCTGCCGATGCGAACAGGTAAAGAGATGGATGCTGTCCTGAACGAGGAGCCCGAACAGATCCTCGTCCTCCAAGCGGGAGGCATCGGGGATGCGGTGATGGCGACGCCGGCACTGACGGCGATCCGGGGCCGGTTCCCCGACGCGCACATCGCGGTCGTCGTCGCTCCGCGTGCCGCCGCCGTCGTCCGCTCGCTGGACATGGGCTTCGAGCTCAAAACGCTTGAGCTGGGCGACACATTCGCACAGTTCACCGACGCCGCGCGGTTGATCCGCGACACGCAGGAGACCCGGCCCGATCTGCTGATCGACCTCACCTCGATCGAGAGTTCGGCCGCCGCTCGCAAGCGGCGGTGGCTCGCGCAGTTCATCCGCCCCAAGCTCGCGCTGGGCCGCAACACCGACGGCCGCGGTGCGTTCTTCGACGCCGCCCCAGACGAATCGCTGTTCGACCACCAGCACGAGATCGACCGCAAGCTCCGCGTGCTCGCCCCGCTGGGGATCCAGGTGGAGGACCCCCAGCCGCTCCTCCACGTCCCGGACGCGGCACAAAAGGCGGCAAGCTTGGCGCTGGCGGAGGCCGGCATTTCGGATTCCGACGTGCTGTTCGGGATCAACCCGGGCGCTCTCCTGCCGACCCGGAGATGGCCGATCGAGAACTTCGAGCGCCTCGCCTCGGTCCTGACCGAAGAGGCGGACCGGGCGCTGCTGGTGACGGGCGGCGAGGAGGAGCGCGGCCTGGTGGAGCGCGTCGCGGGCGCCGCCCGGGGCAAGGTCGCTTCTGCGGTGGCGAAGCCGCTGATGGAAGTGGCTGCGCTCATCGGCAGGTGCCGGATCTTTATCACCAACGATACCGGCGTGATGCACATCGCGGCGGCACAGAACGTGCCGGTGGTCGCGCTGTTCGGCCGGACCAATTCTCACCGCTACCGCCCCCGCATGCCGGCCGACCGGTGCGTGGTGCTCCAGCGGCCGACGAGCGTCTGCGTGGAGTTCAAGCCGGGGACGAAACCGACGGAATGCCGCCGCGAGTCTTGCCCAACTGTCGCGTGCATGACCACCATGTCGTTCGACTGGGTCTTCCACGCCGTGGAGCACCTCCTCGAATCCCACTGAGCGGGACCCCGGCTCGCGTATGGGATTGGCTGGCGGCTCGTGCGTCGGACGTCAGATTCTGGAAACCGGGGACAGATAACTTTCTTTCGCCGGACAACGGACACGCATTGCGCGGAGCGGATTGGCCCGGCGAAAAAAGTTATCTGTCCCC
>CAZDHT010000146.1:0-13192 GCA_964505325.1 uncultured Planctomycetota bacterium | reverse complement strand
GGTATCCGCGCCGCTGCCGGTGTTGACGGTGGCCTTGCGCCCGAAGACGACGTTCCCCCAGAGATCGACCCCGTCATCTCCGAGGCCCGTGCCGATGTCGAGCTCCCGGAAGAAATACGCGAGCTGCCCCACGTTGACGAAGTCGTCGCCGCTACCAGTCCGGACCTTGACCTTGCCCAGAGTGAACAGGTTGCTGTGGAAGCTCACGTAGTCGGCCCCGCTGCCGGTGTTGATGTAGGCCCCCCTGTGAAGCGTTGTGACCAGACCGAAGCTGACATTGTCGCTGCCCGCTCCTGACTTTACCGTGACCTTCCCATAGAAGTACGAGCCGCCAGTCACGGTGACAAAGTCGTTCCAGCCGCCGGTGAGCAGCTTGGTCCGCCCCGCCACTAACACCCCATTGAGCCCCACGTAGTCCTGGCCCGACCCTCCCCTGTACGTCAGGCGGTCATGGACCTGGAGGTAGGCGGATGCGTCCTTGTCAAGCACGACGTGATTGTGCCCACCTCGGGTGAAATCGAGGTCGAAGTCATCGGTCACGTCCACAATGGTCGCCGGCCCTGCGGCGCCGTTGATGGTCGTCGTGCCGTCCAGACTGCTAACCTCGTAGTGGTGCGGGAACGGCCCGGGGGTGATCTCTATCCAGTTGTTGCCCGCGTCCCCTCGAACGTGCAGGTCCCCGTTCGCCTCCCACACCTGGACGTTGCCATCCAACAGCAGTCTCGGCTCGAGCTGCTCGAACATCACCGGCCGGCCTGAGTCAACACATGGCGCCTTCATCGGCCCCCTTTCTGTGGGGATCTGGCCCCACGTCACGCGAGTGAAATGACTCCGGCGAGGTACACCCTTCACCGAAGGGAAGTCCAGACTCACCCGCCGACAGCGATCGTATCGACGGGGCTGCTTCACCTGCCAAAAACGCGGGGGCGCCTACACGCCCCCGTTGCAGCCAGATTGAATGTGCACTGCGACCTACGTCACACTTCGTAGCTCTGTGTGTCGAGCGTTCCGGTGATGCCGCCGCCATCGGTGAACGTGTCGGTGCCCCACTGCCCGTTCGCTTGGGCGTCGTCGCCGAATGTGGTGTTTTCGACGTCGAGCAGGTCGTCGCCCCCGCCCTGTTGGATCAGCACCGGTCCGTCGAACTGCGAGGTACCCGTGATGTCCAGCGTGTCGTTCTGCTTCTGCTGTTTCACCTTGACCCGCGCGCGGAAGGCCGACCCGTTAACGGTGAGCTGATCCTCGCCGAACCCGGTCTTGATGACCAGGAGGTCCTTCAGCTCCGAGGCCATCACCGTCACCACGTCGTTGCCGCCTTGGGTGATGATCCGGCATTCACCGTGGATGGTCGCCTCGCTGAGCTCGACGTCGTCCACGCCGCGGCCGGTCCTGACCCACACGTTGCCCGCTACGTCGGTCGGGTCGACGTCGACCTCGTCGTCCCCCGGGCCCGTATTGATGTTCAAGTTACCGTCGAGGTCGGAATCCGAGACCGCCACCGTATCGTCGCCGTAGCGGGTCCGGATCCGGGTCCGGTCATTGACCGTGGCAGTGTCTAGAATGACCCCATCGTCGCCGCCGCGGGTGTTGATCTTGAGGTCATCGCCGATCTGGGACCCGTTCTGTATCGTCACCACGTCCACGCCGGCCCCCGTGTTGATCTTCAGGTCGTCCGGGATGTCCACGTTGTCCAGGGTCACGCGGTCGTCGCCGCGGCGCATCCGGATCCGGAAGTCGTCGGTCACGTTGTTGAAGACCTGCACTCCCGCCTGGCCGTTGACCGTCGTGGCGCACTGTCCGGTGACGTTGAACTGATCCGCCGAGGCGCCCTGCTCGACCAGGATTTCGTTGTTGCCGGCGTCGCCCCGGATCACCAGGTCGCCCCTCTGCACTTGCACCACGACGTTGCCGTTCAGCAGCAGTCTGGGCTCGAGTGGCTCGAACATCGCCGGCGGGGCGGAATCACGAAACTGCCTGGTCATTCTATTCTCTCCTTGTCCAGCATGCGGGAGCGCCCGGTCCCCCGTTGCGTTGTTCCTCCGAGTGCGGGACTGCGCTCCCCTCCGGCTTCGCGCAGACCGTATTTGAAGCGACGGTGCCAGCTTTGTCAAGCCCTTTCTGTCGCCGCTGGCTGGGGGCTTGAAAAAACGCTGGAAAAAGCACCCTGCGGCCTGCTAAACTCTTTCTATGCCCGGCCGACGAACATCCGCTCTCGCCTGCGCGGTTCTCATCGCGCTCGCCTCCCTAGGGCCGGGGATCTGCCGCGCCGCAAGCGTCGGGCCCGCCGAGGCCATCACCCGGCCCAGCAAGGACGTGACCCTCTCGTTCATTCGGGTGGGCCGGATCGCGAAGATCCTGGTCAAAGAGGGCGATACGGTCAAAGCCGGCCAGTTGCTCGTCCAGATGGACGACGAAGCGGAGAGGGCCGAACTCGGCCAGCTCGAGGCCCAGGCCAAGGACGACACCCACATCCGTGCCGCCCAGGCGAAGCTGTCCCAGAAGAAGGTGGATCGCAAGCGGGCGGAGTGGCTGCTCAAGCAAGGCGCAGGGATCTCGGCGCTGGAGGTGGAGCACAAGCGGCTGGACGTCACCATTGCCGACCTGGAACTCAAGCTGGCGGAGTTCCGGCACAAGCAGGCCCAGCGGAAGTTTCAGGAAGTCACGATCCAGGTCGACCGCATGCGGCTGGTGAGCCCCATCGCCGGCAAGGTCGAGAAGATCTTCGTCGAGCCCGGCGAATCGGCCGACGGGTTGCAAGAGGTGATCCGCGTGGTCCAGACCGATCCGCTGCGGATCGAGGTGCCGGTGCCGACGAAGCAGGCGCGGCAGCTCCGGCGCGGCCAGACAGCGCGAGTGGAATTCGGCGAAGGAGAACAGAAGCTCGAAGGAAAGATAACGCACATCGCCGCCGTGGCCGACTCGGCCAGCCAGACGCTGACCGTCCGGGTCGAACTGCACAACCCAGCCGGCCGCCCGGCCGGCGAGCGTGTAATGGTCCATTTCTGATCTGCCGCCCATGCGGCAGCCACTACTGAGGACACAGGGAGAGAACGATGCCAGACAAGCCCAGCACCGGAACGCCTGACGACACGCCCATCGAGCAGCAGGCCCGCGAGCAGACCGGCGAGCGGAAGATCCGCCTCCGGATTGACGAGCAGAACATGCAGACCTGCTACGCGAACGCGTTCCGCACAAACGGCACGGCCGAAGAGGTCGTCCTCGACCTGGGCCTGAACCAGGTCAGCCCGGCCCCGGAGCAGGAGGATCAGCCCGAGATGATCTTCCGGCTGAACTCACGCGTGGTGATGAACTACTACACGGCCAAGCGGCTGGCCATCACGCTCAGTCGGGTGATCCGCCGCCACGAGGACCAGTTCGGCGAGATCGAACTGGACGTGGCCAGACGGCGCAAGAGGGAGAGCTAGCACGTACCTTCGCGGAGAACTTGACCCATGACGTCGGGTCCCGAGGAAACCGCGCCACAGGTGCTGGGCGCCGGAGGCCGCTCGACGGCCGAGATCGTCAACCAACTCACCCGCTTCACCGGCCCCCCGGAACAGTTCGTCGCCGGCCTCCTCGCACTCCAGTGCCGCCTCAGCGGGGCCAGTGGCGGAGCGTTCCTCCGGCTCGGCCCCGAGCAGACCGCAGACATCCTCGCCGTCCATCCGCCGCTGCCCGACGGAGCACCGGCGCCCCCGTGGATCGACCAACTGGCCGAGTTCGCCGGCGACGCCCTCAACGCCGGCAAGACCACCGTCAAGCCGCTGCACGGAAAGGACGACCTGTACGGCCAGGAGGCAAGACGCCACCTCGTCATGATCCCGCTGAGCGGGGCGGGCTTCTCCGGCCTGGTCGCCTATGTCGTCGAAAGCCAGATCCCGGCCGTGCTGAACACCACTTGTGCGCGGCTCGAAGCCACCGTCGGCTTCCTGAACCTCTACGAGATGCGCCAGGCGCTCCAGCGCCGCCAGTTCGACATCGAGCGGCTCCGCGTCGCCCTGAAAGTCCTGCCCGCCGTCAACGAACACGACCGCTTCGTGGCCGCCGCGATGGCGTTCTGCAACGAGGCCGCCGCCCGCTGGCAGTGCGAGCGCGTCGGCCTCGGATTCCTCAAGGGCCGCTACGTCCATCTGCGCGCCATGAGCCACACCGACAAGTTCAGCCGCAAGATGAAGCTCGTGCAGGACATCGAGGCGGCGATGGAAGAATGCCTGGACCAGGACACGGAGGTCCTCCATCCGCCCGAGCCCAATGCCACGTATGTCAGCCGCGCGGCGGCCGAGTTGTCACGGCGCCACGGGCCCACCACGGTCCTGAGCCTGCCGCTCCGGCGTGGCGGCGAGGTGACCGCGGTGCTCATCCTTGAACGCGCCGCCGACCAGCCGTTCGACCTGCCGGAGATCGAATCGATCCGCCTTACGTGCGAGCTGTGCACGGCGCGCCTGGTCAGCCTGTACGAACACGACCGGTGGTTCGGCGCCAAGATGGCGCAGAGCTCGCGCAAGGCGCTCGCCTTCGCCGTGGGGCCGAAGCACACGTGGAAGAAGCTGGTGGCGATACTCATCCTCGCCGTGGTGATCTTCGCCGTGGTGGCGAAAGGGAACCAGACCGTCGAGGCCCCCTTCACCCTGGTGGCCGCGCGGCAGCAGGTGGTACCGGCCCCATTCAACGGCTATCTGAAGGAGGTGAGCGTCAAACCGGGGGATGAGGTCGTGGCGGACCAGACGGTGCTGGCCACGTTCGAAACGGCGGAGCTCGAACTCCGGCTGGCGGCGGCCGAAGCCGACCGGGGCGCCCACCTCACCCGGGCGGCCGCCGCCATGGAAGATGAAAAGCTCGCCGAGGCGGAGATCGCCCGCACCCAGGCCAAGCAGGTCGCCAAGCAGATCGAGCTGCTCAAATACCAGATCAGCAAAGCCGAGCTCAAATCGCCCATCAGCGGCACGGTCGTCAAGGGCGAGATGGAGCGGCACATCGGCAGGCAGTTCAAGGCCGGGGACGTGCTGTTCGAGGTGGCGCCGATCGGCTCTCTCCGCGCCGAGCTGGCCGTCCCGGAAGACGAGATCACCGATGTGCGAACCGGCGGCGGAAGGAAGACCGGCAAGCTCGCCACCAAGACCTACCCCGACCAGCGGTTCGAGTTCGAGATCGAGCGGATCAACCCCGTCGCCGAGGTGGTCAACCAGCGGAACGTGTTCAAGGCGCGGGCGCGCCTGCTCGACACGGCCAAGTGGATGCGGCCGGGTCTGGAGGGGCGGGCGAAGATCCACATCGGCCGGCGCCGTAAGATATGGCTGTGGACGCACCGCATGGTCAAGTGGCTGCAAATGAGGCTATGGCTGTAACGACGGGAGCTTGTGATGCCGGTCGATCGGCCGACCTTCAATGAATCGTGGTACCGGATTTCGGGGCTGCGGCCGCGTCTCCGGTTCACCGTCCAGGTCCACAGGCAGCACTTCCGCGGCCAGATGTGGCACGTCCTCCAGGACCCCGCCAGCAACCAGTTCTTCCGCCTGAGCACCCCCGCGTATCATTTCGTCGCCCTGCTCGACGGCCGGCGAACCGTCGCCGAGGCGTGGAACATCAGCAACCAAGAACTGGGCGACAGCGCCCCCACCCAGGGCGAGGCCATCCAGCTCCTCGGCCAGCTCTATACCTCGAACCTGTTGCAGGCCGAGCTGCCGCCCGACGCCGAGAGCCTGTTCCGCCGCTACCACCGGCGCGTCACCCGCGAGGTCCAGAGCTACCTGACGAACCTGCTGTTCATCCGCATCCCGCTGTTCGATCCCGACCATTTCCTGGACCGGTGGGTGCGCGTGCTCGGCTGCGTGTTTACCAAGCCCGGCCTGGCGGTGCTCGTGGGGCTGCTGTGCACGGCGTTCTACTGCGTGGCCGGGCGCGGCGCCGAACTGGTCGACCGCGCCTCGGGGATTCTGAGCGTGGCGAATCTCCCGCTCCTGTACGTCGGCCTCATCCTGGTCAAGGTCTGCCACGAGTTCGGCCATGCCTTCGCGTGCAAGAAGTTCGGCCAGCAGGAAGGCAAGGGCGGCGAGGTGCACGTGATCGGGGTGATGTTCCTGATCTTCACCCCGCTGCCCTACGTGGATGCGTCGAGTGCGTGGGCGTTTCGCCAGAAGTGGCGCCGTGTGGTCGTCGGGACCTCGGGCATGATGGTCGAGCTGGGAGTGGCCTCGATCGCCGCGATCCTCTGGGCCAGCGCGGCTCAGGGCACGACCCTGTATGCGCTCACCTACAACATGATGTTCATTGCCAGCGTCTCGACGATCCTGTTCAACGGCAACCCGCTGTTGCGATACGACGGCTACTACATCCTCTCCGACCTGCTGGAGATCCCCAACCTCGCCCAGCGCTCTAAGGGCTACATCTACTACCTAGTGCGTCGGTATCTGTGGCGCGTCCGCCGCCCCCAGAGCACGGCACACTCCATCGGTGAACGGCCCTGGCTGGCCTTCTATGCCGTCGCGTCGACCGCGTACCGGGTCACCGTGTGCTTCGCCATCCTCTTGTTCGTCATGAACAAGTTCTTCCTGGTCGGAGTGATCCTGGGTCTGATGGCGCTGTCGACGTGGGTGTTCGTGCCGCTGGGCAAATTCGCACATTACCTGGCGACGCACGGAGAGCTGGACCGCATCCGCGTCCGTGCCGTGGGGAGCACGCTCCTCTTCCTGGTTGTTATCGGCGCCGGTGTCGGGCTCATTCCCGCGCCCGACCACTGCCGGGTGGAGGGGGTGGTCGTGCCGGCGCGCCTGGCATTCGTCCACGCCGGAGCCGACGGATTCGTCACCGACATCCACCGCTTGTCCGGAGAGAATGTCTCGCCCGGAATCAGCCTCCTCCAGGCGGCCGACCCCGGGCTGTGGGCCAGGTATGGGGAGCTGCTGGCGCAGCGAGAGGAACTGGAAGCCCGGAAGGGGCTGGCCGACGCGGAGGAGGAGCACGCCAAGGTGCAGATGTTCTCGAAGCAGATCGCAGCGCTGGACGAGAATATTGAGGGCCGCGCCAGGGAGCTGAGGTCGCTCACGCTGCGGGCCCCCGTGCGCGGCACTTGGATCGCGCCGGACATCGAGAACTTCCGGAACCGGTATTTCAGTCACGGCGAGAAGGTGGGCATGGTCGCCAGTCTGGATGACTTGATCATTCGGGCGACCGCGGGGCAGAACGTCGCGGCCGCACTGATTGAAGAGATCGAGGTGAAGAAGAACGACCGGGTCCGCCGGGTCGAGCTTCGCGTCAAGGGCCGCCCAGACTCCGAGCTGAAAGGCAGGATCAGAAAGATCCTACCCGCCGGCGATGACGAACTCCCCTCCGCCGCCCTGGGCTATGCGGCGGGCGGTTCGGTCCAGACCGCCCCGACCGATCGCAAGGGCACCAGGACGACCGAACGGTTCTTCGAAATCCGCATTGTCCCCGAAACCAGCACTGGCCTGCTCTGCGGGCAGCGGGTCGTGGTCCGCGCCGCGCTGCCCACAAAGCCGCTGGCGCTCCAATGGTGGCGCGGGCTGCTGCGGCTCTTCCAGCGGAGGTCCCCGACCTGACGTGGCGCAACTGCCCAGCACAACCTGGCGTATGCTCTCCAACCCGGCCGCGGACGAGCAGCTCCCCAAGGGGCTGGACGCGATCTGGAACGCGGCGTCGGGCCTCGTCAACCGCACGGTTCCGCGCCGGCACCGGTTCCTTCGCCGCGCCGCCCGCGTGGTGGCGCTTCAGAAACAGTTCGAGAACCTGAGCGACGCAAAGCTCCGCGAGACCGCCCAGGAATTCCGCGATCTGTTCCGCCTCGGACGCGAGACCCCCGCCGACCTCGACCGCGCCTTCGCACTCGTGCGCGAGGTCGCCGTCCGGCAGATCGGCGAGCGCCCGTTCCTCGTCCAGGTCGCCGGGGCACTCGCGCTCGAAGCCGGCTGCGTCGTCGAGATGGCGACCGGCGAAGGCAAGACCCTCACCGCCACCATGCCCGCCGCGGTCGCCGGGTGGCGCGGGAAGGGCTGCCACGTCATCACGTTCAACGACTACCTGGCCAGCCGCGACGCCGAGTGGATGGGCAGGATCTATCGGTTCTGCGGGTTGACCGTCAAGCATGTCGAGCAGGGCATGGCGCTGCCCGAACGCCACGAGGCATACCAGGCGGACATCACCTACTGCACGAACAAGGAGGTCACGGCCGATTTCCTGCGCGACCGGCTCGCGCTCGGCCGCCTGCGGAATCTGCCCGCCGCGCTCCTCACCAAGATCGCCGACGGGTCCGGCAGCGGCACCGACCGCGTCGTGCAGCGCGGCCTCCATCACGCCATCGTCGACGAGGCCGACTCGATCCTGATCGACGAGGCGGTCACCCCGCTCATCATCTCCGGCGAAGCGCCGAACCCCGAGCAGGTCCAGGCCTTCATCCAGGCGGCCAGGCTGGGCGCCCGGCTCGAAACGCCCCGTCATTACCGCGTCAACCGCCGCTACCGCGAGGTCGATTTGACCCCGCGAGGCAAGCAGCGGCTCGCCGAGCTGTGCGAACCGCTGGGCGGGATCTGGAGCGGCGCCCGCCGGGCCGAGGAGCTGGTGGTCCAGGCGCTCACCGCCGCGCAGTTCTACCTGCGCGACAAGCAGTACGTCGTGAACGAAGACAAGGTGGTCATTGTCGATGAATTCACCGGCCGCCTGATGAAGGACCGCACATGGCGCGACGGGCTGCATCAGGCGATCGAGGCCAAGGAGACCATCCAGGTCAACCCGCCCAAGGACACCTATGCGCGCATCAGCTTCCAGCGGTTCTTCCGCATGTACCACAAGCTCTCCGGGATGACCGGGACGGCCAGCGAGGCGTGGCGCGAGTTCTGGCAGATCTACCGCGTGCCGGTGGTGGTGATCCCCACCAACCGCCCCTGCATCCGCAAGGTGCTGCCGGATCGTGTTTTCGCGCGCGAGGCGGCCAAGTGGAAAGCCATCGTGAACGAGATCCGGCGGTTCCACGAGATCGGTCGGCCGATCCTGGTCGGGACGCGGAGCGTCCGCGCCAGCGAACACCTCAGCAAGCTGTTGTCCGCCGAGCACCTCGAGCACGAGGTGCTCAACGCCGTGCGCCACGCCGAGGAGGCCCGGATCGTGGCCGGCGCCGGGCAGCCCGGAAAGATCACCGTGGCGACGAACATGGCCGGCCGCGGCACCGACATCCGGCTGGGCAAGGGGGTGGCGGAGCTCGGCGGGCTGCACGTCCTCGCCACCGAGCGCCACGAGGCCGGACGAATCGACCGCCAGCTCTTCGGCCGGTCCGCCCGGCAGGGCGACCCCGGCAGCGGACAGGCCGTCGTCTCCCTCGAGGACGAGCTGGTCATCCGCCACGCGCCCCACGTGGCGGCGCTGCTGCGCCGCCGTCACGGCCGCACCGAGCACAAGATCTCCTCGCCCGTCACGCGCCAGCCGTTCGAGTTCGCGCAGCGCCGCGCCGAGCGCCTGGCGCTCCGCCAGCGCAAGGGCGTGCTCCGCACCGACAACTGGCTGGATGAATATCTCGGCTTCGCAGGACGCGAGCGCTGAGCCCCGCCGGGCCGCGCTTCACCCGGCCAGTTGACGATACACGTCCAGCGTCCGCCGGGCGGTCTCTCCCCACGTGAAGCCGCGGACCCTCTCCCGGCCGCGCGCGATCAGTTGTTCGCGGGTCCCGGCGTCGTCGGCGGCGCGCAGCAGCGCGTCGCCCAGGCACTCCACGTCTTCAGGGTCCACCAGCAGCGCGGCGTCGCCCGCGATCTCCGGAAGGCTGGAGACGTTCGATGTGACCACCGGCACACCGTAGGCCATCGCCTCGAGCACGGGAATGCCGAACCCTTCGTACAGGCTGGGCAGGGCGAAGGCCCGCGCCCCCGTGTACAGCGCCGGCATCGCGCCCTCCGCTGCGTACCCGACCAGCCGGACGCGGTCGCCGACGTTTTCCTCGGCAATTGCCTCGAGCGTCTCCTCGGGCTGACTGTGCGCGCCGACGATCACCAGTTCGGTCTCCGAACCGAACCGTTCGCGGACCCGGGCGAACGCGCGGACCAGGCCCGCCGAGTTCTTCCGGATGTTCACGCTGCCCACAGAAAGTATGTATCTCGCGGAAATGCCGTGCTCCGACCGCACCCGCGCGACCTGCTCTTCCGTGGCCGGCGGCGGATCCGTCTCGACACCCTCGTGTATCACCACCACGCGGTCGGGGTCGGCGCCAAGGTGTTCGATCAGGTCCCGGCGGGTGGACTCGGACGGGGCGACGATTGTCGCCGCGCGGTTTACCGCATCCCGGTAGTAGCGCGCCTTCTTCTTGCGGAACTTGGCCGAGGCAAACCGGCCCGAGATCACTGAGAACAGGTCGTGCACCGTCGCCACCAAGGCGGGCCCGCGATACTCCGGAATGCGCACGTCCGTCCCGTGGAAGACATCCTCCTTCGGGCGGCGGAACCAGTCGAACGGGGCGCCGCGCCGCCGCCACCGGAAGTTCGCGCCCGGCAGCGGCGGCAAGTTTGGGCGTCTGGGCCGCCGAGACACGCGATAGCAGAGCTCGTACTCGGACTCGGGGTCGATTTCCGCCAGGTGCCGGATCAGCGAGCGGATGTAGGTGGCGATGCCCGTTGGCCTGGGCTTTGCGGCCGCGGTGACGTCAATGCAAACGCGCATGTGCAAGACACACCAGTCTGACTGAGATCCTTCGGCGCATCATCATACCAGAAGGAGCGGGGAAACCGGACAGGAATTGGGCGGGGCGCCGAACCCGCCGCCGCCGGGGTCCACGGCGAAACGCCAGCGGGCCCCTACGCCTTTTCCCACTCTGCGATTTCCTTGAGGCGGGCGATGATGTCCAGGTGCTGCGTGCACGCCTCCTCGCACTGGCCGCACTCGGTGCAGTCACCGGCCTCGGCCTGCCGCGCCGCCAGCAGGAACCAGTCGTGCTGGGAGCCGATGTCCTTCTTCATCTCCTCGTCGGTCTTGCCGAACATCACCTTGTTGTTGTAGAACTGCATGTACGAGGCGACGGGGACGTTGTTCGGGCAGCCCGCGCAGTATCCACAGCCGGTGCACACGGCGTTCATCTCTTCGCTCAGATGCGTTCGGATCTGGTCGAGTTGCTCGTCGGAGAACGGCTCGGCCTCGTCGGCGATCCGGCAGGCAACATCCACGTGCTCGGGATCGGTGAACCCGACCAGTGCGATGGTGATCTGCGGACACGAGATGATGAATCGCAGGGCCGCCTCGGTAGGCGTCTCGCCTTCGGTCGCCAGGAAGGCGAGGTCCTTCTCGTGCTGGGGGATCGCCCCCCCGCCGAGCGGGTTCATCGCCACCACGCCCAGGCCGCTCTGGGCCGCCGCCGCCACGCCGTCCCACCGGTAAGGAAAGTTCAGGATGTTCACGCCGAGCAGCACCCCTTCGAACTTGCCGGAGTCCAGTATGGTCTTGATCTCACTCCCGGTCTGGTGCGAGGAGAAGACGATGTGCTCGATGAGGCCCTCCTCCCGGCATTCGAGCAGGCCCTCGTACAGCCCGCCGGGCTTCATCGCCAGCTCGTAGTGCGCCATTTTCCGCAGGCACCACACATGGAAGAAATGAATCTTGGGCACGCCCATCCGGTCGAGCGACTTCTTGACCGCCTCGTGGGCGCCGGCGGCCGTGTCGTACGTGGTCGGCATCGCCTTGGTCGAGACCCAGTAGTCGCCGGGCATGTCCTTGAACGCCAGCCCAAAGATATCCTCGCTCTTTCCGTAGCCGGGGGCGGTGTCGAAGTAGTTGATACCCTTGCTGCACGCGTAGCGGACGAGTTCGGCGTTCTGCTCATCCGGCCGCTTCTGGTCGAACCGCATCGCGCCAAAGCCCACCACCGACACCTTCTTCCCTGTCTTTCCGTATTCCGCGTAGCGCATCGTGATATCGCGTCCTTTCCACTCCCCTGAACGTTGCGTGACCTGTTGGCGTATTCTACGCGATTCGGGCCCGAGTTTCAAAGAATGCGCAGCCGGGCCTGTTGCCGGCCGCCGAACAGCAAGGTAGAATCCACCAGACAGCATCTGAACTTCTAACGCAGCGATGCGATCGCGGCGCCCCAAGAGGGCTGAACGCCGAAAGGACACGCGAGATGGTTGCGAGAACAGTTGTCTCAGTCTGCCTCACCGGCCTTTGTGTCGTCAATGCCTGCGCTGCCGAGGCGCCGGCGGAGAAGCTCGACCTTGTCAAGCTCCCCGCCAACACATGGGTCCAGGTCAGCCCGGCGCGGAAGCCGGTGCAGTACTTCGCCTCGACGTGGTACCTGCCGGCGACGGACGAGTTCTTCCTCTGGGGCAAGGTCGGCGGGCACCGGCACGAGTCGAAATGGTACGAGGTCAACACCCTCCGCCTCCGCGACGCGACGCCGGCCTGGAAGGAGTCGTTCCCGCCCGGTAAGGAGAAGACGTGGTCGAACGGCAAGTTCCCGAACTGGGGCTGCGGCTGCCACCGGCTCCGGCACACGCCCGACCGGCCGTGGCTCAAGAACGTCCGCGACATCTGGATCGGTACGGGCAAGACGAACGTGGTGACGTTCGTGACGACCGACGGCGTGCTGCGGCCGACCCGCTGCCCGACCTACAACCAGGCGACTTACGACACGAAGCGCGACCGTCTGCTCTTCTACGTGGGCGGAAAGACGTTCGCCTACGATCCGACGAAGCGCGAGTGGACGGACCTGAAAGCGAAGCCGCCGCTCGCCTGCGACGGGCTCGTGATGGCGTCGATGTGCTACGACCCGGTTGGCGACCAGGCCGTCCTCTTCGGCGGCTGCTTCGCACTCAATCCCTGGGGCGGCGCCAAGACGTGGCTCTACGACTGCGCGAAGAACGAATGGCGCCGGCCAAAGATCAAAGACGAGACCGAACCGCCTCCACGGTGCAGCGCCCGGATGGTGTACGACTCGAAGAACAAGGTGATGGTGCTGTTCGGCGGCGACGCTCAGAGCAAGTTCCTCGCCGACACCTGGGTGTTCGATCCGGCAAAGCCACGCTGGACGGAGAAGAAGCCGGCGACCTCGCCGCCGCCGCTCGACCGCTACGCCGCGTGCTTCGTCGAGAAGCACGGACTCGTCTTCCTGGTCCAGAACCCGCGTCGGAGCCGCGGCCGATTCGGCAACACCGTCGGCGGATGGACCTATGACGTGGCGAAGAACGAGTGGACCCTGGTCAAGGGCGCG
>CAZDHT010000145.1:0-13252 GCA_964505325.1 uncultured Planctomycetota bacterium | reverse complement strand
CCGATTACTTCTGGCCGCGTTTCCACAGCTCCCACAGGAGGATGTGGCCGTTGCGGAGGTGCTTGCCGACCTCCTTGGTGTAGGCGCCGGTGCGGCCGCTCCACAGCACGAGCCGGCCTTTGCTCTTGTGAACGCCCATGTCGAGCCACTTGGTCGCGTCGTCTGCGTAGTCCGTGTTGCCGTTCGCCACGAGGTAGCCGGCGTAGTTCGTCATGAACATGCACATGTCGCTCGTGTACTGCCAGTTCTTGGCGTCCTGCACCATCTCGCAAAAGTCCTTCATCTGCGCGAGGATCGCGGGGTTGCCGGTCCGCTGGTGGAGGTAGACGAGGCCGTCGGTGCTGTAGTACCACTGGAGCGGGGCGAGCTTCATCCGGCCGGCCTTCACCTCGGCCCACGCGAGCTTGAGGTGGTTGTTCCAGAAGATGTTCGCCCAGTCGAGGTACTTCTTCTCGGCGGTGAGGTCGTAGGCCGCGCACATGTTCAGGATGCTCCAGCCGCTGGCGCGCGGCGCGCCGCTCGACCGGGGTTTCTTGGCGAACCAGTCGACCAGTCGGGCTTTGATGCCCTTGGACGCGTTGACGACCGCCGCGTCGCGGGCCTTGACGTCGCCGGTCAGCCAGTACCACAGGACCAGGCCGCGGATCCAGTTGTGCTGCGGCTGGGGCGTGCCCTCGTCGGTCTGGTAGAACGGATAGCGGAGGTCGTTGCAGCCCTTCTCGTAGCGGGACATCCAGTCGAAGTTCTCGGCGTCGCGGTCGGACCAGACCTGCGAGATATCGGTCCGCAGGCGGTTCATCGCAACGGCGGCGTCGAAGAACCGCGGATCGCCGGTGAGGATGTAGTTCAGCGTCATTGTCCAGTTCCAGTCGTAGTGGAGGTTGCTGACGCCGCACACCCAGGGCAGGTCGCCGAAGTCCATCCAGCCGTAGCCGGGGCCGAAGAAGTCCGACTGGCGGACGGCGTGGATGTTCTGTGGGACCTTGGGATCGACGACGTTGATCGCCCACTGCCGCCAGCGCGCGACGGCGGCGGCGAGCTTCGGGTCCTTCGGCACGAAGTCGTTCGGGGCGAACGTGCCCCAGGCGCCGGTCCGCGCATAGTAGTCGCTGGAGGCGAGCGCCATCAGCGGCCGGTCGATCGTAGCGGCGGAGGCCTCCGGGCTGCGGTCGCCGAAGTCGAGCAGCAGTTCGTGGCTCTTGTGTGTCGCGCCGACCAGCGCGTACTTGCCCGGCACGCGCGGGCCGACCGGCTTCCCGCGCGGCTGGAGGCCGGGCGTGCCGGCCGAGCGCGGCCAGTCGCCGAACGTCGGCCACAGGTGCACGTCGACCACGTTGCCTTTGATGCTGAGCGCCTTCTCGTATTGCTGCCAGAAGTGGCGGACAACGACGTTCACCTTCCGCCCGCTGGCAAGCGACACGCCGAGGCGGCCGTCGATGTGATGGCCGGTTTCCAGTTCCTTGTCGCCCTGCCGGATCGTGTACTTCATGTTCTTCCACCGGCCGCCGTCGCAGCGCTGCTCGACCGCCAGCTCCTCGTCGCCGGCGAGCGTCGCAGTCTGCTTGCCGGCCTTCACCGTCGCCGAGCGCTTCCCCGCCAGCGGGAAGCGCAGCTTGAGCCCGTCGAAGATGAACCACTCGGCGGTCTTGTCGTTGAACTGGCCGCGGCGCGACTTGAACCCGAACGCCCCGTCGTTCTCCAGCCAGAACCGCATCTTCACAATCTTCTTCCCGGCGTAGACAGTGATCCGCGCGGTGTAGCCGAGTAGGCCCTTGTGCAGATCGCCCACTCGGCCCTTGGCCACGATGGTCGTCGCGACTTGGCCGGCGTGCTCGAGCGTGACACTCGTCGGCTTGGTGTCGGCGAGGTTGATCTCCTTGCCGTCCTGCGTGATCAGGATCGCACCGGGGCCCGACTGGACGACCGGGTTGTCGTCAAGGGTGATATACCGGATCAGCGCCGGCGCTTTCTGGGCGCCGACCGCGATCTTCATCGTTCCGTTGAAGAGCAACACCGGATCGGCCATCTGGGCCATGGTCACTGCGCCGTCGGGCTTCGGCCTTGCACCGCCCGAGTCCTTCAGCGTGAACGTCACCTTGCCGTTCGCCGGCACGTCAGCCAGGAACGTGACGAGCGCCGTGCGCGCGCTGCCGTCCGGCCACGGCGAGAGCACGTGGAAGTCCACGGGCCAGGCGGCGCCCTTCGCGTCGAACAGACGGAGCTTCGCCGCGTCCTTCACCGTGCCCTTCGCGAACGGCACGCCTGTGGTCACGGGCTCGGCCTTCCGCGCGACCCCCGCCGTCTCGGTCACGGTCAGCTTAACCTCGAGGGTGGCACCGGAAACCGGCGCACAAGAGATCGCAGCCAGCGCGAGCACGGCCGCGGACAACACACAAGCCAGCAAGTCGGTATGTGACATCGGTCGAATCCTCACATCAAAACCGCACGTTTCTCTCGGCCGGGATATCCTGTCTTAGAGCCTGGATTATACCGTGGGCGGCGCCGAACAGTAGCATGAAACTGTCAAGGACGTCACACCTTACGCGCGGAAGCACCCGGCGAGATGGTCGTCGACCATCCCGCAGGCCTGCATGTGGGCGTAGCAGATGGTGGGGCCGACGAAGCGGAACCCGCGCCGCTTGAGATCTTTGCTCATTGCTCGGGATTCGGGAGACTGCGTGGGGAGTTCCGCCCAGGTTCGGGCGCGGCGTTTCCGTCGCAGTGTCTTCCCGCCGGTGAACCGCCAGATGTACACGTCGAAGCTGCCGAACTCCTGCTGCACCGCCAGAAAGGCTCGGGCGTTGCTGACCACGGCCTCGATCTTCAGGCGGTTGCGAATGATGCCCTTGTCTCGGAGCAAGCGGTTCACGTCGCGTTTCGTGTAGCGGGCGACCTTTGCGGGATCGAAGTTGCCGAACGCCCTGCGGAAGTTCTCGCGCTTCCTCAGGATGGTCAGCCAGCTCAGGCCGGCCTGGAAGCCTTCGAGCGCGAGGAACTCGAACCAGGTGCGGTCGTCGTGCACGGGCACGCCCCATTCACGGTCGTGGTACTCGGCATAGAGCGGATGGGCGTTGGCCCAGGCGCAGCGTGGCCGCTCGGTGGGGGAGGGCGGGGCGCTCATGCGTTCGGCCATCCGGGCAAGAAGCCGGCGAGTCCGAGGGCGGCAAGCAGGATGCCGGGAAAGATCAGCCACCAGTACGCGCGGATGGCCGACGCGGCGCGAAGCAGTACGACCTGCGCGCCGGTAAGCGTGGCGTTCTGCTCTTCCCAGGTACGGGCCTGCCGGGCCATGCCGAAGCTGAACAGGATGAGGGCGGCGATGAGCGCGGCGGCGACCACGCACGCTATAACATATCGCATACGGTCAATCCTCCCGGTCCACGTCAGCCGGCGTCCTGGGAAACTGCCGGCGTGCCAGGGCGACGGCCTGCTCGCGAGTGGTGACCGTGCCTTCGAGCTGGGCGTCCTCGACGGCGTCCAGTATCTCCTTGAACCGCGGCCCTGGCGGGTAGCCCATCTCGATCAGGTCGTGCCCGGTAATGAGCCGGGGCGGGTGGGTCTTTTCCGGCTCCAGCGCATCAAACCGCTCCTTGCAGAACTGCCATGTGCTGAGGTCGCCGTGGCTGGCCAGGCAATCGAGCCGGTGGAGCTCCAGGGCGTCCTCGAAGTACGGCTCGCGCATGAATCGCTTCAGGCGGCTTTCGCGCATGTTCCGCACGTCGAGGAAATGCATGTGCGTGGCGACCAGCGCCACGACGCCGTCGACCACGCCCTTGGGCATTCGCAGCCGCCGGCAGACCTTCGCGGCCAGTTCCGCCCCCACCTTTGCGTGCTCGTTGAAGCGAATGCGATCCGCCTCCTCATACGTGTCCGGCTTGCCCACGTCGTGGAGCAGCACGGCAAGGGCGAGCTCGGGATCGGGCGCCTCCATCATGCCCAGCATCAGCGCGGTGTGCTGGAACACGTCGCCCTCGGGGTGGAACCGTTCGGGTTGGTCGACCCCCTTCATCGCGGCGACCTCGGGCAGCACGTGTTTGAGGAGGCCCGTGTCTTCAAGGAGTTGAAGGGCGCGGTCGGCGTGGTCGCCGGTGAAGATGTTGAGCAGCTCGGCGCCGATCCGCTCAGCGCTGACCACGCTGATCGTATCGGCCCTGTCTGTGATGGCGCGGAGCGTCTCGGGCTCGATTTCGTAGCCGAGGCGGGCGGCGAATCGAACGGCTCGCAGCAGGCGGAGCTTGTCCTGGTCGAAGCGGGCCGCCGGGTCGCCGATGCACCGGACGAGTTTGCGCCGGATGTCATCGCGGCCGCCAACGTAATCGATCAGCTTGTCTTCTAGCGGGTCATACAGCAGGCCGTTGATCGTGAAGTCGCGGCGTTCGACGTCGCCGCGTGCGTCGGTGAACTCGACAGCGTCGGGCCGGCGGCCGTCGCTGTAGCCCAGGTCGGTCCGGAACGCGGCGACTTCGAACCAGTCGCCGGCAACGCGGACCCTCGACACACCGAACTGCGCACCGACTTCGATCACCCGCTCGAACAGCGTCCGGACGTCCTCGGGGCGGGCGGCGGTGGTGATATCGTAGTCGTGCGGCTCGACGCCCAGCAGTACGTCGCGTACGCACCCGCCGACGAAGTACGCCTCGTGGCCCGCGTCGCGGAGCGCCCGAACGATTTTCTCTGCTGACGTGCGAAGTGACATGTTCGACTCGCCACGGATACACGGATGAACACTGATAGCGGATCGTATCCGTGTCTATCCGTGTTCATCCGTGGTGAATGCCGCTCACACCAGTCCCATCTCGACCGCTGCCTCGGCGATCTGGACCGCGTTGAGCGCGGCGCCCTTGCGTATGTTGTCGCTGACCACCCACAGGTCGAGGCCGTGCGGCACAGACCGATCTTCACGGATGCGGCCCACGTAGACCGGATCTTCTCCGCTCGCCTGGGCGGGCAGCGGGTAGACGGACGACGCGGGGTCGTCCATGACCACCACGCCCGGCGCCGCGTCGAGCACCTCGCGGGCGCGGCCGGCGCTGATCGGGCGCTCGAACTCAACGTTTACCGCCTCGGAGTGACCATTGTAAACCGGCACGCGGACGCACGTCGCCGACACCGGGAGGTCGGGCAGCCCCATGATCTTCCGCGTCTCGAGCACCATCTTGGCCTCCTCGGTGTAGTAGCCGGGGAATTCCTGGCTGAGGCTCCCGATCTGGGGCAGCACGTTGAACGGGATCGGATGCGGATAGACCTCGGGCGCGAACTCAGTTCCGTCGATGCTGGATCGGACGCCGAGCTCGAGCTCCGCGACCGCGGCGCGGCCGGTGCCCGACACGGCCTGGTACGTCGCCACGACGACGCGTTTCAGCCCGGCTTCCTTGTGCAGGGGGCCAAGCGCTACCACCATCTGGATGGTCGAGCAGTTCGGGTTGGCAATGAAGCCCTGGTGCTCGCGCATGGCCTCCGCGTTCGCCTCGGGTACGATCAGCGGGACGCGAGGGTCCATACGGAAGTCACCGCCGTTGTCCACGACCAGCGCGCCTTTCTCGACGGCCAGCCATCCGAACTCCCGCGAGGCCCCTCGGGCGCCCTCGGTGCCGGCAAACAGGGCGATATCGACGCCCTCGAACGCATCCGGCGATGCGGCCACCACCTCGTAGTCCCGCCCGTCGATAGTCTCCACGCGAGCATGGGTGGCCAGCACGCGGATCTCGCCCGCCGGAAAGGCCCGCTGGTGCAGTACCTTGAGCATCTCCTTGCCGACCATGCCGATGCCGACAACCGCCACTTTGTACTTCTTGCCCATGCCGCCGATAGCCTCCTTCTACAGGTTGCGGATGAAGCTCAGATTATATCAGACGATGCCGGAAGGGAAAATATATTTTGACGCCCCAGTTGTATGTGCTAGAATCACTGTGACACTTCAGCCAGTTGCACGGCCAGGGCAGAGCCAACAGGAGATGATTTCGTGCAGGGACGGCGTGATGTAAGAGCGTTACTTGTCGGTTTCGGCTTGGACAACACGGATGGGCATGTCCGCTACACCAAGGGACCGAACTTCCGCCTGTTCGGCGGCTCCCAGGAAACCCATGAGGAGATGCAGGACAAGGCCATCCGCTTCAACGAGGAACTCGACAAGCGCGACAAGCGGCTGGAGGAGATCAACCGCGACGAGTTCCACGAGATCGCCGAAACCATCGGGATAAAGAAACTGCCCGACGACAAGAATGAGTGACGCGGACCCCGGCGTTCTTTCGAGAGGGATGTTGCCAAAGGTCATCCGGTGTGTTACGATTCCACTGGTTCGACGCGCCTGTGGCTCAATTGGATAGAGCATCGGCCTCCGGAGCCGAGGATTGCAGGTTCGAGTCCTGCCAGGCGTGCCATCTGCTATTTCCGCCATGGAGGACATTGCGATGAGGCAAAGGACTGTAGCTTGGCTGGCCGTGGTGGTGTTGGCGCTCGGCGCCGCCGGATGCGCGACCAGGTCGTATTACTTCGGCAACCGGCTCAACGACCTGGCGGACGTCGTCCAGGTCGAGCTGACGTTCGGCATGGGCGTTGAGGCCCACGTCAAGCTGACCGACCTGCTCAACCTGGGCTGGGGGTTCTCGAAGTCCCGCGGGTTTGTCATGGACGGTCGCCGGGTCGGCGTCGGCCAACGCAGCACAGGGGCAATCATCCCGTTCCCAGGGACCTCGGACGTCGAGCTGACCGACGCGAGCTGGCTGTGGGAGCCGCCCCCGCCCCCCGGCGAGGCCCCCTCCGAGACCGCCGACCAGAAGAAGTGGGCGGACAGACCGCGCTCGTCCTGGGGAAGCATGCTGGACATCGAGGCCGGTCTGACGCTCCTGGCGGGCGTCCACCTTGGGGTCAGCCCCCTGGAAGCGGTCGACTTCATCTTCGGAATATTTGCGGTGGACCTTGCAGACGACGATGTGAAACCGCCGCCACCCGCCAAACCGCCTCCGGGCAAGTAGATCAGAGATAGAGTGGCTCTTCGACACGCTGGCGGGACCGATAGCGCGCCACCGTCCCCCAACCGACTGAGCGCGCCAGCCGACGCGCGTCGGCGAAGTGGCGGCCCACCTCGCCCGGCGCGTGCGCGTCGGAGCCAAAGCAGATAGGCACATCTCGCTCGCGCAGCAGCCGCAGGATTCCCTCGGACGGATATTGCTCCCCGACCGGCTTGTCGCGGCCCGCGGTGTTGATCTCGACGGTCAGGCCGGCATCCGCGACGGCGTCGGCCGCGGCAGCTTCGGCGTCGCGGATGTCTTCTGCCGGACGGTAGCCGAATTTCTTCACCAGGTCGAAGTGGCTGACGATGTCGAAGTAGCCGCTCCGGGCGGCCTGGGCGAGCAACTCGTAGTACCGGCGGTAGACGGCTCCCACGTTCTCCGTCTCCCACCGGGCCTTGTACATCGGGCTGTCGTGGCCCCAGCCGTCGATGAAGTGGATGGCGCCGAGCAGGTAGTCAAAGGAATGTGCGTTGATGGCGGCCTCGATCTCGCCTTCCTGACCGGGCGCGAAGTCACACTCGCCCCCGATGAGGATGTTGATCCGGCCCGCGTATTCGTCTTGCAGGCGGCGGGCCTCATCTGCGTACAGGGCCATCTCTTCTTCCGTGAGGTAGAGCTTCTCCGGGATGGGAATGGTGATGGGCATATGGGCGGCGAAGCCGATCTCGGTCAATCCGCGCGCCATGGCAGCCTCGACATAATCGCGCATGTCGCCCGCCGCATGATTACACCACTTCGTGTGGAGGTGGTAATCGGCGCGATAGGGCAGGGGAGTGGTCGGTTCCGCGTTCCCGGTCAAGCTCTATCCTCGGGGGCCGGCCGTGCGGTCACAAGTCTGCGTCGTGGACGAGGTGATCGAGCTCCTTGAGGAGGTCGATGAACTGCGAGTTGTCGATCATGGCCTCCTGAAGCATGATGAGCCCGAGCATCTTGGGCGTCTGGCCCGTCTCGGTCAACTCGTTCTGGATCTCCAGGGCCTTCTCAACATCCTTGCGAGAGCAGTAGCCCTTGTGGACTGCCATCTCTCCGAAGAGCTTTCTCGCCTCTTTCGCGTCATGTGTCATCGCCGTCTCCGTCCCGTTTCTATTCCCGTATCAACATGTTGTCGCGATGTACCACCTCGTCGTATACGACGCCGCCCAGGGTCCGCCGGACCTGATGACTCTTCATGCCGCAGACTCTGCCGAGGTCGGCGGCCGACAGATTGGTGAGGCCGTACGCAAACGCCTTGCCGTCAGGCCCGGCTATCTTCACCGTGTCGCCCTTTTGAAACGGTCCCGACACTGACACGACACCGGAAGGTAGCAGGCTCTTGCCGCCGCGGACCAGTGCGCGCTTCGCGCCATCGTCGACTCTGATGGTGCCGCGCGTCGTCCGCGCCGCAAACCAGCGCTTCCGGCTGCGGGTCCGGCGCGGCTGCGGCACGAAGAACGTGCCCAGCTCCTCGCCCCGCATGATTCGCGCCAGCACGTCGGGCGTCGTGCCGTTCGCGATGATGGCGCCTTGGCCCGCGTGCGTGACTATGGCGGCGGCCTCGATCTTCGAGCCCATGCCGCCGGTGCCCCGGGCGGTCTTCGTGCCGAGGTCAAGCGCCCGGATCTCGTCGGTGACGCTTTCCACGGCGGGAATGACCTGCCTGCCCCTGCCCAGCAGGCCGTCGACGACCGACAAAAGGATGAGCAGGTCGGCGCCGAGCAGCGAGGCGACCAGAGCCGAGAGCAAGTCATTATCGCCGAACCGGATTTCATCGACGCTGACCGCATCGTTCTCGTTGATGACCGGGACGGCCCCCATGTCGAACAGCGCGTTGACCACGTTGCGGACGTTCAGGTAACGCGTCCGCTCGTCGAAGTCTTCGCGGGTCAGCAGGATTTGCGCGGCGTGGTGGCCGTGTTTCCGGAACGATTCGTCATAGGCGCGCATCAGGTGGCTCTGTCCGACCGACGCGGCCGCCTGAAGCTGGGGGAGGGCGGCCGGACGTTTCGCCAGCCCCAGCTCGCCCACCCCGGCGCCGATGGCGCCCGAGGTCACCAGCACAACCTGGCAACCCGCAGTCACCAGAGCATCGACCTGCTCCGCCAGGGTGGCGACCCGGCGCGGATCGAGCCGGCCGTCGGAGGTCGTCACCACGGCCGTGCCGATCTTGACGACCAGTCGCTTCACACCGGCGAGGAACTCTTTGCGGGTCATTGCGGTCAGCCCAGATTCTCAAGAGCCACCTTGGCCGAGGCATCGTAGCGCTGCAAGGCAACCGTGTCAAGCAAACGGAGCGCGCTCTTGCGTCGGCTGGGCGTGACGGAGTTTTTACAATCTTTTTACACCGCACGTGTTTGTTTGTCGTTACAATGTGGCTGTACTTCAACCCGCAACACCGGGCCGTCGAGATGAGAAGGAGGTGATGGGATGTTTTCGACACAGGCGTCTGCGGGTGTGCCCGCTCCAGCAGGGCGGACGGACTATCCCAGAACACACCGGCTTATGGGAGGATGAGACGATGCGTGCAACCATGGTAGTGCTATTGGCAGTGGTACTCGCGGCGTCCTGCGCTCAGGGCGCGCAGCAGTTCAAGGTGAAGGGCAAGGTGGATTCGGTCACGCTGTATCGCGGCCAGGCGCTGGTGACGCGGGCGGTGCCGTTCAACGCGCCGGCGGGCGCCGTGCAGTTGACGGTCACCGACCTGCCGGAGAGCGTGCTGAGCCAGAGCCTGTTCGCCAGTGCGGGGAAAGGGGTGCAGGTGCGGGCGGTCCGGTTCCGGACCTTCGCCACCGGCAAGGCGCCCCAAGCTGAGGTGCGCAAACTGGACGACCAGATCGCCGAGCTCGAGAAGAAGACTCGGGAGAACGAGAGCCAACAGACGCTGCTCCGCCAGCTCCAGTCCTACCTGGGCAATCTCCAGTCGTTCGTGGCGCCGTCGGTCAAGGTGGAGCTCTCCAAGGGCGTGCTCAACGCAGACACCCTGGCGAAGATCACCGACATGGTCTTCCAGAAACACGGCGACCTGTCCAAGCAGGCGCTGGCGCTGGCGGAGACGTCGCGCCAGCTCAAGGAGCAGCTCGCCCTGCTGCAGCGGAAGCGACACGAACTGACCCGCAGCCATTCGAAGACCACCCGCGAGGCCGTCGTATTCCTCGAAAAAATGAACGGCGGGAAGGGCGACATCCAGCTCCACTATCTCGTCAGCAACGCGACCTGGGAGCCGACGTATAACCTGCGCGCCAAGGGCGATATGCGCAACGTGGACGTCGAGTACAGCGCCCTCGCCCAGCAGATGAGCGGCGAAGATTGGGACGACGTCAAACTCACGCTGTCCACCGCCGCGGCGCAGATGGTGGCGGACGGGCCGAGTATCGCGCCGCTGTTCGTCAGGCTGAGCCGGACACCTTCCCGGTACGGCGGCCTGGCGGAGATGGAGCGCCGCTACCGCACGTCGCAAACGCAGCTCCGGTACCAGCAGGAGGCGCTCCAGAAGTCAGCCGGACGCGACCGGCAGATCGACGCGAACTGGGAGATGAACGTGGCCGCCAATGAGGCGCAGAGCCTCGAACTGATCGCGCCCACCGCGGATATGTACCTGATGCGGAAGGTGATGGGCGAGGCGAGCGGAGGGCTGAGCGTCAACTACAAGCTCGAGGGCAAGGTCAGCCTGGCCAGCCGGCGGGAACGCCAGATGGTCGAGATCAAGAAGCTGACCCTCCCTGCCACGTTTTACAACGAGGCGGCGCCGCTGCTCGGCGAGTACGTGTATCGCTACGCGCAGTTGACCAACAACAGCGCCCTGTCGCTGCTGGAAGGGCGCTCGAACGTGTACCTGGACGGCGACTTCGTGGGGAGCGGCACCGTGGCGATGGTGGCGCGGGGCCAGAAGCTGACCGTCGGGTTCGGCATCGAGCCGCAGTTGCGGGCGTGGCGCGAGTTTGTCTCGAAGAAGGAACACGTCCAGGGCGGGAACCGCAACGTCGTGTTCCAATACCGCCTGGTGCTCGACAACTACTCGGACAAAGCCATCGTGGTGCGGGCGGTAGACCGCATCCCGGTGCCGAAGGCCGACATCCGGGTGACCCTGGGCGAGTTGAAGGATAAGCTGAGCACGGACGCGGAGTACCTGCGCGCCCACCGGCCGCGCGGCATCCTGCGGTGGGACATCTCCGTGCCGGCCAAGTCCGCCGCCACTACCGCCCGGATCGTCGAGTACTCGTTCACGCTTGAGTTCGACAAGAACATGCACATCAGCGGCGACCAGGCCAGCACGGTGCAGAAGAAACTCAAGCAGGACTTCTACCGGTCACTGCGGGAGGGCAAGCGGTAAGCCGGCAGGGCAGGGCAGGGCGCTGGCCAGGCTGAGAGCCGTCCCGACGGTCGAGGCAGTGATTGTCCACGGCCCTGCCCGTCGCGGAACGATTCCGCGATACAGAAGCGCCCTATCGGCTAATCACGGGCCAGCGCCGCCCCGTCGTCTGCTCCCTGCAACAGACCGGGTGTAAGACCTCAGCCAAGCGAAAGAACGCCGACCCAAAAGGCGTCAGGACCCTTTTCCGGAGCACAACTCCGGATTCAATTGCCGGCCATCCGTGGTGGGTCATTCCTGCCCAACAGTCAAATGTCATGGACTACTGGCCTCCTCATGAGGAATCTGGGTGGCCACAGGCCGGCCGCTGAAGGGCATGTACGGGCCATTTCACAACAAGACTCAAGACCGCGTTGGGTAGCGTATCTGTAACGTCCGATAATGTTTCTTATGTGATGTTCCTGATGCGTCGCAGCAGTAGCTCGTCTTGATGGGACCACCAGGAATGAAGCTGTCTAACGTTGGCGTTCGAGAATCGCGGCGACGCGGCTCTGGGCGCTGACGAGGGACCAAATGCTGGCGCGGACGACGTCGAAGTTCAAGCCCTCACTGAAGATGCGGTGGCACATGTAGAGGGTGTCTTCATCGGGCAGGAAGTACAGGCTGACTCCGTGCAGGCCGATGGTGTTCATGATCTCGGCGGCGCGGTCGCGGAATTTGACGCGGATGTCGGTGGACCAGTCCCGAAGGAGGCAGATGTCGACCCAGGCGTCCTTGACGAAACAGGCAAATCCGCGAAACTCCTGGGGCGGGTCGTCGAGCGAGAGGGTGAAGTTGACGGACTGGTTGTCCTCGTCGAAGGAGCCGGACCGCTCGATATCGGTCGCGTCGAGGAGGTTCAGGTAGTCGAGGATGCGCTCCATGTTGAGCTCGGACTCGAAGAGCTCCTCGTCCCCTTCCCGGGGTGAATCCTCCTGCCCGTCGAGGGGGGGCCCGCCATCCGGGTCGTGCGGGAAGTCCACCGTGCAGTTCTCCGTAACCGGTCGGAAGGGAAATCAGCTAATCAAGCGTCCCCAGAGACGTTCGATGCTCTGTCCGTTCACGCGGACGTCGTTGATGTTGATTCTTTTGAGTATGGCGACGACCTCGTCCAGGTCGAGCCCCCAGTCGGAGGCCCACAGAATGATGTTGAGGTTTTCGAGGCCGGCGTCGTACATCAAGCGGTCGGCGACTCGGCTGACCAGGACCGGGTTGTGCTGCCTGCCCTGCTTGAGGATGACGAACCTCTCTGGCCCCTTTTAGATCCTGAACTTCTCGACGATGACGTGTTCGACCCATCGGTAGCGGAACCACAGGCGCCAGAAGCGGCGGCGCCAGTCTTCGCTGACCGTCTGGTCGACGTTGTAGCTGAGGCGTTCCCAGTCGAGGTGCTTTTTGGCGGCGTAGTCGGCGGCGGCGTGGTACATGATGCTGTGCTTTTCGGCCTGCTCTTGGGGTGCGCGGTCAGTCATTCATCGGCCTTCGGTGCTGGGCGGCTTGTCCCACGCAGGACAGAGTTTGTACCCTCATTTCGGAAAGTCCGCCGCAGAGACCACCGGCTTGACGGCGACCACGCTCACCAACCGGTCCAGGTCGCGCGCCGGCTTCAGCACGACGTCGTAGATGAGCGAGCCGGGCCGCCGCTCCGCGCGGGCGATGATCCCCAGCAGGAAATGCTTCGGCGTCACGCCGTCTTTTCCGCGGGCTACCACCCCGGCCCCTCGTTCGGGCTTCTCTCTGGCGACGTACTTCATCCTCATCGTGCCGTCCCCGTTCCCGACAACAATCCCGCGCTCGCCGGTCGTGGCGATCTGCCCGTCGAACCTCGAACCCGGACTGGTCGCCAGGAGCACGGAGCTGACGGACGGGGCGACGGCGCGCACGGTCCCCACGATGGAATGCCCGGCGACGACCG
>CAZDHT010000144.1:0-13289 GCA_964505325.1 uncultured Planctomycetota bacterium | reverse complement strand
CCTGAGCCGCCTTCGGTCTCCGCGACGGGACTACATTGAGAGCCTGGAATCAAAGATGGGGTTTCTCGCTCATCGGATTTCGGAAAGAAACATGTCATGGACGGAAGCGACAACAGAGATGAATCGTTCTCTTCTGACTTGCGGCGTTCAGTAGCCGAATTCAAAGCCAATCCTGGATTTCGGGAGGCCCCTGCGCGCAAACTGATACCCCGGTTGGCTGTAGGGACGACGGTTGCGCAAGTCACGAATCTTCTCGCACAGCCTGCGGACAAGGATGAGGAAGGCCTTTTCTGGCGATACTCCGTCTTCTATTCAAAAACGGAAGTATATTTCAACCGGGAAGGGGAAGTTGAGAAGATCGTGCCCGTTGGAATAGAGATGGGGCCGTAGCGAGACCATCGGCGTTTTTGACGTCGAGATGCACATCCCGAAGAACGAAGACAGCTACTGCTTCCGCACCGGGTTCGGCCAATATAGTCCGCCCGAAGTTCATCTTCAGACCGGTTAACGCTTGAGTAGAGCGGGAGGGCACGCATCGTGACTGTATCTGCCCCGGTTGCCACCGTGATCGTACTCACCATTCTCGCGACAGCGCCGGTTGCCGCAGAGGAGTCCCCGCGGACGAAGACCGTACGGGAGGCGCGGGAAGGGGTGCTTCTGGCCCGCGTGTTGCCACAGAGCGTCGGAGCGCGTTGCCTGTGCGCAACAGGAAGGTCGCGGACATGTTTTTTTGTGGCACCAACGAGCTTTACAGAAAGCAACATGGGGGGTATATTAACGATGGTACATGCCGAAACTAGCCCCCAGAGACACGCGGAGGCAACGTGATGGGCAAGAAACCCGGCCGCGGTCAGAGTGGGCCCTCAGGCGACAAGGTCACCTCTTCCGCCGGTTCTGCCTCGAATCATCCGGCCGGTGGTGCCGAGAAGCTGGACGCGCTGCAGGCGGACAAGGAGCAGCTCGGCGGACGATTGCACGAGATGTCGATGCTCGGCGGGTTGGCTCCCGATGTCGGCACGACCGAACTGCTGGAGTCGATGCTTGCCAAGTGTCTGAAGATGTTCGCGTGCAAGTCCGGGTCGATCTTCTTGTTCAGGCCCGACTCGGAGGAGCTGGAGCTGGCGGTCGCGGAAGGTCCGATGCGGGACGCTTTGCTGGGCACCCGCCAGCGGCTTGGGGCGGGCGTCGCGGGCGCCGTGGCGGAACGCCAGGAGGGGATCTTCGTCGAGGACATCGAGAAGTCGGAGGAGTTTTCGAAGCAAGACACCGAGCGATACGAGACCAACTCGTTCGCGTGCGTGCCGATCATCTATCGCGGCGAGCTGCTGGGCGTGTTGAGCCTGACCGACAAGGAATCGGCTCGGCCGTTTGACGAGGCGGATGTCGGGCGGATGCTGGCCATCGCCGGGGCCTCGGCGGGCGCCATCCGCCAGTCGCTTCAGCAGGAGAAGCTTCGCGGCTTCAACATTGAACTTCACCGCCGGCTGGACGCGGCGATCGAGCGGCTGCAGAGCACCAATCAGGAGTTGGCCCGACTCAAGAACTTCAACGAGAGCATCCTGATCAGCATCGCTCTGGGGCTGATCGCGTTTGATGATAAGTTCCACGTGACGTTCTACAACGGACCGGCCCGGAACATCTTCCGGCTCGGCACGCCCGAGGAGGTCGACGAGAGCCTGCAGAAGCTAACCATCGACTGCGACGGTCTCTCGTGGCCGGAGGTGCTGAACGCGGTGGTCAAGGAGGGCAAGGCCATCCACTGCGGCGCCGCCGAATACGCGGTGGACGACGCGGGCGGCGCGCCGGAGAAGCGCATGCTCAACCTCTCGGCCTCCCCTCTGCGGGACGTCCGCCGGAAGGTCACTGGCGGCGTGGTGGTGATCGGCGACGTGACCGAGCGGGTCCGAATGGAGAAGCGGCTCGCCGCGTCCGAGCGTCATGCCGTGATCGGCAAACTCGCCGCCCGCGTGGCCCACGAGCTGAACAACCCGCTCGACGGGATTCTGCGGTTCATCAACCTGTCGATCGCCCTGAAAAGCGAGGAGGATCAGACCCGCGAGTACCTGACCGAGAGCAAGAAGGGCCTCGAGCGGATGGTCGGGATCGTCAGCTCGCTGCTCGAGTTCTCGCGCAGCACGTATCCGACGCAGCACGATACAAAGCTCAATGACGTGATTTATGAGGCGGTGCGGACCCTCCGCCACCGCGCCAGCCAGCAGGAAATCGAGGTGGTGTTTGACCTTCAGGAGGATCTGCCCGAGATGCGATGCGGCGAGCTGGTCCAGGTCTTCCTCAACCTCACCAAGAACGCATACGATGCGATGAGAGACGGCGGGCGGCTCGCCGCCACCACCCGGCTGGAGGGAAGCCAGGTCAAGGTGACCGTGTCGGATACCGGCTGCGGCATGCCGGAAGAGATCATCGGCCGGATCTTCGATCCGTTCTTCACCACCAAGGGCCCCAGCGAGGGGACGGGCCTCGGCCTGGCGATCTGCCACGACATTGTCGAAAAACACGGCGGGAAGATCTCCGTCGACAGCAAAGTAGGCGAAGGAACCTGTTTCACAATCACGCTGCCGGTCAACTGACCAGGAGTGCCAAATGGCGATTAGCGAAGACGATGCGGGGGCGCGCCGCGGAACGGTGCTGGTGGTGGACGATGACCTGATCGAATGCAGGTCCTTGTCCGAATTCCTGAAACTCGATGGCTACCAGGTGGACTCCGCCACCAGCGGCCGCGAAGCGCTGGCAAAGCTGAAGAAATCCAGCTTCGACATCCTTCTCACTGACGTCAACATGCCCGAGGTCACCGGCTTCGACCTGCTAAACGAGGTCAACGAGAACTACCGGGACACGGCGGTGATCCTGATCACCGGTTACGGCCAGATCGAGGGCGCCGTCCGAGCCATCAAAGAAGGCGCCTACGACTACATCACTAAGCCGCTCATCGACGACGGCGTCAAGATGATCATCAGCCGGGCGCTCGAACAACAGCGACTCAAGAGAGAGAACGTGCAGCTCAAGAAGCAGCTTGGTCTGCTGGTCGGCGGCGGGGACCTGGTGGGCCGCGATCACCAGATGCGGAAGGTGTTCGACTTGATCGAGTCGGTCGCGGACTCACGCGCCACGGTGATGATCACCGGCGAGAGCGGCGTCGGCAAGACGCTGCTGGCGCGAACCGTCCACGCGCGGTCATCGCGGAAAGATCAGCCTTTCGTCGAGGTGTCGTGTGGCTCGCTGCCCGAGTCGCTGCTCGAGTCCGAGTTGTTCGGCCATGCCAGGGGCTCGTTCACCGGCGCCGTAGCGGACCGGGAGGGCAAGTTCCAGGTCGCCGACGGCGGCACCGTGTTCCTGGACGAAATCGGGGATGCCCCCCTCTCCATGCAGGTCAAGCTGCTGCGGGTCATTCAGGACAAGGTGTTTGAGCGGGTCGGCGATGCGAAACCGATCCATGCGGACGTCCGGCTCATCGTCGCCACCAACAAGAACCTCGAGGAGGAGGTCAAGGCGGGGCGGTTCCGTGAAGACCTGTTTTATCGCATCAAGGTCGTCACGCTGCACATCCCGCCGCTGCGGGACAGGTTGGGCGACCTCCGGCTGCTGGCGGACCATTTTCTGGAGAAGTACGTCGCCGAGAACGGCAAGGAGATCACCGGCTTCGCCGACGTGGCGCTCCGGATGATGCAGCAGCACGATTGGCCCGGCAACGTCCGCGAGTTGGAGAACGCGATCGAGCGGGCGGTGATCCTCTCCCGCACCTCCGAGATCATGCCGGAAGACCTGCCGTTTGGCCCTGCCGAACAGGCGACGGCCGCGGCGGCGCAGCCCGCCGAAGGGCGCACCATTTCGCCTCTGAAAGAAGCCCTGGAAGGCCCCGAGCGGGAAGTCCTGCTGAGCGCACTCGAGACCTTCAACTGGTCGCGCTCCGAGACGGCTGCCGCACTTCAGATCAACCGCAGCACGCTGTTCAAGAAGATGAGGAAGTATGGGCTCGAGCCGCCAGAGGGCGTAGCCGCCGATGCGGATGACTAGCCAGAACCCACGACTTCCCGCTTCGCGCTGCGCCGCCCGAGCCCTCCGTATCTGGATCGGCATCATTGTCGTGGTGGCTGTCGCCTTCGTGGCGCTATTCTTCTCCAGCCGGATTCCGCCCGCCCAGCGCGCCTATTACAAGGCCAGGCGGCTGCTCGCCGCCGGTGAGAAGGCGCGCGCCGCCGCCCAGTGCGAGCAAGCGATCAAGCTCGACCCCGAGCTGGAGGACGCCTGGCACTGCCTGCTCGAAGCCAGCCCGACCCCCGCTGTGTGCCGCCGATTCGCAGAAAATCTGCCCCAGCTCTTCGACACGTGGCAGCCGATCCACGACAGCGCGCTCCTTATCCGCAGGCCGGGATGGGATTCGACCTGGTGGGAACGCTCCCGACGCATCTACTCAGAGGCGGTCGGGGCGCAGCCGGCCGACGCAAAGGACCCGGTCGCCGCGGCCCTCCGGCTCGACTACGACGGCCGGAAAGAACTGACCGAGGCGTGGGACGAAGTGCGGAAGCTCCGCGACGAACTCAAGATCGGCCTCAAGATCCCGTTGCCGCGAAGCGACTTCCGGATCTTCGCGATGTACGATCTGGCGGCGGTGAGGAAGCTTCTCACGGACCGGTTCGAGCACTTCCGCGATCGCAACCGCTGGCTGAGCATCGGTGACCGGGTCAGCGCAGCCATCAAGAAGGAGGCGAGCGGGCTCGCCAAGCTGAACGGTGCTCTGGACAAGCTGCCGGACTTCGTGCCGACGCGGCTCACCCTGGCCTACGCCCGGATCACCCGCGGCCAATTCGACGCGGCGGAGAAGCACTGCCGCGAGCTGCTCACCCGCCGGGCGAGCGAGGGCAGAATCCCGGGCGAGACACACGTCCGCTTTTGCCTGGCCCGGGCGCTGGAACTCAGCGGCCATTACAACGCCGCCGCCGCCGAGGTGCGCCGCATACTCGACAAGAAGCCCAAGGACGTTCAGGCGATGCTCCGGCTCGGCGCCTTGTACCTCAAGCTCGACCGCTTGGAGGATGCGGAGCAGATCGCGGATGAACTCCTGGAGGCGAACGACCTGGACCCGAGGCCGAGCTACATCAAGGGCGTGGTCAGCCTGCGCCGCGAGGAATACGAGGAGGCCGCCACTCAGCTCAGCATCGCGCTCAAACATCTCCCCTACAGCGTCGACGTCCACTACTGTGCGGCAATCGCCAAAGCGCGAGCCGGGCAGCACGTCTCGGCGTCAACCGAATTCGCCAAGGTCGCCGAGCAGACCCCCAACGCGGGGTGGCCTCTCGCGGCGTCGGCCGCGTCCGGGTTGGCGAACGCACAAGGCAAGGGTGCAGACGAGGCGGCAGAGGCGTTGCTCCGGGAAGAAGATTGGCTGAAGGCCGACCCCAGGTTGCGCGACTACGGGATGCGGTTCAGGGTGGCCGCTGCCGCCCTCGAAGGCCGACACGAGGCCGCCGGCCTGGCCCTCCAGACGCTTATCCGGCGCGCGTCCGACCGACGCCTCGCCGATTACCTCGTGGCGGGCATGTGGGTCGCCAACGCATACACCGCGGCCGAGTCCGAGATCAAGCTCGACGAGAAGAAGCTCGAGTTCTTTCGCGCGGCGGCCGCCGAACGCCCCTCGGCGCACTATTGCCTGGCATTTCTCCTCGCCGCCGGCGGCCACATCGAACAGGCCCGTACCGTGCTGGAAAAGCTCGTCGGAGCAAAACCGGACTACGTCCTCGCAGCGCTGCATCTCGCTCGGCTGCACGTGATCTCCGGCCAGACGGAGCGCGCCGCGCGGGTGCTCCGACGCACCGGCCCGGCGGGCCAATCCCCGGCGATCAGACGGGCGCTGGCGACAATCGATTCGCTCCAAGGGCTGAAGCTCCCGAGCACTACAGACAGCGCGGGCAAAGAGACTTCCCCCGAAGCAGAGGTGATCGGTCCCCACCTGGCTTTTCTCGCCATGACCGTGGATGAGGACCATCGGGCCTATGCACAACGGCTCCTGCTGCTGGACCCCGTGGATGAGCAGACCCACGCGATTCTCCGGCTGACATACACCCACATCCGCAGAAGCGGATTGAAGGGGGTGACCGCCGCGGCCAAGGCCGACCAACGGGTCAACATGGCCTTGCGGCGGCGCGTGGCCATCTATCAGGCCACCCGTGACGGCCTTTACCGCCTGGTGATCGGGCGGTTTTGGCAGGATATCCCGCCACATTTGTGAGCGGGAAGTTCGAAGCGAGGCGAGCGTGAGCGTGTGGAACTCCAAACTGACCCTGTGGAGTACGGTCGGGATGCTCGGGGCCGGCCTGGGCGCCCTGGCCTGGGTCTTCGTGGCCGTGCTTCAACCGGCGTCGGAGACTTCCGCCGACAGGGCCGCCGAAGAAATGCACCAACGGCGGTTCCATCAAGCCGTTGCCTCCCTGACCAGGGTCATTCAAGACGAGCCCGAGAGCGTGGACGCGTTGGTCAACCGCGGGACGTGCTACCTGAAGACGAGGCAGTACACAAACGCGAGGCAGGATTTCGAGCGCGCGCTCCAGTTGAAACCCGAACTGCCGGCCGCAGAGCTCGGCCTGGCGGAGGTGCTGCTCGGCGAGGGGAAACACGATGAGGCGCGAGCCGCCGCACAGAAAGTCGCCAATGCGGACCCGCGCCTTGCCGCCCCATACGCCGTGATTGGCAAGGTGCACTACAGCCTGTTCGAGCGCGGGGCGCACGAGTGCGTGCGCATACTCGAGGAGAATCCCCGTGATCCGTTGGCTGCGGCGGCGGCGGCGGACGTCCGATCGGGCCGGTTCGACTCATCGGAGAAGTACTGGGCGAATCGGCTGCGTGGCCTGCCCGCAGCCGCCGACCGAACCGCGTTCAGGATTCGCCTCGACGCGGCAAAACAGCACTTCGCACTGGCCGTCGCAAACCTCAAGATCGGCTGCGGGCAGACCAAGGGGCGCCGGGGAACGGCCGACCCGGACACCTGGCTGCTCTTGTCTGCCATTCTGCTGGAGAAGGGTGACGGGGACGAGGCGATGCGCACCGCAGACAAAGCACTCGCGCTCCCTGGCGCCGATCGCGTCCGCGCCGCCATTATCAAGGCGGAGGTGCTGGGCGAGCGCGCCGGCCGGCTGACGGACCAGTACGCCGAGCAGGGCCTCAAACACTTGCCCAGCGTCGAGGCGCACTACGTCCGGGGTATCGTCGACCTGGCCAAGGGCGAGTACGGCTCGGCCGCATCCGAGTTCATCGCCATCAGCGACAAAATGCAGAACGAGCCGCGCCTCCATTTCAACCTGGGCCTCGCCTACTACCGGCGCGGAGGCGCCACCACGTCGGTCACCCTGGCCGGGAACGAGTTCAAACGGGTGATCGACCTCCGGCCCAATTTCGTGCCGGCACGGCTCCGGCTTGCCAAGCTGTATCTGCGCCGGGGATTGTATGACGACGTACGCGAACAGTGCGAGCGAATCCTCCACGTCCCCGCCCGGCCTCAGCGGGTCAACACACAGGTCTACCTGATGCTCAGCCTCGCCCACCGCGGGCTCAAGGACTACGATCAGGCCCTCTTGTGGCTCGACCGGGCCGCCACGGAAGAGCCCTCCGCGGACGAACTGGTGGCCCAGACGCTGTTCCTGCTCGCGCACGACATGGAGGACCAGGCCATCCGGAAATACGTCGGCGGCCGGCTGCCGGCGGCCGCCCGCAAAGACCCCACCTACCCCTGCGTCGCCGGATACGCCCTCGTGAAAAAGGGCATGTGGGGCAAGGCTATCGAGTACTTCAAACAGGCGCGTCTGCTCGACGGGCAGTACATCATGGGCTACGTGCACCTTGCCCATACGTACGAGCTCCAGGACAGGGTCGACGATGCAGCGAAGCAATACGAAGAAGCGATCAAGATGCTCGAGGCGCTCAAGCTCCCCGAAAACATGGCGCTGTTCTTCGGCTTGGGCCGGCTCCGTGTCGGGCAAAAACGGTTCGCCGACGCCGAGAAGCAGTTCAAGAAAGTGCTCGCCATGGACAGCAAGCACGTTCCGGCCCGCCTCCGGCTCGCGGCCCTGCGCTTGCGAGACCGGAAGTTCCGCCAGGCGCTGGCCGACCTGGAGTTCGTGATCGAGCGTTGTCGCGAGACGGCCGAGGCACGCTATATTGCCGGGCTCATCTACAGCGCCTGTGTGCGCCGCCCCGAGGCCGTGATCCGGGCGGAGATCGAGGAACGCCGCAAGAAAGCCGCAACCGCGGGCGCGGGCGAAGTGTCCGCCGAGGACATCGACGCCGAGCGGCGGCTCTGGTGGCGCCACGCCGTCGAGAACTACGAGCAGGCCATCGACCTCAACCAGGGCCTCAGGTTCTCGTATGAGTTGGCGCTGATCTATGCTCTGGACCGTGAGTTCCAAAAGATGGCTTCGGTGTATGAGAGGGTCCTCAGCGACCCGGAACGGCCGCTCCCCGCCAGGGCGAAACCCCGGATCATGCGCCGCCTGGCGATCGCCTATCTGGGGGCCGAACTCGCCGACAAGGCGGTGAACGCCGCCCGGGAAGCGGTCCAGCTTTCGATCAAGCTCGACAAGCGAGACCTCGACGACGTGGTGCGCAACCAGTTCACGCTCATTCACTGCCTGATTGCCCAAGGTGAGTTTGCGAAAGCCCAGGCCATGATCCGGCGGACCCCGGGTGCGGTTCCTGGCTTGCAGGGGGAATACACCAAGATGATCCGGCGCCTGCGGCAGCTTGCCGGGAGCACGGACGTCGGCGGAGGACGCAGAGCGCCCGGGCGTCTGTACAGGATCGTGGGGCTCGAGCTCAATCTCGGGCTGTTGTTTTCGCGGGCCGGCGTCGCATGGCTCCCCGAGGCCGAGAGGGTCTACCGCGGCCTCATTGCTCGAGACGGGAAGAACGTGGCTGCAATGCGCTATCTCGGCGACCTGTACCTCGCGACCTCCCGGCTCGATGGCGCCGAGGACCGGCTCAAGAAGGCGGAAAAGATCAACCGCCGCATCCTGGATTTGTCACCCTTGTCTCCGCTCGCGCTCCGCAACCTGGCCGCCATCGAGGAGCAGCGGACGCGCGCCGCCGCTGCCGCCAAGGCCACCCCACAGGAGCGCCTCGAGGCGCAGGCCGAAGCGGTCAAGCTCTACGAATCCGCCATCCGGGCCGCACCCGCCTTTTGGCTTCCCCATCTCGAGCTGGCCTCGCTGTATCAACGGGCCGGCCTCAACGACAAGGCGCTGAAACTCTACAAGAGAGTTATCTTGCTCAACCCCAGGCCGGTCTGGTCGCTCAATAACTACGCGGATCTGTCGGTCGAAGAGCAGGAGAACCTCGACCGCGCGGTCCGTGACCGGGCCGCCGAGTACGCCCGGCGGGCAAGGAACCTCGACCCGTACAGCGGGGCCGTTGCCGACGCGCTCGGCCGGCTATACACTATCCTTAGCCCGCCGGAAAAGGCCATCGAGCAACTCGAACAGGGCCGCTGTTTGCTCCCCGATCATCCGACTGTCCGGTATCACCTCGCCGTCGCCGGCGCGAAGGTCGGCAAGAAGGCTGAGGCCCTATCGCTGCTCGAGGGCCTGCTCAAGTCCGGGGCCCGTTTCCCCGAACGCGCCCAGGCCGTCCAACTCCGCGACACGCTTAAGAAGGAGTTGGGCGCCGCGCCGTAGCCCGCACGTGCCAAACACGCCAGGTCTTTCCGCGGTCTTCGTGGTACTCCCTGTTTCCGTGAGGCCGAAGATGGGCGCGAGATACCTGAACGGCTATCACAATACTCATGAAATCCAAAAGCCGGGTGGCTAGCTCCCGGGCGTCAGCTCGGCCTCCAGCCGATACACGTGCCGCCAGACGTGCTTCAGCCGGGGGTCGATAGTCGCCGCCCGGAGGTAGCACTTGAGCGCGAGGGCCTTGTACTCGTGCTTGCCGGCGGCGGCCGCCTCCTCACACAGCGCCCCCCACGAGTCCCCGAGGTAGACGGACTTCGGGCCGTACGCTGCGGCGATTCGCATCGCGGCGTCCGGGTTCTTCCAGCGACCGAAAAATGTGTTGGCCGCGTTGTATGCCGCCCGCTCGAACGCGCGCTGCGCCGCCTCCGTCAGGTCTTTGCCCGCGTGGAATTCCGCCAACGCGCTCGCCGCCGCGCGCTCCTGCCCGTGCTCTGCCAGCAGGCCGATCAGCTCCTTGTACGCGTCCGCCCAGCGTGCGACGACCGTCCCCCGGTCCAGCCCGGGGTGCGGCGAGAGTTGCCGCCCGTGTTTGCGTACGTCCTCGGCGAGGCGGGCCACATTGGCCCGGGCGTTTGCGATGGCAGCGTGCGGGTCGTCGTCGAGGAGCCGGTCCGGAGTCAGTTTGGGCTTTGCCGGCTTCTTGGCGTAGTGCAGCGTGATGCTCATGGCGGGCGCGGGGTCCGCCTCCAGCTTTGCGACGCGGCCCTCAAGCTCTTCCACCTTGGCTTGCAGTTCCTTCACCTGCCGCGCGAGGTCGGCCTCGGCGCTGATCGCCACAGACGCCACAGGAAACAGGAAGACGATAACGGAGAAGACAGCAATGCGTCTCATGCGTGGTCCCTTTCCGCCCTCCCGGGGAAGAGGCGCCGTTGGCGCAAGGGCAGACGCCTCACCTGCATTCTAGAACCGGCGCACAGGATTTACAAGACGGTCGGCACCGGTGGAATCCCGGTTTCAATACGTCGTGTCTCGCGTGCAGCGCGTGTGGTTGGAGAACTGGCGGAAGCTGGTTGCCCGGCGAGGACTCGAACCTCGAAAGACGGACCCAAAATCCGTTGTGTTACCGATTACACTACCGGGCAGAACACCGCACAGACGCCAACGCGCCTTCACACCCTTTATATCACATCCCGCTCATGTTTCCAAGATGGCGCCGGTCGCGGCGGAACTGACAAGCTTCGCGTACCGCGCCAGCCACCCGGTCGTGATCTTTGGCTTTTGCGGCGTCCATTTGGCGCGGCGCTTTTCCAGCTCGCCGTTCGGCACGCCCAGGTCAATCGTCCTCCCGGGCACGTCCACCGTGATTTGGTCGCCGTCCTGCACCAGTGCGATGGGCCCGCCCACTGCCGCCTCGGGCGAGACGTGGCCGATGCTCAGGTTGCGCGTGCCGCCCGAGAACCGCCCGTCGGTCACGATGGCGATCTTGTCGCCCAATCCGCATCCGGCCACCGCCGCCGTCAGCGCCAGTGATTCGCGCATGCCCGGCCCGCCCTTCGGACCTTCGTACCGGACGATCAGCACGTCCTCGGGCACGACCTTGCCGCCCCTCAGATAACTCATCGCCGCGTTCTCGCTGTCGAACACGCGGGCCGTGCCGGTGAACTGCATCATTTCCGCGCTGACCGCGCCCTGCTTCACCACCGCACCATCCGGGGCCAGAGACCCTTTCAGCACGGCGATCCCGCCCTGCTGCGCGATGGGGTCGTCAAGCGAATGGATCACCCCCGGGTCGCCGACGGGCGCGGACTCGGTGATCTCCGCCAGCGTGAGGCCGCCCACGTTGAGGCAGTCGAGGTCGAGCAGTGGCGCGAGGCTCTTCAGAACCGCCGGGATTCCGCCGGCCACCTCCAGGTCCTCCATCATCAGATCGCCGCCCGGACGCAGCGAGGCCAGTTGCGGTGTCTCACGGCTGAGGCGGTCGAAATCGTCGAGCTTGATGTCCACCTCCGCCGCGTGAGCGATGGCCGGAATGTGGAGAGCCGTGTTGGTCGAGCCGCCCAGCGCCATGTCGACGCGGATGGCGTTCTCCAGCGAAGCCCGCGTCATGATCTGCCGCGCGGTGACTCCCTGCCGCACGAGCTCCACGACCCGTTCCCCGGCCATCTCGGCAAGGCGCTGCTTCTTCGCGGTTCCCGCCAGCGCGCTGCCGGTGCCGGGAAGGCTCATCCCCATCGCCTCGGTCAGACATGCCATCGTGTTCGCTGTGTACATTCCCTGGCACGAGCCCTCACCCGGGCAGACCTCGATCTCCAGTTGGGTGATGTCGTCTTCGTCGAGCTTCCCGGCCTGGCACAGGCCCACCGCCTCGAACGTATCGCGCACGAGCGACAGTCTGCGGCCGCCGTAGTGCCCGGCCAGCATCGGGCCCGCGGTGACCACGACCGTGGGAACGTCCAGCCGCCCAGCCGCCATCAGCATGCCCGGCGTGATCTTGTCGCAGTTGGTCAGCAGCACGAGGCCGTCCAGCCGATGGGCCTGGACGATGGACTCGACCAGGTCGGCGATCAGCTCGCGCGACGGAAGCGAGTAGTGCATGCCCGAGTGGCCCATCGCGATGCCGTCGCAGATGCCGGGCATCGAGAACAGAAACGGCACCCCGCCGCCGGCGCAGACGCCCCACTCGATCTTGCGTTCGAGCGACCGCATCCCGATGTGCCCCGGCACCAAGTCTGTGAAACTGGAACAGACTCCGATGAACGGCTTGCCCATCTGTTCGCGCGTGATGCCTGTGGCGTACAGGAGCGCCCGGTTGGGCATACGTTCGAGGCCTCGTTTCGCCTCATCACTTCTCAGCTTTCGATCCGCCACCGTTTTCCTCCGCAGAAGTCCAAAGGACGGGGTATTCTACGGCGTAGCGGGGGCTTTTCAAGAGGTTTCGGTACGACGAGTGGACACCCCGAACGCGGGGTATTCCCAGGCGGCCCCGTCGCCGAGATCCTGGATCGTTCTCGGCCTCGTCCTCGGATCTTCCGCTTGGGGCTGTTGAAAAACAGGTGCAGTACGTCGCCCGCTCACAGAGCGGGCCCACAATGGGGCCGTTCGAGCGTTTCGTGTAGGCCGGTTCTCTGAACCGGCGGCTCTGTCAACAGCCCCATTTGGCGTGGAGGACGAGGACGATTGAAACGAAAAGCACCCCGGGATCAGAATATCCACTCCGGTACGACAGAGGTTTCGGTGCGACAGAGGTTTCGGTGCGACACCTCAACCATTTGGCGCGTTGCGCCAGAGAGCCGCGAGCCCGGTGTTGGCGGGTGCCAAGTTGCGCGCCCCCGGTATGCTGTGTCGGCACCTGGCTGTCCGGAGGGTTTCCTCTAATCGGTTCACGCTTTTCCAGAATACTAGTATTCTGGAATTCTAGAATACTAGAAAAGTGTAAACGGCAATTGCCTGCCGACATGGCGGTGCGCCGTCGACCAGACGCCACAGCCGCAGCCCCGACCCGACTCTCAATCACGGGGCGAAGGCGGGGCGAACGGCACGGCGACGGGAGACAGCCGGAGAGGTAACAGCTAATAGAGGCGGCTTGTCAAGAGACAATACTTTCCTTGGCCCGCC
>CAZDHT010000143.1:0-13320 GCA_964505325.1 uncultured Planctomycetota bacterium | reverse complement strand
ACGTGACGGCCATCAAAGCCAAGGAGACGGCGCTCGGCGAGGAGAGGAAGCAGAAGGTAAAGGAGTTGCCGGAGATTAAGGCGCTCAACGAGAAGCTGGCCGAACTGCAGAAGAAAGCGTCCGCCCGGTACGAAGTCGCCCGCAAGCTCGATGCCGCCAGACGAAAGGCCCTGAAATCGCCCGAATTCAAGAAGTTCGACGACCAGTCCAAGGCCATCGACAAGGAGTTCGACACGAGGGCCGCCGAGATACCGGAATACAAGGACGCAAAGGACCAGGCCGACGCGCTCAAGAAGGAAGCCGACGCGCTGCGCAAGCAGGCGGCGGAGCGCTTCAGGAAACGCGAGGGGATCGCGAGAGGTAACGAAAGCGTCAAGAAGGCGTCAGCCGAACTCCGTGATCTCTACTCGGTCCGCACGAAGGCGGTCGACCAGTTGCCCGAGATCAAGGCCCTGCAGGACAAGAGGGCGGAACTCAACAAGGCGCTCCGTGCGCTCAAGCCCAGGAAAGCGCCCCGGACAAAGGGCAAGGAGTAGGCGACCGACCCACCGGACCCGCATAGGCCCCGGCGTGATTGGGGAACTAACTGGCGTTGCTCCCTGCCTATAGTCCCTGCGAACGCAGACCGACGAGGAACTGGATGCCCGACACGCCGTTTGACCCCAAGCAGCCGCTTCGTTCACCCCTCCGCTATCCCGGCGGGAAGACGCGGGTGGCGAAGATGTTCGCGCCGCACATCCCACCGCACACGGACTACCGCGAGATCTTCGCGGGCGGCGCCGCTATCTTCTTCTTCACGCCGAAGGCGCGAAACAACTGGATCAACGACCTGCACCCGGGGCTCTATGCGCTGTGGCGCACGCTCCGCGACAACTTCGACGCGTTCGCCGGAAAGTGCCGGGAACAGAACGGCGACCGCCGCCAGCGCTTCAACTACTGGGCGTTCGAGCGCACCGACCTGATGACCGCGCGCGGCACGGACCACCTGCTCGAACGCGCCATGCAGTATTACTATCTGAACCGCACGGTCTGGGGCGGGCGCGTGGTGTTCGACCCGAAGCGGAAGTCGCGCCTGTATTTCAGCAACCCCGAGGGCTGGAGCAAACTCGACAAGAAGCTGGCGCACCTGGAACAAGTCTCCGCCAAGTTGCAGGGCGTGAGGATCACGTGCCAGAGCTACGAGAAGTGCCTCGCGGGCGCCACAGCCGACACCTTCATCTACGCCGATCCGCCGTACTACCGCGAGAGCACAGGGCACATCACTGACAAGCTCTACGACAAGTCGTTCGACAAGGCGTGCCATCGGCGGCTCGCCGCGGCGCTCGGCGCCATCCCGGCGAAGGTGATGATCTCTTACGACGACTGCCCCGAAGCACGGGAGCTCTATCCCGGCTGGCGGTTCATCGAGCTCGAGTGGAAGTATTGCGGCCGCTACGCGGTGACCAAGGCAGCCAAGGCCGCCGGCCGCAAGGAGCGCAAAGTCACCGGCCGCGAGCTGCTGATCCTGAATTACGAGCTGTAGACGGGCAGGCAGGAACGTCTCCCCCACCAACCAGGATTCATCGCACGGTGGGGCAGACATTCCTGTCTGCCCAGCGCAACGAGGGGCCACGATGAACACGCTGACGTTCGAGAAGTTCTCGAAGCTGGACCGGACGGCGCCGGTCGCGTTCGGCGTTCCGTTCGCGGAGGGCGAGCTGGCGGACCCCGGCACGTTCCGGCTGCTCGATGGCGACGCGGCGGCCGTCGAACGCGCTCGACGTGCACAGCATGTTCTCCTCGCCGAGCTCGGCCACCACCCCAGGCACGGTGTACAGCCCCGCCCACAGGGTGTCGCCCGCCGAAACGAGCGTCCGCACCGAATGCCTCGGCGCCTCGGGAATCATGAACTCCGTTGTCCGCCCAGACTCCCGGCCGATCCGAAGGACGCAGCCCGCACAGCCCGAGCAAGGTCGGCATCATGTCCGCGCTGCTGAACAGCGTGTCGGTGCGCCGCCCCGCCTGGCCGACCCGGCCCAGCACGTCCCGGAGCGTCTCCCCCGGCTTCGTCGGCTCGAACCCTCTTCTCACGTCACCCTCCTGTGTGTCCGCAGCTCAGTGCAGTCTCTTGTAGAGATTCTTCGCTGACGCTCAGAATGACAGATTCAGCGATGCGCACCACCCTGTCATCCTGAGCGAAGCGAAGGATCTCGATTCTGGTAACGCGGGTCCGAGGATCACTTTCGGTCACTCCGCCGTGCGCCTCCGCTATACGTCACACATCTTGAACGCGGCTTCGAGGTGCTCGAACGGGTCGCCCTGGAAGCTGAACTCGTGGCCGACGTACAGGTCGTAGCCGGTGTCCGCGATGGCGCGGCACACCGCCGGGTAGTAGATCTCCTGGTTCTCGTCGAGCGGCCCGCGACGCGGATTCCCCGCCGTGTGGAAGTGGCCGATGTAGCTGATGTTCGCCCGGATGGTCTCGATCAAGTCGCCTTCCATGATGGACATGTGATAGATGTCGTAGAGGAGCTTGGCCCGCGGCGAGCCGACCGCCTCGCAGACGCGGACGCCCCACGCGGTGTGGTCGCACTGGTAGCCGGGGTGGTTCCGCTTCGAGTTGAGCAGTTCCATGTTGAGGTTGATGCCCTTCTCCTCGGCGAACTTGACCGCACGGCGGAGACCCTCGGCGCAGACCTCGATGGATTCCTCGTCGTCGCGGCCGTTGCGGACCCCGCTGAAACAGATCAGACCCGGGATGCCGAGCGACGCGGCCAACTCGATGGAGGCGTGCAACTCGTCCGCGATGCGGTCGTGGTTGTCGGGGTTGTTCAGCCCGTCCTCGAGCGAGGCGTGGCCGCTCATCGAGGCGATGGTCAGGCCGTGCTTCTGTGCCGCCTCGACCAGCTCGTCGAACGGAGCGTTCTCCCGCTGCCACAGCTCGACCGCGGCGAAGCCGATCTCCTTCGCACGGCGCAGCAGCTCGTCAATCGTGATCCCTTCCCTCAGAAACAGTCCGTAGCAGAACGACTGCTTGATCCGTCCCATAACGATCTCCTATTCGCAGGTGATCTGCGCGGGCAAGAGGTGTCAGGACCCTTTTTCGGGCGACACGGTGCGATCCAATTCTGAGCTATACTCCGAAAAAGGGTCCTGACACCTTCCTGCGAATGCTGCCGGTAAGTTAGCATTGAGACAAGGACAAAACAAGGACAATCGGACTGGCGCCGAGCCGACCGGGCTCCGCTTCGCCCGGACGAGTCAGGTCGCAGACGAGGCGCCAAAGGGGCCGGCACGGGGTCTGTGCGTCGGCATTGTCCGTTCGGGATTCGCTTGGACCGCACGTCCCCTGCCGTGTATAGTCACCGGCGGCGAAGTGGCAGAGCGAGGAGTGGCGGGGCCGTCGCTGCCTCGACTTGACTCACTATGATGAGGAAAAAGAGTGAACATACCTCCATCGTCCTCTGTCGTTCTGGTCATGGCCCACCCGGATGACATCAAGAGCGTCACCGGCATGGTGTTCAGGGCGATGGAGAAGAAGTCGCGCGTTTCCCTTATCCTCGTGACCAAGGGAGAGGCATACGTGTCCGAGGCGCGAAAAACAGATAGCCCCCATCAGATGGGTGAGAGACGTATCGATGAGCTGCTCGAGTTCCTGCGCATCATAGGAATTCCCCGCAGGGACTTCTTCCTGATGGGAGTGCCGGATGGCGGACAGACCTTACCCGCGCTTCGGGAGGATTTCTTCAAGGCCGAGGGCGTTCCCTTCTACGATCCGCTCCTCCATACGGACAGGGTGCCCTATCACGATGCGTACACGCCGGACATGCTGTTCCACGGGGAGACGCTTCTTGCCGCTCTGGAGGAGCTCCTTGTTGTGCTTCAGCCACGCGTGATCTTGACCCACCATCCCAAAGACGATCACCTCGATCACCGGGCTGTCTCGTTCTTCGCCCGTAAAGCTGCCAGCCGCTGTCGTCGAAGTCCGCCCGCGTCCAGCCGGCTGGCGGCGAAGCGGTCGGGTGATTGAGCCACGTCTGACCGAAGCGGACCTCGTTTGGCCCGGCCGGGTAGAGGATCACCGGCGGCTCGAGCGTGTGGTGCAGCCGCCAGGCGCCCATCGTGTCCAGCACGACGTGCCCGCCGTCAGCGGCGGCCGCGATGGCCCTCGGGGACGGCGCAAGCGCACAGACAGCGGCCAGCGCCATCCATGGGGGTGGGAGAAAAGCTCGGCTCATGGTGCAATCCGTCTTTTCGCCGGCCCGGCGTCAGTGTGGCCCGGCCACCGCGGCAGTCTAGCATCATCCACCGGCCTCCGCAATCCTCCCGGGATCAAAATGGGACCTGCGGAGAGCCTCGTACGCCGGACTTGCGGTTGCGCTCCGAGACCCGCCGCGGTAAAGTTGGCAGCGGACGACGCGCTCAGGAGGGCCGGCGCACGGACGTTGAGACGACACTCATCTGCTGGGGAAACAGACCATGGGCAAGTACGGAGACTTCACGGACGACGGGCTGGAGTATGTGATCACCGATCCCCGCCCGCCCCGGGACTGGTTCAACTACTTCTGGAATCCGACCTACCTCGCCTGCGCCGGCCAGCACATGAACGGATCCTCCCTGTACCAGAGCGACGAAGGGGTGGTCACGAACCTGTTCGGCAAGCAGGACATGCGAGAAGCCCCCCGCTGGATCTACATCCGCGACAATGCCACCGGCGAGTTCTGGAGCGCGGGCTACCTGCCGTGCCTGACCGAGCACGATGAGTTCGAATGCCGCCACGGGCTGGGCTACACCATCCTGCGGACCCTCAAGAATGGCATACGCGTCGAGTTCCGTGTCTTCGTGCCGCGGAAGCACCCGGGCGAAATCTGGACGGTCCGCGTGACCAACGAGTCCCGCCGCGCCCGCGACCTGTCGCTTTTCACCGTCGCCAACGTGATGCTCGACGGCGTGAACATGCCCTACGGCTACGTCGGCGGCCTGAGCGCCGACTTCGACCGGGCCGGGAACTTCCTGTTCTTCAGGAACATGACGTATACCGTGGTCGACGAGAAGTACCGCGCGTTCATGTACGCCGACCGCAAGGTGCAGCGTTGGGACGTGAGCAAGGACCACTTCCTCGGCGTCACGCGGAGCTATGCCCGGCCGCAGCGGGTCGCCGAGGGCCGGCTGGGCAACAGCGTGGCCAGCGCCGAGTACCTCGTCGGCGCCCTCCAGCACAACCTGAAGCTCAAGCCGAAGGCCGCGCGGACGATGAACGTGGTGCTGGGCATCGTGCGAGACGCCGCCGAGGCGCGGCGGATGATCCGCGCCTTCGCCGACGGCGCCAAGATCGACCGGGAATTGGCCGCCATCAGGAAGCAGAACGTCGCGCGCCTCGGCCGGCTGAAGCTGGAGACGCCCGACGCGGACTTCAACCGCCTCTTCAACGTCTGGCTCAAGCACCAGTTGTACCTGATGGCCGACTGGGCGCGGTTCTACTTCAAGGGATACCGCGACACCTGCCAGGACGCCGCCGGCATGAGCATCGTCAACCCGGCGCGGGCGCTGGAGATGCTCAAGAAGGCGTTGCGGAACCAGCGGTCCGACGGCTTCTGCCCGCGGGCGTTCCGCGTGGCCAGCATGGACATCGCCTCGGCGGACAAACACTACGCCGACTCGCCCTCCTGGATCAGCCACGCCACCGACGCGCTGCTCAGTGAGACCGGGGATCTGTCGATCCTCGATCAGATCGCGGGCTACTCGGACCGAGGCAGGGGGACGATCTGGGAGCACAACCTGCGCGCGATGGAATTCCTCTGGAACGACCGGGGCAAGCGCGGCCTGAGCCTGGTGCACTACGGCGACTGGAATGACCTGATGGACAAGGTCGGCGTCAAGGGCAAGGGCGAGGGCATCTGGATGAGCTTCGCGCTGGCGCGGGTGCTGAGGCTCGTCGGCGAAATGGCCCGGCGGCGCGGGGAGACGAAGCTCGCCGCGCGCTGTGCGCGGCGATACGCCGCGCTGAAGAAGAACATCCTGAAGCACGGATGGGACGGCGATCACTTCCTCTACTCGTACAACGACGACGGCATGCCCATCGGCACGAGCAAGGCGAAGGAGGGCAAGTACTTCATCAACCCGCAGTCGTGGGCGTTGCTGTCCGGCGTGATCGACGCCGCGCGGTACACCCGGATCGCCCGCAAGCTCGAGCCCATCGTCGACACGCCGGTCGGCCCGGTGCACAACTGGCCGCCGTTCACCAAGTACCATCCCGGCATCGGCCAGCTCACCGGGACCCCGCCGGGCTTCTTCACCAACGGCAACGTCTACTGTCACGCCGCATCGTTCAAGATAGCGGCGGACTTCGACGCCGGCCGAGCCGACAAGGCGTTCGAGACCTTCACGCGCATCCTGCCCGGCGAGGAGAAGTCCGAGCCGTACGCCCAGAGCAACGGGTATGTCGGCCCGTCAGCCATGCGGATGAAGCATCACGTCTCGGACGATTCCTGGCGGACCGGCACCGTCGCCTGGAACATGGTCAACTGCGTCGACCGGCTGGTCGGCTTCCGCAGAACGCTCGACGGCTTCCATCTGCGCCCGCTGTTGCCGTCGAAGTGGAGGCGGGCGAGGTTCGTCCGGCCCTTCCGCGGGACCGACTTTCACGTCGAGATTCGTCGCGGCAGGAAGGCGGGCATCACCGTCGGCGGCGAGCCGATCGACGGCGACTTCATCGCTGTGCCTGCCAAGGGGCTGGGCAAGAAGAGAGTGAACATCGTCTGCACGACACGATGAGCAGTGAGTCCCGGGTACCCGGAGACCAAGACAGATGAGCAAGAGCGCGAGAGAGGTCGTCTCGCTGAACGGACAGTGGGACCTGGCCTTCGACCCGAAGAACGAGGGGAAGGAGCGGCGGTGGCATGCCCGTTTCCCGCGGTCCATGAAGATGACCGTGCCGGGGGTGTGGGAGCAGGTCCGCCCCGGCTACGACGGCGTCGGCTGGTACCGCAGGCGTTTCGCCGCGCCGGGCGCGTGGGATGGCAAGGTCGTCCGTCTCAAGTTCGGCGCGGTGTGCTACGTCGCCGAATGCTGGCTGAACGGACGGCACCTCGGCGGCCACGAGGGCGGCTTCCTGCCCTTCGAGTTCGACGTGTCCGCGCTGCTTCGGCCGGACAACGAGCTGGTCGTCCGCGTCATCAACCCGCCCATCAACCACGAGATCGACGGCTACCGCATCGGCGCGCCGCTCAACCAGGGCGACCTGCCCGCCGGCAAGCTCGGCTGGTACTACAACGCCGGTGGGATCTGGCAGGTCGTCGAGCTGGTCGTCACCGACCCGGCGTATGTCGCCGACTGCTACGTCAAGCCGTTCCCCCGCCGCGGGAAGGCGGTCCTGGACATCACCATCACCAACCGCGGGCGGGCCTGTTCGGCCGTGGTGACCTGCCGCGTCGCCTCGTCGGCAAGACCCGGCCGCCCGGTGGCGTCCGCGACGCGGACCGTCAGGCTGAAGAAGGGCGACAACCACCTTTCCGTGCCCGTGGCCGTGAAGGAAGCCCGACTGTGGTCACCCGACGACCCGTTCCTCTACTCGGCGGCGGTCGAGATCGCGACCGACAGCGGGGCAGTCGACAGCCTCACCGTCCGCTTCGGCATGCGGGAGTTCACCGTCCGCAACGGCGCCTTCCACCTCAACGGCCGGAAGATCAAGCTCAAGGGCCTCCTTCAGCAAGGGATGTACCCGCGGACGCTGATCTTCCCCGAGACGCCGGACTTTGCCCGCCGCGAACTGCAACTGCTCAAGGACAACGGCTTCAACTTCCTCCGCGCCCACCTCAAGCCGGTCAACCCGTACTACCTGGACATCGCCGACGAGTTGGGCATCCTCGTACAGGGCGAGCCGGCCATCGGCTGGATCGGCAACACCCCGCACACCGAGCGGCACTGCCGCAGCCAGGTCGAGGGTCTGCTGCGCCGCGACCGCAACCATCCCAGCGTCGTGCTCTGGTGCCTGATGAACGAGGCGTACCACCTCCGCGAGTTCACCCGGGCGCAGGTCAAGCGGCTGACCGCGCGCCTGGCCGGATGGGCGCGGAAGATCGATTCGACGCGCCTCCTCGTCGACACTTCCGGCGGCGACGGCTCGGGCACGGGAGCAGGCACGAGGATCATGCTGCCCAACACGACGCGTACGGCCGAGATACTGGACGCCCACGGCTACTGCCCCCTGCCCCTGCGGGATTCCAGCCTCCGCGACTACCGCACCCGGGGCCAAGCGGGCCTGCCGCTGCTGGTGAGCGAGTACGGCGCGCCCGAGGCGCCCCCCGACTATGCCGCCGTCCTGAGGACCTACCGCCGCGCCGAGCGGGAGGCCGGCCTCGAGGACTACCGCCTCCACAAGGACTTCCACGACTCGCTGAAGGCCCAGTTCCGCGCGGCGGGGCTGGCGAAGACGTTCGGCAGCGTCGGCGGGATGATCGCCGAGGCGAGCCGTGTCCGCGCCGATGAGGTCCGGCTGGTCACCGCTGCGATGCGGACCAATCCGAAGCTCGCCGGCCTGTGTTTCTGCCAGCTCGCCGATGCCAGCGGAGAGCTGTTCGGCGCGACCGACGTGTGGCGGCGGCCCAAGCCAATACTCGCCGGCCTCGCTACGGCCGTGAAGACCCCGCTGCCGGTGGCGGAGATTACCCCCCGCGTCCTGTGCCAGGGCGACGCGCTCTCCGTCCGCGTGATGCTCGTCAACGAGGACCGGCTCGGCAAGAGCTGCACGTGGCGCGTCGAGATCGTCGGCGCGCGGGGCCGGCGCATCGGCCGCGCGGTCGGCTCGGGACGGGTGAGGGCGGAGAAGGAGATACAGCTCCTGCTGCGGAAGACAGTCCGGCCGACGCTGAAGCCCGGCAGGTACAACCTGCGCATGACGCTGCTGCACGCGGGCAGAACGTTGCGCCGCGAGAGCGTTGAGTTCATCGTGCTCCCACGGCCGAGGCTTGTCGTCGACGCCGCCGGTGCCGACGACCCGCAAGGCGTCATTGCCCGGCATCTCCGACGGCTCGGCGCGAGGGCCGAGGCCTTCAGCAACGGCTATCGCAACAAGAACGTCCCCATCCTGTTCGATCTGCGGGAGGGCGTCGGCAACAGGCAGCTCATACGCGAGGTCTTCGGGCAGCTCAGGAAGATCGTCCAACTGGGCGGCTGCGCGGTGCTGTTCGAGCCCGAGGTCATGCTCCTCTACGAGCACCTGTTCCCGACGCTGATTCGCATGGGCCGGGCGATGCGGACGATCGGGTACGTCAAGCGGCACGCGATCTTTGCGAATCTGCCCGCCGATTGCGTCGCGGGATACCAGTACGCCGACGTGTACCCCGACAAGTTCGACCGGGGCGAGGACGTGATGGCCGCGGGCGGGGAGGTGCTCGCCGGCGGGCTGTCGATGCACATGTGGACCCGGCCGGCGGACTATGCCTGGTGCGGCGGCTTGTACCGCGTTCCCCTCGGGCGGGGGCAGATCGTCGTGTGCAACATGAAGGTGCCGGGCAACCTCGACAACAGCCGGACGGCCCAGACGTTGCTGGCCAATCTTGTCAACTACGCCGCCGGCGTCATCAAGCCCGGCGGCGAGGGCCAACTGCTCTCGCGGTGCATCGACCCGCTGCCGGACAGCCCATCGGACCAACGATGAAGGAGGCAAGAGATCGAACGCCCCAATGTGCTGTGGCTGATGACCGATGAGCAGCGCACCGACTCGCTGGGCTGCTACGGCAGTCCGTGGGCCCGCACCCCCAACATCGACCGCCTGGCCGGCGAAGGCACGGTGTTCCGGAACGCGGTCACGCCGTCTCCCGTGTGCATGCCGGCGCGCACGTCGCTGCTCTTCGCCAAGTACCCCAGCCAGACCGGCGTCTGGTACAACGACACGACAGAGGAGCCGCCATCGGGGAGCCTGATGCAGCGGTTCCGCGGCGCCGGGTACGGGACGGCGAGCTTCGGCAAGCAGCACTACGTCTGCGCCGAGCCGGCGTTTGAGGTCGAGGGCGGCGATTGTCTCTCCCCCCACGTTGAGTATTTCGACTACCACGAGAGATACGACGAGAGCGACTGGGGCGTGGTGAAGTATCCGGGCGAGGCGCGCCGGTGGATCTTCGCCGGGCGGTTCCCCGCCGACCACTCCGAGACCACCGAGCACCAGGCGGTCGACCTCGGGCTCGACTGGCTCGAACGCCGCGACCCGGCGCGGCCGTTCTTCCTGCGCGTCTCGTTCAACGGCCCGCACACCCCCGTGGTGCCGCCGGCACCGTTCGATGAGATCATCCCGGCGGAGGCGATCCGGCTCCCCGAGGCGTGCGATGCGCCGCCCGAAGGACAACCCTCGTGGCTGGCCGAACACGTGAGCAAGACGTCGTCGTCGGCGCTCCTGTCGCCGGAAGAGATCCGGAAGATGCGCCGGTGCTACTACGGGGAGGTTGCGTTCCTTGACGACGAGTTCGGCCGGCTGCTCGACCGAATGGAGGAGCGGGGGCTGCTGGAAAACACCATCGTGGTCTACCTGTCCGACCACGGCACGCACCTCGGCGACTACGGGCTGGTGCAGAAGCAGACGTTCTACAACCCGGTCGTCAACGTGCCCTACATCTTCCGGTATCCGCCGGAAGTGGCGCGCGGCGTGACGATCCAGACGCCGGTCGAGACGCAGACGCTGCTCCCAACCCTGCTGGAGCTGGCGGGGCTGGACGCGCCCGGCGAGGGATGCTCGGCGAGCATCGCGGACGTCCTGACGGCCGGCGGCGAGCCCGAAGTAAAGCCGGTGTTCAGCGAGTTGACGCTCGAATCCCAGCGGCCATACGTCCAGCACAAGGGGCGGCTGGTGATGGTCCGCGACGGCGACTGGAAGCTCTCGCTCTGCCTCGATCCCGAGGTCCACGACGTGGCTCTGTACAACTTGACCGAGGACCCGCACGAGATCGTGAACCTGGCGGACGATCCGTCCTGTGCCGGCCAGCGGGAACGGCTGATCGCGCTGATCTGCAAACACATCTCGGCCGCTGAGAGCGGCTGAGCGGGGCGGCCGCGAGCGCCGCCGTGTTGCCCCGCCGCAACGCCTCCTAACCTCTGTCCATGCAGCAGATTACGCCCGTTCCTTGCCAGGGCGGAAGTAGCCCATGTTGCCTGAAATCCACTGATCCCTGGCCCCGCCTCCGCCGCCGGGTGCGGCATCTGTTCGTAACCTCTTGTTCTGCAACACATTATACCATACTCGCCCAAAAGCCGACCGGGTTGGCATGGGATTTGCAGCTTTCACCCCGGCCCCCCGGTCGTCTTTAGGGTACCTTTGCGCGCCCCGCATGGGACGGAGGCCCGCCGGCTCCACCCCGGGCGTGCCCGGCGCGACAAGTCTCGCCGGGCCGCTGCACCGCGGGCCGTGCTCGATCACGGCTGACGGCTTTGCAGCCGAACACGCCGCGCTGCCGCGCGCACGAGGCCGCGTTCTCGCCGGCGCTTTGGCAGGCGGACGGGCCTCGGCTGCAGATTTGCGCCTCGCCCACGTGGATGTGGCGCGGGTGCTGCACGCACCGGGCCCGAGAGGGCCAGCCGGTGCCATTGGGCGGATAAGGAAGCCTGGTAGTAGTGCGACTGTCCGGGCCTGATACGGAGGCGCGGCGACGCAGGAATCGAACGCGGCGTGAGCGCACGTCCGCCCGGCCGGCCGGCCGGCCGGGTGCGGCGGCTATGAGCGCCCGGCGCCGGTCAGTTTCGGGCCGGCGCACGCGTGCGTCACACGCTCGACGAACGGACATAGATGCGCTCTGGTGGCGCATCGGCACGGGCCGGTGCAAGAGAGAGCGCGAAAAAAGAAGAGGCCGATCCGAACCGTTGTGGAGGATGCGGTATCTGGCTTTGTAGTACCCGAATACTGGCTTTCTGTAAGGACACAGCAGATTCAGTGAAGAGATCCGGTAACACTTCAGCCAAATGTAGAAGGGAGCAATACACGCCCGTTCACAGAACGGGCCTACAAGGTGGCCGCAAGATGTTGTAGGCCGGTTCTGCGAACCGGCGGAAAATGTGCATACGCTTCACTTGGCTGAAGTGTTACGAGATCCGAAGAAAGCAGGAGAAGAGATGCGGCTTGATCGACCGTCGCCGGCGCGTAGCCGGGGACGTCGCAGGAAGGCTTTTGCTCTTGAGTGTTGGTTGGAGGAATGAAGTTGAACCGTAGAAAACCACTGGACACGAGGATCGGGCGGCCTGTGCGTTGCAGGCCCCGGGCCTCTGTCGTGAAAAGGAGGTGCGTGATGAAGCGCATGGCATTGGTTGTTGTGATGATGTTTGTGGGAATGGCGATGACGGCGTCGGCGGGTCTGGTCCAGTTGGACATGAGCAGCGCGTTCAACTACGACGCCGTCGGGACAGCGAACGAGATCGCCTTCTGCAACACGCAGGCAGGCAACCACCGCCTCAGTGATGTTCTGACTCAGCACAGCATGCAGTGGAGCAGCCTCTACCTCGGCGACGATCCCACAGGCCTGCCGGCCGATGGGCTGGTGGACGGCGGCAACTTCGAGATAGGAAAGGGCTTGGCCCGCCGTTACGACTCGGCCGACTGGAAGCCCAACGACCCGCCCATGACAAAGGTCCACAACTGCGCTCTCGTCACGACGAACAACAGCACCGGCTCGGTTCAGGTTGACCTCACTGCCGGCGACCAACGGACCTACTCCGACATCAACTTCCTGCTCAACGGCCGGCGTCATTCCGATGCAGGAAAGACGTATACGGCCAAGGTGGAGGTCAAATACGCCGCCGACGCCGCGTGGCACACGGTCTGGTCTGCCAGCGGCACTGCGACCGGCGGCAGCTTCACGTCCGGCGGCGTCGGCGGCCAGGGCGACTGGCACAACGCGACCGACTCCGACCCGACCTGGGCGCTTGGGTTCGTGTCGGACCGCCACATGGGCGCCGCTGGCAGCGACCCGAACCGGTACAGCAACATCCGCAACGAAGACCGCTACCTGTGGAAGTTCAGCAGCAACCTGTTGCTGGACGAGACCCAGGTCCTGGAGAGCTTCAAACTGACCACTTCGACGAATGGCGTGAACCGCCAAAACGACTTCTGGCTGTTCGCCGCGTCGGCCAACGAGTTCATTCCGCCGCCCATCCCCGAGCCGGCGGGCCTCGGCCTGGTCGGCCTCGCGTTGCTCGCGCTGAAGAGGAGGAGAAGCTAAGTGACTCAGAGAAGGCCATCAGGCGGAAGAACGAAATCGAACCGTAGAAGAGCACTGGACACGGGGCTTGAGCGGCCTGTGCGTTGCAGGGCCCGGCTCATGCCGGAGGAAGAGAACGCTTATGAGCGAGACCGAGTTCACC
>CAZDHT010000142.1:0-13326 GCA_964505325.1 uncultured Planctomycetota bacterium | reverse complement strand
TTTCAGGACCCCTTCATATCCCCACGGGCTCACGATTCTGGAGAAAGCGCTCGAGGGCGCCAGCATCGCCGACGTCGGGAATACAATGATAAGTCTTTATGTCGTCGCGCCCGAAATAGACCGATAGGCAAAACACGCAAAATGGCAAAACCGAGCATCTTGAGCCCGTTCAAGGCCATCAAGTTCCTGTTTCAGAAACCCGTCACCCTAAGGTACCCCTTCGAAGGGAAGGAGCCCGCGCCGAGGTACCGCGGCTTTCACCTTAACGACTGGGACCAGTGCACCGGCTGCGGGAATTGCGCCGACATCTGCCCGAACGAAGCGATCACGATGATCGAGGTCCCGGAGATCCAGCCCGAGCCGGGCCAAAAAAACGAGCGGCCCCAACTCGACTACGGCAGGTGCTGCTTCTGCGGGCTCTGCGTCGACATCTGCCCGCCCGGATCACTTCGACTGTCCAGGGATTATTTCCACATTCACTTCGACACCAACACCTTCACGTTCGTCCCCAAGGACGAAAAGACCGACGAAAAGACCTTCCTGCCGCCCGACGAGTATTCAATCCTCAAGGCAAGCCTCGCTCATCGCAGAAAGGACTACGAAGGTTTCTCGCCCGACCTGGACTACGCATTGTTCGAGCCCGAACGCGTGCCCATGCCCGAGGTGGCGGCGGTGGAACGAAAGCTCTCCTTCATCGAGCAGGTCATAGGCTACACCAAACAAGAGGCGAAAAGCGAATCAGGACGCTGCCTCGAGTGCAAGCTCTGCGAAGAGGCGTGCCCCGCACATCTGAAGATCTCCGATTACGTCAAGGCCATCAACGAGGATGACACCGGCGCGGCGCTGAAAACCATATTCGAGGACAACCCCCTGCCCAGCATCTGCGGCAGAATCTGCATGAAACACTGCGAAGACGCCTGCTCCCTGGGCCTCCGTGGACAACCGGTCGCCATCCGCTGGCTCAAACGATACGCCGCCGACACCGTTGAGGACTACCATAAGGCAATCGAACTCGAACCGGCGCCCCCCACCGGCAAGACAGTGGCGGTCATCGGCGCCGGCGCTAGCGGCCTCGCCGTTGCCTACTATCTCAGACTCAAAGGACACGCCGTCACCGTGTTCGATTCTCTCCCCGCCGCCGGCGGCATGCTCCGAATCGGCCCGCCCCAATACAGACTGCCCCCCGAGGCCCTCGACAGAGACGCTGATTACATCGCCTCCTCCGGTGTCGAGTTCAGGTTCAGTACCACTGTGGGCCAGGACGTGCTCTTCAAGGACCTACTGCGCGACTATGACGCCGTCTACATAGCAGTCGGCACGCATCGGAGCCGCACAGCACACATCGATAACGAAGACAGAGCCCTCCTCGGCCTCGACATCCTAAGAACCGCCAAGTCTGAGTCCCCGCCCAACGTCGGCCGCGAAGTCATCGTCATCGGAGGCGGCAACGTCGCCATGGATGTGGCCCGGACCTGTCTGCGCCTGCAGCAGATCCAATACCCCGGCGAGAAGACCGTCACCAAAACCGTCTCGCTCGAATCCTGGGAGGAAATGCCCGCCTCAGACGAGGAAACCGAAGAAGCCAAAGAAGAAGGCATCCAGTTCAACCCGGCCTGGGGACCCAAGGGCATCGTGATCGACGACGGCCACGTCAAAGGCCTGGACTGCAAGGCGGTGAAAGCGGTCTTCGACGAACAAGGCAGGTTCAGCCCCACCTTCTATGAAGAAAAAACCATGTGCCTTGAAGGCGACATGGTCATCGAGGCCATCGGCCAGGGCTACGACCTGTCCTTCATCCCCGATGACATGATGGAGCGGCTGGAGTTCACCGAGCGCAGGAAGGTCAAGGTCGACGACGACGGCATGACCTCAATAGAAAGGGTGTTCGCCGGCGGCGACATCGTCAACCTGAATATGGATGCCGTGACGGCCATCGCCGACGCCAAGCAAGCAGTCGAAGGGATAGACAAGTTGCTGTCAGGCACGCCGTGATCTTCAGAAGACAAGTTGAGGAAGCCAAAATGGCAGAAACGCGGGAAAGGCGAAAGACTTGGCGGTATACGAACACCGTCACGTGGAAAGACGAGAAGAAAGGGCTCCTCATTTCTCAGGGCAAGCCCGGCCTTCAGGTAGCTACACCCCCCGATTTCGGGGGACACGAAGGAATCTGGTCGCCCGAGGACCTTTTCGTGGCAGCGGTGAATGCCTGCATCATGACCACCTTCCTCTATTATCGAGCGAAGGCAGACATCGACCTCCTGAGCTACAGTAGCACCGCAGAGGGAACCGTGGAGTTCGGACAGAAAGGGTTGCTGTTCTCCCGGGTCGAGGTCAAGCCCGTCGTCCGGATTGCCTCCGAGACCCACCGCGAGCAGACCGAAGAGACCATGCGCCAGGCCGAGCGAGCGTGTCTCATCTCAAGCTCAATCAACTCAGCCGTGGTCGTCGAGCCGCAGATAGACATTACCGATGGCCCAGGCCCAGCGGTCTGAAGCCTGGGGCGCGTGCCATTTGCATCGGCGATGGCGGGCGAAAGGGCTGTACGTGAAACAAGCCGGTCCGGCCGTACTTGCGCCGTCCGGCCAGTCGGATCGGCGAATCGACGGCTCGGCAAGTGCTTCGCAGAGGACAGCGGTCAATCCTGGCGTCGGAGCGGGGCGAGCAGTGCTGGCAAGAGACCGCCGAGCAAAGCGCCCGCGCCGGCGGTTACTGCTCCCAAGATGACAGCGCGCTGGAACGTGACCGGGCGTTTGCCAGTGAATGGATAGAGGGCAGCCCAGTAAAAGACAAGGAAAGCTAGGCTGCCACAGGCGGCAGATACCATGTAGCGCGGCCAGCGATTGCATCGAGCCAACAACCGGACAGTCAATTCGAGCGTAACCCCCAGGACGACGACAGCCAGAATCCTAAGGGGCAAAGGCCCGACTGTTCCGACAGTCTTCGCCGAAGGGAAAATCCCCTGCATGAAGATGCTATGCAGCGTTCCCAGAACAGCGCAGCACAGCAGCATGACCCCTTGTTTCTTGACCAAGAGATAGTTCAACAGCGCCACGAGCGCCACCAACGGCCCAACGACGGCCACCCCGCTACCCGGCCCGGGCAGGCCCAGCATCCTGTGCGTGATCCTGGGGAGGACGGCTGAGGGAAGAGCCGCCATAAGCATCCCGGCGCCAGCCGCTCCCACGAGAACACCTACGAGCAGTTCCAGCCAACTCAAGCCATGCCGGCTTGTGTTCGCACTTTCAGAAACTGATGTTCTCATGGCTATTCCCTCGCCAGCTTCCGCAGCGGTTGGCCTGACCGTAGGACTGCCCCCTTCTCCTATTGTCCGTCTGCTTTCTATGGTGCGTCTTGTGTCTGTCCGTGCGCTTCTTCGGTCACGCCTGGATCAACGAGCATACCCTCGACGAGCCGCAGCTCTCGCGTTCCGATCCCGAGCAATGACTGGTCGTGCGTCACAAGCACTATGGTGCGGCCGCGGTTGCGTTCTTCGGTGAGGCACTCCGCGATGATCTCGGCGTTGGGGACGTCAAGATTGCCGGTCGGCTCGTCGGCGAGAATCAGTGTTTTCCCGCCGATCATCGCTCGAGCGACGGCGGCGCGCTGCTGCTCGCCGGCGCTGAGCTCGCCCGGCCGGTGATCCAAGCGGTCCTCAATCCGTAAACGCCTCGCCAATCTGTGGATTTCTTCCAGATGTTCCGTCTTCGTCCCCTGGATCGCCAGCGGCAGGCGGATGTTATCGAGCACGCTGAGGTACGGAACCAGGAAGTACCGCTGAAAGACAAAGCCGACCGTTTGCTTTCGGAAGCGGTTGCGCTGCCCCGGCGACCATCCGTAGAGGTCGTTCGACTCGAAGAGGACCTCGCCGGCGTCCGGCGGGAGCATGCCGCCGAGGAGGAGCAGCAGCGTGCTCTTGCCGCTTCCGCTTGGGCCGTGGACGACCACGAAATCGCCCTCGTCAATGTCGAAGCTCAGGTCGCGGACGGCGTGGATCAGCCGGCCCCGCTTCCGGTAGGTCTTCGTGACGTTGCGGACGCTCAGCATCGGATACTACTCCTCGGTCAAGATTTCGTTCGGATCGAGACGCACGAGCTTCGCCATCGGCAGGAACGCCGCCAGCACGACCACCAGGCACGTCAGCAGCACAACGCGCGGAAACTGGCCCCAGATCACGGCCACCGGCTGACTGTGTGTGACCAGCATCGGCGACAGGAACTCCCGCGACAGACACGAGCCGACCAGGAAGCCCGTAAACGACGCAAGCAGCGCGATGGCGAAGAGCTTGGCCACGTACAGCCCAACGATGCGCGCGTAGCTCACCCCCATCGCGAGCAGGATGCCCACCTCCTGCCGCCGGTCGGAGACCTCCTGCAAGCCGGTAACCGCGATGATAACGACGGTGATGCCGAGGACGAGGGCCAGCAGGTAGTAGAGGTAGCCGCTTGTTGTGCGCCGGGCCAGGTCTCTGCCCCGGGCAATGCTCGTCACCGCGATCACCTGAAACGCGGGAAACAACTTCTCCATCACTTGCTTCTGGTGCCCCGTCACCTTCGGCAGGGAGCCCTGGTGCATGCACAGAAAGGCCTGGATTACATTGATCTGGTTCGGCCTGTCGAGAATCCTCTGTGCGTCGCCCAGGTTCAGGTAGACGCGATAGTCGTCCAGAGCCCCCTGCGACTCCAGGACGCTGGCGACCTCCAAGGTGCTCGATTTGACTTGAAACGAGCCGCCGGCTGATACGCCAAGCCGTCCCGCCGCCCGCGCGCCGAGTCTTGCCTGACCCGGAGGGATTGGCTGCGTGAGATGTGCTTTTTCCCCGGACTCGTCCGCTCGGTGCACAGGCTTGATGCCCGTGACAATCAATGACTGCCCGTCGACGTCGGTCTGCTCCTGGAGGACCGACACGTAATACTTGGAATTCAGTTCCAGGTGCTCGGCCATCTCGGCCGTTACAGTGTCGGGGAAAAAGATTTGTCCGCCGGTGCAGAGGTACGTGTCGCGGGCCTCCGCGCGCCGCGGCAGGATGTAGAGGTTGTGTCCCATGTGCTTCATGATGAGCTGCATCGAGCGATTGGAGAACCGCGCGCTGTTGTCCACGTACACGTAGAGCGACACGAGCGCGGTCATAGCCAGCCACAGTAGGACAGTGACTTGCCAGCGGTGCCGCGCCTGCTGGAGAAGCATCTTTGGAAACATGGCAGTCAACCTTCCGGAGAATCAGTTCGAAACGCCAGTCACTGCAACAGAAAGTGGTTCATTCCTCTGTGTCGTCTATTTCGGAATCTGGTATCACCAGCGGCCGGCCGCGATGTTGGTGCAGCTCGACCGGCACCCCGTACACGGCTTCAATCAAATCTGCTCTCATTTCCTCGACCGGTCCGGCGGCATAGACCGTTCCGTCCTTGAGCAGCAGGAACTTGTGTGCGAAGCGGAGGGCCGTATTCAGATCGTGCATCGTCATGATGGCGGCCACGTGATGCTCGGCGACCACTCGGCGGATCAGAGAGAGGATCTCGATCTGGTTCTTGAGGTCGAGCGAGCTGGTCGGCTCGTCGAGCAAGAGCAGCTTCGGCTCTTGCACCAGAGCCCTGGCAATGGCCACCTTTTGAAGCTCCCCGCCGCTCATCTCGTCAATGTATCGGAGAGCCAGGCCGGAGAGGTGAAGGCGTTTCAGAGCGGCGTCAACGATCTTCAGGTCTCGCTCCGAGGCCCTGCCACGCAGGTGCGGCTTTCGGCCCATCAGGACCGCGTCGAACGCGGTGAGTCGCGCCGGCTCCACGCGCTGCGCGACATAGCTCATCGACCGCGCGATCTCGCCCAGCCGCGAACGCAAGACGTCCAGCTCGTCCAGGAGGATGGCGCCCCGATCCGGCCGAAGGATCGAGTTGATGCATTTTAGTGCAGTCGTCTTGCCCACCCCGTTGGGCCCGAGAATGACGAGAAGTTCGCCATCATCCACCCGAAAGGTCACCCCGCGGAGCACGGACCGGCTGCGGTAGGAGAAAGTGACGCCCTGGACGTCCAGAATCACCGGCCATATCCTTTCACAATCAGGACCAAGAAGACCGGAGCTCCCAGGAACGCCGTCAGCACCGAGACGGGCAGCACATGGGGAGCAAGCATAAGACGTGCCGCCGTATCCGCTGCGAGCAGCAGCACGCCGCCCAGAACCAGCGATGCGGGCAGCAGGAATCGGTGATCGCCGCCGACCAGACGCCGGACCATGTGCGGGACGACCAACCCCACGAACCCGATGATCCCCAGGAACGCAATGAGCGCCGCGGTGACGAGAGAAGCGATCATCATCCCCGCCAGCCTTACTCGTCCCACGTGCACGCCCAACCCTCTCGCGGTTTCGTCCCCGGCGTCAATCGCGTTGTAGTTCCAACTGTTCGCCATGAAGTAGACCGCTGCCGGCAGGGTGACCAACGCAAGGACGCCCAGTTCCGTCCAACTCACCCGCGCCGTGTCCCCGAACGTCCAGAAAACCATCGCGCTCAGTTGCACGTCGTCCGCGAAATACTGAAGGAACATCGTGCCCGCGGTGAACAACGACCCCATGGCGACCCCGGTGAGGACCATGACCTCGGGCGTGGCGCCGCGGAGGCGGGCAACGATCATAATCACGGCCACTGCCACAAGGCTGAAGCCGAAGGCAGACGCCGTGGTCAGGTACTGATTGGTGACGGTCACCGCGCCCGTCTGCGACGAGGTCATAACCCCGCCTGCGAGCAGCATCACTGAGAGCGCCGCTCCGAAGGCGGCCGCGTGAGAGATGCCAAGCGTGAAGGGCGATCCAAGCGGGTTGCGAAGAACCGATTGCATGGCCGTCCCGGCGACCGCCAAGCCGGCGCCCGCCACCACAGCCGCCAGCGCCTGCGGCAGGCGAATGTTCCATACGATTCTCGCGAACCGCTCAGGCACTTGACCGCCGAGTAGGCTCTTCACAACCTCGGAGATCGGCACGTCGGCCGCACCGATCGACACAGAAACGACCAGCAGGCACGCCAGCGCGACAGACGCGAGAATGATCAACACGATCTTGCGCTTGATGTAGCGGCGATATTCCTGCGGAATCTCGCCATCGGCGAAGTGCAAGGTCACCTCTCCAGTGGGATGGGTTCGAAGGCGAGTCGGCCGAACTCGCGGCTCATCTCGCCGAAGACCCCTTTGCCGACGAGGAACGTGTAGATTTCATCGGCCTTCGCTTTCGGGTCGACGTCGCGGAACCGGTCGGGGTAGAGAATCTTGCCGACGAAGTAGGCGTTGGCCACAATGGAGCCGTAGTTGGCGGCATACCAGTTGTACGGAAGCAAGCCGTACACGCGGCCTGCCTTGACCGCGGTCAGCGTTGCGTAGGCGGCGTCGTTCTTCAGTTCATACAGGCCGCCGGCGTCACCGAGTTGAAGCGTGGAAAGATCCAGGAACAAGTAGTCGGGGTTCCACTCCAAGATCTTTTCCTTCGCCACGTCGGAATGCGGGAGGTCATCGAACCGGCCGCCGTCGCGGACGACATTGCGCGCGTGGACAAAGAGGAAAGGCGGGTAGGCAGGCTCGGTCGAACGGTAGCCGTGTGGCCCCTTGTACGCCACGCCCCCCAGGTAGACGGTCGGCCGCTTGTTCTCGGGGATATCACCGGTCCGTTCGTCGAGGTCCCGGATATGGTGCTCCAAAAACGCTACAGTCGCTTCGGCCCGTTCTTTTCTTCCGACCACCTCGCCCATCAGCCGGAGCGCTTGGTAGAACGCCGGGCGACGGCTGCCCAGGTCGCCGTAGTCGAGCACCACCACCGGGATGCCCGTCTTCTCCTGCAGCTCCTGCGGGTCGTGTCCCATCGTCGCATAGGTCTTGAAAACGACCTGCGGCTGCGCGGACAGGTCGAGGATCAACTCGGGGTTGTCGTGTCCTCTAAACTCACCGAACGTGGGGAGTGACTTGAACTGCGGATTGGCCAGCGCATAGGGCCTCGCGTCCAGACCCCGCCGACGTGTTTCTGCGTCGTCCACCGCGGCCGCCAGGCCCTGGGCACCAAGATACGTCAACAGTCGAAGGCAACCGGGACCCGAGCAAAGGACCCGATCCACCCGGCCCGGCAGGGACACGTCACGCCCGGCGGCATCGGTCACCGTGCGACCGGAGTGTAAGGCCGGGGAGGCCGGAGCCAAGAACCGTAGCCCGACGATCAGAGCCAGCCCGCACGCCAAGAGAACGGCGAGCGTGATCGCCAATTTGACTTGAGGGGACAACAGCCGCATCCGGAGTTTTCACCTTTCGCGCCGACTGGGTCAGCGGATGGAGTGTTCCGTTGAGGCCCGTTCGGGTGCCACGAATTGTCGATACGTCACACAATGATAGCGGCATCCTCGCACCTTTTCCACCGTCGCACGGTTGTCCCTCTCCGGCGCCTTGGCAACCGTTCTGCGCTTACTCACCGCATCCGCCCGTCTTGGTGAAACTGAACACGCGCCCTCTGACCAAGTTTCCGTCATGGACCAGGCGCCTGCGGGCCTCATTCCTCAGCCGGAAGCCGGTTCCCTTCACCTCGCCCAAGATCCGCTCAAAGCTCATTCCGTACTTCTTCAAGTGCGTCGGATACAGCGATAGCAGCCCGCCGGATTTCAAGACGGCGTAGACACTCCTCAGGATCGCCAGTCTCTGCCGCGCCTCGGGGAAATAGCCGCGGTGAAGCACGTCATAGAGCAAGACGACGTTTACAGAGCAAGGCGGCAAGGGGACGGGCGCGTCCTCTGCAACTTGGAGGCATTCGACGTGGTCCGTCCCGTCCCGCTGCAAGGCAGGACAGATTTGGCCGAGGGCATCTGCATCCTTGTCAAGCGCGTATACCTTGCCGAGAGGGCCGACGACCTCGGCCGCATGCCCGACGTAATTGCCCTTGTTGCAGCCGAAGTCTAGAACCGTCTGGCCGGTCCTCAATCCAGCTCTCTTCAGAAACCGCGCGGCCCTATGATCCAACCACGCCTGTGCCTCTGGAGTCATTCGTGTGTCCTTTCTCTTGCAGTGGTCGTGCGGCGCGTGCGGAATCAAGTTCACGTATCAGACCGGCGCGGCACACGCGCACCAGCCGGAGCCACTTGGATGCTCGGCTCGACACGCACCGCGCAATTGAGGGCGTTCGAGATCAGGCACGTCTCCTCGGAACGTTTCAGGGCGGCCGCTGCTTTTCTGGCGTCATCTTCCGCGACGACGAGCACTTCCGGCCGAACGACCACGTCGGTGAACTGCAGGGCTTTCCCTGTGTATACGAGTGTCCCTTCGGCCGCGCTTCTGTAGCCGACCAGTTCGATGCCGGCCTTCGCTTGATGGTACAAGAACGTCGTCAGAATGCACGAATTGACCGCTGCCACCAGCAGGTCCTCAGGGCTCCAGATGCCCTCGGGGCCGCCGAAGTCGGGTGGTGTCGCCAGTTCGAGGTCGGGCTTACCTTCGGCGGTGAGGTTGGCCTCCTTCTTCTTTTTCCACGTCACTGTGTTGGCGTAACGCCAAGATTTCGGCCTGACTCGCGCTTTTGCCATTTGCACACCTCCAATCGGGCCGGGAGCCCGAGTGTGATCCGGGCCGTCAAAGAGTCTTTCCTTCGTCGGCTTGCATCGCGCTTAGAAGTACATGCGCTCTGCTATCAGGTATTCGAATCCATCCTCGAGTTCGTTGGGCCGGGTGTGCTCGATGCGGTCGGCCACGTCCTCGGAGTCCTTCCTGACCGCGTGAGAGACCAACATGGCTCTGGCCCCGGCGAGGGCCGCGTTGCCGAGCCGGACGATCTTGTCGGCGGCCGGTGGGAGCAGGCCGATGGCGACGGCGTTCTTCGGATCGATGAAATTGCCGAAGCCGCCGGCCAAATAGATCTTCTCGAGGTCGTCCAACTGGATGCCGTAGTACTTGATGAGCAGGTCCTGGTCGGCGCGGAGACCGGCCTTGGCGGTGATGAGCTGGTAGATGTCCTGCTGGCTGAGGGTGATGCCGGGGTTGACCTCGAAGTCCTGGGCGATCTTGGCCTTCCGGGTCATCGTCCCGGTTCGGAGGAGTTCGGCGAGGAGATCGATCAGGCCGGAGCCGCAGAGGCCGACGGGCGGCTTGTTGCCGATCGTCTCGAAGTCGACGTGGTGGTCGTGGAGCCAGACGTTCTTGATGGCGCCCTGAATGGCGCCGCAGCCGCAGCGGATGGTGGCTCCTTCGTAGGCGCCGCCGGCCGCGCACGACGCGGTCATCATCCTGTGCTTGTTGCCGATCACCACCTCGCCGTTGGTGCCGATGTCGATGAGCATGTTCACCGTGTCGTCGTGATACATTCCCGAGGCGACGACGTCAGCGAGCGCGTCCGCCCCGGCGTGTCCGCCGATCAGTGCTCCGCCATAGACAAGACAGGCGGGGTTCAGCCTGAAACCCAGCTTGGCCGCCCGCGCGGTCCGGCTGCCGAGGTGGCTGGCCTGGTAGGGAATGACGCCGAGAGTGGTGACGTCTTGGCCGAAGAGAATCTCGCGCATGGTGCTGTTTCCGACGGCGACGACCTCATAGACCTTGTCGCGGAACTCCCCGCGCTCCGACGCGAGGTCGGCGAGTTGCTCGTTGATGCTCCGGACCAGGCACGCCTGGAGCTGCGCCAGCCCGTCGTCATGCTCCATCGTGAAGCTGATGCGCGAGATGACATCGTTGCCGTAGGAGATCTGCGGGTTCTTGCGAGTGAGCGTAGCCACGGTCTGACCGTCTTCCAGGTCGACTACTTGCGTCACCAACGTGGTGGTGCCGACGTCGATGGCCAAGCCGTAGATGTCGCCACGGTACGGGCCGAGGTCGCCTTCATCGGCGTGGACGACCCGGTTGCCCGATTTAGCGACGGCCGGAGCGAGGGCGACGTGGCTGTCCAGTGTGTCGGCGAGAATGGAGTAATCCCCGAAGTCGCGGATGAACACACTGATGCTCGCCCCGGTGTCCTGCACGAGGGCTTGGCAGGCAAGCCGTTCATCGGGTCCGAGCGAGTGCTCCTCTTCCGACCGCGTCCGCTCGCTGAGGGCGTCGGCCCCTTTGTCGATCCGGACCACGCAACGGCCGCAGGTGCCCAGGCCGCCGCATTCTGATGCAATCTCGACACCCAGCCGCTGCGCGTGCTCCAAGATCGTCCCTTCAAACGCCTCGATTCCGTCCCGCCCTCTTCGATACTGCGGGAAGTACACCGTTCCCATCACCCTTCTCCTGAAGACTGGTTGATCCGCCGGTGCGGGGCCTCACATCGGGCACGCGTTGGACACGTGCACGATGAGGACGCATCCGCCCTGTCCGGCCGCCTTTTCGTACCCCGCCTTCAATGCCGCGAACACCTGGCCCGTGTCCCCTTTTACGAGCGTGCTCATCTGGCCCACCTCCGCCTCGCAGCCGTGCTCTTTCAGCACGCTGACAAAGGAAGTAATGAACGGTGAGAGCCGCTCTTCGCCCAACGGGTACAAGCTTACTTCTGCTTCGACACGCATCGCTGCACGTCCTTTGGCCCAACTGCAACCGGGCCATCAATCACTGTGTTTTCCTCGGCCGAGACCTGCGCCTCTGGGCGCGCGGTCTCCGCGCCTTTACGACCAGATAGCCCCCCATCCTTCGGAAAGCGGGCTCCTCGAACCCGCATTGCGGCAGGAGCTCTGCCCATTCTTCCTGGGAAGGGGCTAGGAACGCGTGCCAACCGTGCTCTAGGAACCCCTTCAACCCGACCCGCAGGTCCATACATAGGAATGTTCCACCCGGCTCGAGCAGGCTGTGGATCGCTCTAAGACAACGCGGCTGGTCACGCATACAGTGGACGGCCTGGCTCGCGACGATGACCTGAAACTTGGCTCGTCTACGTCGGAGCGCGGCGACGGACACTTTCCTGAACTCAACGCGCAGTCCCTTCGCTTCCGCCTTTTGTCGGGCCGTCTTGATGCTGTCTTTGGAGTAGTCAAATGAACCAGAATCGATGCCCAGGACGCGGCAACCTCTTTCTGCAAGCTGAAAGGCCAGGTAACCGTCTCCAGTGCCCACGTCCAGAACCTTGCCTGCCCGGCGCGGTTCCAGCCATCGCAGGAGAACGCGGGCGGCGCGATTCTTCCTGTCCCGGCTCTTCTCTTTCTGCCGGTCGTAGAGGGCCAGCTTGCGACGTCCCTCCCGAGTCGACCTCCACGTTCCGCCTGACGGGGCGATCAACTTCTGCATCGCGAGGTGGCGAAGCACCTGCCCGAGTTCGTCGCCATCGACCAGAAGCTGTCCCGAGCGGCGTACCTCTTGGTTGGACGCGCTGTTCCTCTTGATTTCTGAGACAATGCCCGCGGCGGTCCGTCGCCGCCGCTGGGCGGCCACCAGCACGTAGTACCGAAGGAACTCCCTGATGCTCGGCCCTGTGCGGGGTTTTACCGGGGTGACCACGATATTCCCTCACTTCGCTCCGGGGGCGCTGCCATCTCGCCAGCAAGGACAAACGGCTGGTTCTCGGATCATACCCCATTCTGCCAGTAGTATAATGTTAAACCCTTAGAACGTCAAACCAGGAGGTGCCAAATATGGCCCAGGAACTCTCGGCTACCTTGGAGAATTACCTGGAGACCATCTTCTGGCTCGTACGGGCCAGAGGGTTCGCTCGCGTCCGGGATATCGCCGAAGAACTCCATGTGGCCAAATCCGCGGTGACCGTGGCGCTTCAGGCATTGGCAGGAAAGAAGCTTGTCGATTATCAGCCTTATGAACCGGCGACCTTGACCCAACAGGGGGCGGAGGAGGCCAACCGCATCGTCACGCGCCACTTGATCGTGAGGGACTTCCTTGAGAACGTCCTCTTGCTGGATCGACGGAGGGCTAAGTCCGTCGCCTGTGACATGGAGCACACGGTTGATGCCGAGGCGCTCGAACGTTTCATTTGCTTTCTTGCGTTCATCAAGCGCCATGCGCCGGACGGCGAGAGGTGTCTGGAGGAATTCAGGCGGTTCATGAAGAAGGGGGCCGGAGGGCAGACGTGCCGCGAGTGCATCGACGAGTACCTGCGCGAGATGAAGCTCGACGGGAGAGATGGCAGTTGATATTTTCAGCGAGGATAAATACCGAACTAAAGGCTGGGTTTTTGAGGGAAAATCGGCTATCCTCGTAGTGTGCGTTCAAGTTTGATCTTGCACGCCTAAAGCGGTGACAGGCACGTCTCCGCTCGCTCTGCTCGCTCCGCTGGTGCCAGCCTGCCCGCCGAAGCCTCGGCGCAGGCGGGTCACCGTTTTCGGCGCCTCCAACTTCGTCGTTGAAACGACACTAGAAGTCTGGCCGAAAAGGGGCTTTCTCGTCCGGCACTGGTGAAGGAGGCAC
>CAZDHT010000141.1:6665-13428 GCA_964505325.1 uncultured Planctomycetota bacterium | reverse complement strand
GCCCGCCACGGCCCGCACCCGGTACTGCTCCGCCCGCATCAACAGCCCGTCCCACCGGACGACGAGCGCCTCCGCGATCTTGCTCATCTCGTCTTCTTTGTGCGGCCAGAACTCGCTGAGGACGCCGTCGGAGAGGTGTGTCTCGAACACCTTGCCCTGGGCCTCGTGCTTGTCGGTGTCGCCGTAGATGACCGATTTCCAGGAGGGCGTCGGATACGTCGCGGCGTTGTTGGACATCTGGACCGTGCCGCTGTAGTACGCCTTGAGGCAATTCTCGATGATCGCGGCCTGTTCCTTGCTCGGCCCCGGCCAGGCCGCGTTGGGCTCCCGGGCGTAGCGGCGGACGTGCCCCGTCTTGAGGTTCCGCAGCAGCCCGACCTTCTCCCCCAAGTAACGGTTCGACCGCATGCTCGACCAGTTGCGGTGCTTGGTCCACCCGGAGTAGCGCCCGCAGAACACGGTGTACCACAGGCCGACATGGTGCATCCGCCTGACCAGCAGCGCGTAGTTGATGTTGCCGAGCAGGGTGGGCGACATCTCTTTCTCGTACCACTCGGTCGTGCTCATCTCGGCCCGCTCGAGCTGCGTCTCCACCCGGTACTTCGCCAGCTCGTCCATCGTGGCCTCGTGCGCCTTCTTCTTGAGTTCCTCGTGGAGCTTCTTGATCTCCTCCTCGGACATCTTCCCCTCGACGATGTCCTGCGACACCCTTGCCAGCTCCTCCTCGAGGCTCACCGTAACGCTGTCGGCGAGCCGCTTGACGACCTTGGAGTCCAACATGTGCCCGACGAGCTTCTCGACGTCGCCCGAGAGCGAGTCCTTGAACGTGCCCTCGACCACCGCCTCGGGGTTCGCCGGCGGCGGCGGCATGGTGACCTTGTCCTTGACCTCCTTGGAGATCTTCCGGGCGCGGTGCTTCTCCTGCACCTTGCGCAGATAGGCGCCTCGCTCCTCGGCGGCCCGCCCCGTCCGCCGCACGCGGACGAGGAACGGGACGGTCCCCGCGTGGAGCATCAGCGACACGGCAAGCATCACCACCAGGAGCACGTCGACCCTGCTGCGGCCGTCGAACATGTCCTCCGTCGCCACCGCGGCGGCCCGCCGCCGCGCGATGGGCGTCCGCTTCCACTTCCGCCGCCACTGACTCCGACCTGTCTTCACGCTTCGTCCTCGTTTGCTCGCCGGGGTGCCGTCACGGCTTCCTCGCCGCCGCCATGTTGGCCCGAATCTCCGCCGCCGTCAGCGGCCGGTTGTAGACATAGAACTCATCGCGCAAGGTGCCGGACCAGTGTCCGTGGTCCATGGTAGAGACGACCAGGGGGTGGCCCCAGTCGGCGGCGTTATCCCAGGGCACCGCGTGCCACGGCCCGTCGCCCGGGTCCGCCTTGCCCATCGACTTGCCGTTGATGAACAGCTCGAGCAGGCGGTCCCTGACGCACCAGGTGACCGCGACGTGACACCATTTCCTCTCCATCGACCTCGGATACGGCGTCTGGACGTGGTAGCCCCGGCGGCCCAGGCAGCGGTACACCACCTCGATGTAGCCCTCCTTCTTGCCCCAGGTCGGGTAGCGCCGGACGTCGAGGCCGCCGGATGCGTAGCCGACGCGCTGCACGCCCCGCACGAAGACCATCCCTTCGCCGTAGTTGCTGCGCCCGCCGTGCCGCCAGCTCGTCGCCGGGTCGGCGATGTAGCGGTTCTCGTTCTTGACCCTCGGGTCGCGCTTGAACCAGAACAGGATCGTTCCCTGGCGGTAGTCGACGTTCCTGTAAGTGCCGTGTATCGAGCAGTTGGGCTGCGACTCCAGGCACAGCCCCTTGACGCCGTTCGCGCGGTAAGCAGCCGTCGTGCCCGGGTAGTGGTGCGGTCCGGCGCGGCCCGCGGAGCGCGTGAACTTGCCGTTCAGCTTCCGGTCATTCCATCCGGCGTAGACCAGCAGCCCCGTGTCGTCCAGCGGCCGGTGATCGGCCTGTTCCTTGTCGCGGATGATGGTCGTGCCCGGTTCGAGGAGTTCCAGAGCTCCGTCCGTCCCTTCCAGCCTTATGATCGGCTTGAGCTTGACCTCCTCCTTGCCCCACTTGTCGTTGGTGACTTTGACGAGGAAGGTCTTCCTGTCGTTCTCTCCGAAGCTAAAAGGGTGCTCCTTTGGCTCCACAGTCATTCCATCGGGGAGGCTGAAGGTGAGGACGCCTCGGCAGGGCCCGGCCTTGTGCGAGATGAACTTGTCCCGGCCCTTCACGTTGGCCAGGCGGATCTCGAAGTACTGGTGCTCGCCCTTGGGCAGCGGCAGCCGCATATTGGGGACCATGTCGACGCGCATCATCGGCGTGACCGTGATCTCGAACCCGCCCAGGAAGATCCGCTCCCGCCCGCCGACCGTGCCCCGCAACACGGCCCCGACGGGGATGATGCCGAACCGCGCGCCACGGACCGTCCCGGCCACCGCGGCGATCTTCTTTGTGGCGCCGGGGGCCAGCGTGAACGCCGAGTCGTCCGCGCTGCTGACCGTCAGCCCGGGGCCGCCCTTGATGCCTGTCTGCGTCCCCCTTCCCCGTCTTGACGGAGTCAGGCCGCTGAACCCGGAGCTGCCGATCCACGCCAGCCTGGCGTCGCGGATCGGTTTATCCAACGTGTTCCGGAGCGTCAGCGTCACCGCCATGCTGTCCGGGATGGTCATGTCGGGCGCCGACTGCGCCAGCGTCATCGTGCATCCCTTGGTGAGATACGTGTCGAGCGGGACCGTGACGTGGGGGACCTTCGTCTTCTCGACAACGGTGACCGGACACGGCACGCCTTCGAACGTGGCGGACTCGATCGGGAAGCGCTTGGGGAGCACCAGGGACAGCGGCACGATCAGGTACGGCGCGAACGTGTCCTTCTCCACGCCCAGGGTGATCTCGTACTGCTTCGCACCCGACTTCTTGATGTCGAGGATGTGAACGTTCTTCTTGATGTATGCGTTGGACGCGATCATGCCGTCGGTCGCGTGCCAGATGGCGGGGTGCTTCCCGTATTCGCCGATGTTCTCTTCGAGCAGTTTCAGGTCGGACTGCTTGAAGTCCCGAAGGCTGAACTGAACGATCTGCCCTTCTCTCGCCCTTCGGATCGCTCCCTCGAACTGGCCCGCCAGGAGCTGATAGTAGATCAGTTCGTTAGGGACCTTGTCTGACCGCACCGTGTTCCTGCTCAGCGATCGGACTGCGACCTGCTGTGCTCCTTCCAGGCCGAGGAGCACGCTCAGGCACTGTTGGCTTCCGAACCCGAGCGAGAGGAAGTTGGAGTCCTGGAAGACCGCGCCATACCCCCCGCCGCTGTCCATGTTCCGGTCGATCGGAAAGTGGAACGTCGAGATGTGCCCGCCACAGGCCCCGGACGGGAGAGCAGATTTGCCCACAAGCTTTCGGACGGCGAGCCGGCTGGTCGCCACCGCATCGAACGCTTCCTGGACAGAGTTGGCGCCGATCAGAGACGAGTACGTCCCCTTGGCGCCCCAGTAGCCGGTGACGCCGACCTCGGCCCCCGCCTTCTCCAGCGCCGCGACCCGCTTCGCGCTTGTCCGCGGCGAGACGTAGCACGTCGTCCGCAGCCCGATCTCCGTCAGCCGCGCGATGGTCTCCGTCTTCCGCGGCCCGGTGTACATGAACGCGCACCGGCGGCCGCCCGGGAAGAAGGAGTAGCCAACGTCGCGGGCGCGGAGCGACTTGCCGCGCTCCAGATTCAGGACCAGCTTGAACTTCCGGGCGAGCAGCGACGCAGGATCGGTCTTCGGCTTCCGGGATGCGCCCAGCGAGTCGCTCGCCGCGAGGCACAGAGCCACACCGCAGATCACCCGGAGGAGCGGGCGGCATCCGCCGCGATGAGGCGAGTCGTTGCCGACCAATTCCCCAAGGGACATAGCATCTCCTGCCGGTGCCGGACCCGCTTCCTGATGCCGCCAATACCCACTGGATGGGGGCGGGTGACGACGCGTATCCCCCTATTCTAAGTGAGACTGGCGTGTTGGTCAACTCGTCACCGGGGGTGGTCGTCACCGGGGGCAAGTCACCGGGGGTGAGCCATGCGATGTGGCCCTCCGGCACGCGCGACTGTAGCCCAGGTCCATGACCTCGGCCCTGTCCGGCCTCGTGGAGCTCATCTTTGCCCACAAGTCCGTTGGACGGGAAATCACGGTACAGCCACCCATTTCTCAGAACCGAAATGGGATGGCAGTCCCGGATTTCCGCATGACCGCCTGAAGTCACTCTGGCCAGCAGCGCGGCGAAAAACGGTGACCCGCCTGCGCCGAGGCTTCGGCGGGCAGGCTGGCACCAGCGGCCTTCGACAGGCTCAGGCCGCCGTGAGCTTGTCGAACGGCGGAGCGATCCGCCGCAGGCGGAGAGCGGAGACGTGCCAGCGAAGACGTACCTGTCACCGCTTTTTCAGAGCGGTGGGGCGGACATTCCTGTCCGCCACTGGGCAGGCAGGAATGCCTGCCCCACCAGGGTTTTGACAGGACCCTTCACCGCTTTTCGCAATCGCAATACAGATGCCGCGTCAGTACCCCACTTGGCTGAAGTGTTACCTGCATTCATAATACGGATTACCTGGGGAGGCATTTGGACAAGGCGGCCCGCGACCGGTTCGACGTCTTCACCTACAGGCCGTCGGAACTGCAGCCCGATCGGATGCTCCGCAAGTTCGCGTACTCGTTCGAACTCCAGGTCGGCAAGGGCCGCCTGTTTGCAGCCGGGCTCAACACCGGCGTGCCAGAGGCATGCGCGATGTTCGAGCCGATCCTCCGCTACGTGAGGTCAGGACACCTTTTGCGTCGCAACGCTTCAGATGGCTGAAGTGTTACGAATCGGCCCAGTATTGGGCCGAATCGATCGGACACCCCCGGGGGGGGACGCCCGGATGAGTTTGCCTGACAGGGGGGAACGTTCCTGAATTTCCCGCTGGAACGTCCGATACGAAAAGGAACCTTGACGCGCCAAACGGGGGCGAGTAGAATCCTAGCGCGTTCATAGGGAAGATAGAGGCTGCGAGATGAGTCGTCTCACTCCAATCCGAACGGGCGAGGAGGTGCGCATGCGATCCCGCGCGGCCGTCTCTCAATTGTCTCTGGTGCTGCTTCTTGGCATCGTTTCGTTTGTTTCGTTCGGCTGCGCCCACACCTACATCCCCGGCTCGCCGAGCACCACCTACTGGGGGCAGCGGGTGGAAGACATGATGGACATGGGTGACTTCGGGCTCACGCTGTCCATCAAGCCCGGCATCGCCCTCTACAAGGGTCTCCCCCCCATCCTTACCATCGGGTATGGCCACGTGGACGGGCTGTTCGTCGGCTTGGGCGGCGGCAAGCTTGGGATTATGCCGTACCATCAGCGGAGCATCGGGACGCTTATCGCGGGGGAGGAAGCGGTCGGGTTCGGGAACTTCGACGTGGCGGATCCGGAGACGGTCGACTTCGCCCGGACGGGTCTGCTGGGCTGCGCCGAGGGGCCGGCGCCGGGGCCGGACCGCATCTTCTCGTGTGTGCATTATCTGCACTTCGGGTTCGTGGGCGTGGTGGCCAGTGCGCGGTGGTATCAGATCCTCGACTTCGTCCTCGGCTTCGCCGCCGCCGACATCGGCTTCGACGATGGGGTAGAGCGCGGCCAATGGCCGGCCGGAGGGGGCCTCGGACTCGAAGATTCCTTCGAGGATTCCTGGGACGGTTTCGACTGAGAGTCAGAGGGCCAAGGCAAGAGGCGTCAGGGCCCTTTGTCGGAGCATCACTCGGGATTCAATCTGTATTCCCAACCACGCGGATGGCCGGAGCGCCGCTCCGCGTCAGGCGCCCGCCGCCGTGCCTTCGGAGGCGACCGTCGCAGCGCCGCGCGCCGTGTAGTAGTCTGCGACGTCCCGGAGGATCTTCTTGTTGTGCATCCGCCACGCACAGACCGGGACGAACTTGATCTCTTCGGTGTCCGGATTCATGTAGGCGTGCGCGGTGGGGCAGCGTTCGAGGCGCTCGGTCTCGATGATGGCGTTGTCTTCCAGCGGCAGGATGATGATCTGAAGGTGCCCCTGCACGGTGGAGTGGCGCTTCAGCGCCCGGTGCGACCGGCGCCCGGCTATCAGCGCGAACGGCAGCGCAATCGCGTGGCCTACCCTGGCGAGCCCCCTGCCCTTGAGCAGGCGGCCCAGCCGGATCTGCCGCACGAAGAAGAAGAGGAGTGCGAGCAGGCCCCGCAGCCTCAATATGGGATCTCTGAGGTGCAGCCGGCCGAACATCCGGCCGATCAGGCCCTTTCTCCATTTCTCTTCTCTCGCGGCCAGGCGCTTCTCCAGCGCGACGAGGTCCTTCGCCATCTCGGTCACCGGGCGCTTGAGGTAGTGCTCCATCGGCACCCACTTCTCCCCGTCGGACACGAGGTAGTACAGGCTCTCGCAGTTGGGGTGCGCTCCGTATGGCGGAGCTTCTCTGCCCACGTACTTCGCCAGCGTCGAGAACTGGGGGGTGAAGCCGAGCGGGAGGAAATCGACGTCATAGCCTGGGAACGCATCGGCGATGGCCATTTCGCAGTCTTCAGTGGTAATGCGGTCCGGGCTGTAGTTCCAACTGGCGCTGTCCCAGGTGTGGGCGAGCGGCATCAGGTAGAGGCAGCCGATGAAGTCGCGGCGGTCGTGGCAGAACTGGAGGATTCCCGGCACGTCTTTTTCGTTGAGTCCCTTGGCGATGCAGGAGATGACGGTGGCCTGCCTGCGTCGTATGTCCTTGAGCTTGCCGATATTGTCAATT
>CAZDHT010000141.1:0-6655 GCA_964505325.1 uncultured Planctomycetota bacterium | reverse complement strand
ATTGCCTTCAGCTTGAGCGGCAGGACGTTTGCGTTGCCCCTCATCACGCGGTAGGTGTCTGGGCTGCTGCCGTCGTACGACAGCATCAGGTGTGCGTGGGTCCGCACGATCTCCCGGCAATAGTCCATGTCGGCCAGCTTGAGGCAGTTGGTGAACACCCGCGCCCGGAAGCCGTAGGACCTCGCCAGCTTGATCATGTCGATGAAGTCGTCGCGCATGGTGGGCTCGCCGCCGAAGAACGAGATGGTGGGGCGCGGTTTGAACTCCGCCAAGTGCTTGAAGATTTTGTCGAAGTATTCCATCGGCGGCTCGAACTCGAAGCCCAGGCCCGGGACGTTGTCGCAGCACATCGGGCAACTCATGTTGCAGCGGTTGGTGATGTCGAAGAAGGCGAACCGCAGTTGCCGGTGGTGATCGCAGGCGGGGCAGTTCGCATCGCAGCCCCGGTAGTCGGCGCCAGGGTCCAGGCTGCGCTTGCGGTTGCTCCGGGCGGCGGAGTTGGATATGAGCGTCTCGGTCGTGCCGCAGTCGGGGCAGTTTTTCACCAGAAAGATCTTCCCGTCACGTTCGACCCGTTCGGCGGGCACGATTTTGTCGCAGGAATTGCAGAAAGAACTGTTCAAAGTCCTGATTCCTCCGTTCTGTCAGACCGTCCCGCGTCACGCCCCCGCCGCGGTGCCCTCGGAGGTCGCCGGGGCGGCGCGGGTGGCGTAGTAGTCTGCGATCTTCCGCAGGATTGTCTTATTGTGCAGTTTCCACGCACAAAGCGGTATCAGCCCCGCCTGCTGGGTCTCGGGGTCCAGGTAGGCCTGTAAGGTCGGGCAGCGCTCGAGACGGTCGGTCTCGAGTACGTGGTTGTCCTCCAGCGGCAGAATGACGATTTTGAGCTGGCTCTGCAAGTTGGTGTGACGTTGCAGCGCCTGGCGCGGCTTGCGCAGGAACAGCAGCGCCATCGGCAGCGCGACAAAGTGCCACAGCTTCGCAGGCCCTTTGCCCTTGAGCAGGCGGGCGAACCGGGTGCGCCGCGCGAGGAGAGAAGTGATGGAGGCCATCCCCAGCAGCCTCAGCAGCCGCTTCCTCAAGCGCAAGCGGCCGAACACGCGGCCCACGAACCCCTTCTCCCATCTCTTCTCTCTGGCGGACAGCCGTCCCTGCAACTTCAGCAGCGCGTCGGCCATGTCCAGCAATGATCGCTTGAAGAAATATCCCGTCGGCACGTACTTCTCCCCGTCCGACACCAGGCCGTACACGCTCTCGCAGTTCGGGTGCGCCCCGTAGGGCAGCGGGTCCCTTCCCATGTACTCCATGACCGTCGTGAACTGGTTCACGAAGCCGAGGGGGAGGAAATCCAGTTTCTCGCCGGGGAACGCCTGTTCGACCAGGATCTCCACGTCCTCGGTCGTGATCCGATCCGGGTCGTAATCCCAGTCTGTCGTGTTCCAGGCGTGGACAAGAGGCATCAGGTAAACGGTGCTGATCAGGTCGCTGCGCTCGTGGCAGAACTCCAACAGCTCGGGTATGACCTGGTCGTTGAGACCTTTGGCCAAGACGGAGACCATGGTGATCTTCCCGCCCCGCCGCTTCTCGATCTTTCTCAGGTTCTCAATCGCCTTCTGCTTGAACTCCAGAATCTTGGCGCTGCCCCGGAGCGTGCGATAGGTCTCGGGGTCGCTGCCGTCGTATGAGAACATAATCCTCGCCCGGCTTTTCCCGATCTTCCGGCAGTACTCCTCGTTCGCCAGCTTGATCCCGTTGGTGAACACCCACGGCCGCAGGCCGTAGGACTTCGCCAGCTTGATCAGATCAAACAGGTCTTCGCGGACGGTCGGCTCGCCGCCGAAGAAGCAGATCGTCGGCAGGGGGTCGTATTCAGACAACTGCTTGAACAGGGCGTCGAAGTACTCCATCGGCGGCTCGAACTCGAAGCCCAGGCCGGGCACGTTGTCGAAACAGATCGGGCAGTTCACGTTGCACCGGTTGGTGACGTTCACAAAAGTGAACCGAGGATGTCGGTCGTGCTTGCACTCGGTGCAGTTCGCCAGGCAGCCACTGTACTCGAAGTCAATATCCACGGCGCGTTTGGCGTAGTACCGGGCCGCGTCGCAAGAGATGTACACGTGGCTCGTGCCGCAGTCCGGGCACTCCTTTTTCAGGAAGATTCTCCCGTCGCGCTCGACCGGCGTCGCCGGCACAAGCTTGTTGCACGAATCACAGAACGCCCTGTTCATTGTTTCTGTCCTTCCACAGAGGGACCGGACCTACGACACCGCGGCCGTGTAGTGGTCCGCGATCTTCCGCAGGATTTTCTTGTTGTGCAGCTTCCACGCACACAAGGGTATGTATCTGACCTCGTCGGTTTCCGGATCGTAGTAGGCCTGCACGGTGGGGCAGCGCTCGAGGCGCTCGGTTTCGAGCACGTGGTTGTCCTCGAGCGGCAGCACCACGACCCGCAGGTGACCCTGTACGTTCGTGTGGCGACGGATCGCTTTACTCGTCCCGCGCCGGAGCACGATCTCTATCGGCAGCAGAATCGCGTGGAGCAGCTTGGTCAACCCTCGGCCCTTGAGGAAGCGGCCGAACCGGACGTGCCGCGTCAGGAAGAGCATCAGCGCGCCCAGCCCCCGCATCCTCAGTGCCGCCTGCTTCAAGTGCAGGGCGCTCAGCACCCGTCCCGTCAAGCTCGTCTTCCACCTCTCCACTCTGGCGGCCAGACGCTTCTCCAGTCTCATGAACGTGTTGCCCAGGTCGAGGGCTGACCCTCTGAGGTAGTGCCCCACGGGCACGTACTTCTCTCCGTCTGACACGAGGAAGTAGGCGCTCTCGCAGTTCGGATGGGCCCCATAGGGCAGGGGTTCCTTCCCAATGGACCGCATCAACGTGCCGAACTGGTGGACAAAGCCCAGCGGCAGGAACTCAACCTCGTGTTCGGGGAACGCATCGTTCACCAGGGCTTCCACACCCTCGGTAGTGATACGCTCGGGATCGAAGTCCCAGTCCGCGGTGTCCCAGGTGTGGCACAGGGGCATCAGGTACAGGGTGCCGATGAACCGCCGCCGGCTGTGGCAGAACTCGAACAGCTCCGGTATCACCTCGTCGTTCAGGCCCTTGCTGATGACCGACACGATGGTCACCCTCCGGCGGCCGACGTTTCCCAGCTTGCCGACGTTTTCGATCGCTTTCCGCTTCAACTCGAGCACCTTGCACGTGCCCCGCAGCACGGCGTACGTTTCCGGGTTGGCGCCGTCGTAGGAGATCAACAGCTCGGCGCGGGTCTTCGCGAGGCGGCGGCAGTATTCCTCGTCCGCGAGCTTCAGCCCGTTGGTGAACACCCGCGCCCGCATGCCATAGGACCGGCACATCCGGATGATATCGAACAGGTCTTCACGGACCGTCGGCTCGCCGCCGAACAGGCAGACGGCCGGCTTCGGGTCGAACTTCGCCAGGTCCTCGAATACCCGCTCAAAATACTCAATGGGCGGCTCGAACTCGAAGCCGAGGCCGGGCACGTTGTCGAAGCAGATCGGGCAGTTCACGTTGCACCGGTTGGTGACGTTCACAAACGTGAACCGCGGGTTGTGATGGTGCTCGCAGCTCGTGCAGTTGGTGAGGCAGCCGTGGTAGTCGTAGTCGAAGTCGATGCTGCGCTTGCGCTGGTACGAGGCGGCGTCGGAAGAGATGTATGTGGTCGTCTCGCCGCAGTCCGGGCAGTCCTTCACAAGAAAGACCTTCCCGTCGCGGGGCACGCTTCGAGCGGGCACGAGCTTCTGGCACGAGTTGCAGAATGCTCTGTTCATCCGTTTCAGTTTACCAAGAACGAGGGGCCAAAGTCAAAACACTTGAGCTGTTTCCCGATTGCGCCCACATCAGAACGGAGGCAATATATACCAAACAGTACGGTTTTGCAAGCGCAAAAACAAATACCCCTGTCTGCGCCCGGGCCGCGGGCTCGTCAGCCTCGCAGAAGCCGCGCCGCGTTCCCTGACGAAATCATGCGAAGCTGCCGTCTCCCGGCCCTGGCCAACTCCAGCTTCATCAGCGCGGAGCGGGTGTTCAGAAAGGGCGTGTGCGAGCCGAACAGAACCTGCCCCGCGGGAATGCTCTTCAGAGCGGTCTTCAGCGTGTCCACCGTCTCCATGAACGACAGGTCCACGTGGAGATTGCGGCCGGCGCGCGCGACCGGGCCGGCTTCGGCAAAATACGCACACAGCGCGATGAAAGGGACGCGAGGGAAGGCCCTCGCCAAGCGGATCACTTCTTCACACGCAACACCCGGCACTTGCATCAGCGGATAGTGGCTGCGCTCGTCCTCCAACCGCATCTGGACGAACACGACCAGGCGATGCGCACGAGCCGCCGTCATCATCTCGGACACCCGTTCGTCCTTCAATGAGTACTGGTGGTAGTTCGGGAACAGCTTCACGGCGCGGATGCCGCGTTCCCTCACCCAGTGCTCCAGGCTCTCGCGCCAGTTGGCAAGCGTGGGGTTGACGGTCTTAACCAAACGGAGTGACTTGTGGCGCCGCAGCTTCTGAAAGAGGGTCTCGTCGTAAACGTCCGGGTCGGGGTAGAGGACGGAGTCGATGGCCGAAACCCACGCAGCGGCAATCCCCTCCTTCTTCAGATGCCGCGCCAGTTGCCCCGGCGTGTTGAGAGCGAACTTCTGAAACGGCCAGGTCCCGAGGGACACGTTGACGTCGACGATCATCTGTTCGAGTCCAGCTTCAACAGGCGCGCCGCGTTCAGGCCCAGGATCAGATCGCGCTCGCGCTCCCTGATCCTGGCCCCGTAGACTTTGCCGAGCTGGCAGGAGAAATCCCGGCCGCAGACGTCCGACCCGTACAGGATCCGTTCCGCGCCGAGCTTCGCCACGGCGTATTCGAGGATGCCGGCCACCGGCTGCGAACCGGACGTGTCCACGAACACGTTTTCGCAGCGCTGAACGTCGAGCACCCCGCGAATTCCCGCCGCGATCAAGTGGGCCATAATGATCGTGGCCGCCGGGAAGCGCCTCGCCAGGTCGGCGATGTCCGACGGATCCGACTCGTCCACACCCTTCTGTACCGTCTTGTACCACGCGTGATGGAGGACGGGGACGCCGAGCTCCGCCGCCCGTCTCATGATCGTGCCCAGCCGTTTGTCGCGGGCGTTGACGTCGGTCTCCAGCTTGACGCCGCGCAGCCCACCATCCACCACGCACCGGGCGATCTCCTCTCTCAGAAAGCCCGGATCGTGCTGCGGATTCAGGAAGCAAAAGCCGAACACCCGGCCCGGCCGATGCTGCACCAGCGCCAGGGTCGTATCGTTGATCGCGCGAACTTGCGGGATGCTCATGTGGGCCCCGAAGCGGGAGACGTTCCCCAGCAGGCAGAGGCGGTCGATCCCGGCCTTGTCGGCCAGCGCGATGATCCGGTCCAGCCCCGCGCACGGATCGCCGGCCCGCTCGCCCAGTTGGCTGTGGACGTGAATGTCGACAATCATCATACGCGTTTCACGGTCCATGCAAGGGACTTGTCAGCCGTGTTCACGGGGTTCCCTCTCTGCCATCTCGCCGGGTTGTCCGTGCGCTTCGGATGTCGGTCACGTTCACCGCCAGGTCTGCCAGCCCGACCGGGAGCACGAGAAGCGAGCCGAGAATGCACGCGGATAGTTTCGCGATCAGGGAGATGCCCGTCAATACCGCGTAGCCCCTCAAGTGTGCGGGTATCGCCGGGAAAATCTGGGCCAACACGCCCAGCGTGCAGGCAATGATCGAAGCGACCAGGAATCCGAACGCCCACTTCATCATCGTCGCGGGCGAGCGCCGCCGCCGCAGGCAGAAGCCGGCGATGCAGATGAGCGACGCTCCGACCAGGCACGCCATCTGGGTCACCACGCACACGCCCAGAAGAAAGGTCTCGTCCTGCAGCATCGGTCTGACGACCGCTCCGAACCCCAGTGCCGTCCACGACTGACCCGGCCCGACCGACACGAACAGACACACGAGATAGAACGCACCTCCGGCCGCGCCCAACGCCGGCCCAACAAGGTTCCGTTCTCTGTAATAGACGGCGCGACCGGCGATGAAGACGCCCGCGGACGCGATGTACGCGAACAACATCACCCAGCCGAAGCTCGCAGCCCCGGCGCGCATCGCCGGCGGAAGCCCCGCGTGCACGTTGTCCGCGAAGGCAAACACGACGAACGGGATGGCGCCCGTCGCGATCAGGCCCAGGGACCTCAGGATTTTGCCGCCCGCGAAGGCAAAGAATGTCACCGCGGCACCGGCGAGCGCCGGATAAAACGCCAGGAACTCGACGAATCCTGGGAGATGTACGTCCTCCGCCAGTTCGAAGTTCGGGAAGTAGAGGGCGGGACGGCGTGGCCAGCCGCGCTCGACCACCACCGGCATCAGGAAGCCCACGAGAAGTATGATGCCGAGCCAGGCGATTCGAATCTGCCGCGAGCGGTCTTCCTGGCGGTCGATCTGATTGGGTCCCCATTTCAGAGCCGGTCGAAGCGAATCACGTTCGGCCCATATATAGCTCGCGGCCCGACGGGTGTCAAGCTGTCCGGCGGCTGAGTCATCCCGAGTTTTCGCAGGCTCTTGCCCAAGCAGCGTTCACGCTGCTTTCCGAGTCCGCCGCAGGCGGGCGAGAATAGGCCCCCGCTTTAGCGG
>CAZDHT010000140.1:0-13462 GCA_964505325.1 uncultured Planctomycetota bacterium | reverse complement strand
CGCCGGACGCTCCGCCGAAGCACGGCCAGTTGATGGCGCAGCGCAAGGTTCTCGGCAACGAGGGCGGCTTTGTTTGAGAAGAAGAGGCGCAGAAGACCGAACAGGACATGGAAGGCCAGCATCTGTCATCTCTGAGGTGCCGGAACAGCGTTGCAGCGGCTTCCATGAGGATACTTGCACATTGCCGTAAGTCCAGTAGTATGAGGCCCGACGGAGTTTTCGGGAGGGACAGGACCAAGGAGTTACAAAGAAGTTACAACCGGCCGGTGGTCTGGCGCGTCTAATATATGTATGGTATTCTCCGGTACAGGGTGCGCCGTCCCTGGACGGCTGGCCAGCTCAAATCTCACGTCAAGGGAGGATCTGTCAATGATTTCCGCTCGCGCGCGTAACAGTCTGTTGATGGTGGTGATTGTGGCTTGTGTGCTCTGCGTCCGGGTGACGGCTGCGGAGCAAAAGAAGCCGTCGCCGTTGGCCCCGGCCAAAGTGGCGCTGCGCGGGAAGCAGTTCGAGCGGGCGGTCGCAGCGCTTGACAAAGCGCTGACGGGCAAGCTCGAACATCTCGACGAAGCGCTGTACCTCAGGGCGCTCGCCCTGTATTACGCCGGCAAGCACGCCGCGTCCGTCAAGGCCGCCGACGTGGTGATTGTCGAGCACAAGACCTCGCCGTGGTTCCGCAAGGCCCGGTTCCTGAAGGCCGTGGCACTCACCCGGCAGCGCAAGTTCAAGGCCGCCGAGGTCATCTACGAGGCCGAGGCCAACCGGCTGCTCTCCGAGCCGCGCAAGCAGAAGATCGCCGGCGTCATCATCAAGTTCGCCGACGCGCTCGCGACGAAGCCCGGCCCGAACGATCTCGCTGCGCCGCCGCCCAATTACCACAAGGCGCACCAACTCTACCGCAAGGCGCTGGAGATGGAGATCGGCCGGGCGCTGCGCGACGAGGTCATGTTCAGGCGCGCCCGCACCATCCAACTCGCCAACAACCAGCAGCAGGCGATCAACGACTACCGAGCATACCTGGCGGAATTCGACCCCGACTGGACCGGGAACATCGGCAGCACGGCCCGCCTGACCGGCCGGAAGCGCGAGAAGCCGAGGCCCGCGGGCAAGCACCCGCTCGAGGCACGGTATCGGTTGGGCGAATCACAACTGCGCGCCGGGCGGCACGCCAACGCGCGCGTCAATCTCGAAGACCTGCAGAAGATGCTCGCCGGCTTGCCCGCCGTCGCCGGCAAGGAAGACCCAAAGATTACTCAACTCAAGGTCGATACCGCCTGGCAGCTCGTCCGGACGTACCGCCTGCCCAACCCGTCCCGCAACGAGCTCGACCGCGCGGTGAAGGAAGCGCGCGACTTCCTCGATGCGCACGCAGGGAATCCCCGAGCCGTTGTGGCCGCCTACTGGGTCGCCCAGGCCTACCAGACCCACGGCCGCGCGGACCAGGCGATCGACGCGTATGGGGACTTCATTGCGGCGAAACGCTACCGACTTCCCGTCGGCGACGCCGCGACGAAAAAGCTGCCGGACCTCAAGAAGTCGCCCGCGGCGTTGCAGGACGAATGGCGGAAGCTCGCCCTTTACCAGATCGGCCAGATTCGTTACGGCCAGAAGGAGTACGGAAAGGCGAGCGAGACCTGGCAACTCTACATCAAGAAGTACCCCAACGGCCCGCATTGGGCGCCCTGCCAGCGCGGCATCATCAACGCCGAGTTCCAGGTCGCCATCGACGCCGTCGCCGACAAGAAGTACGACGACGCGCGGAAGCTGTTCGACGTATTCCTGGCGAAGCATCCGCTCGACCATCGCGCGCGGCAGATTCTCTTCACAATCGGACAGATCGACTACGCCGCCGCACAGAAGCTCGAAGAGGACAAGGCCGACCGCAAGGAGGTCAGCGCGGCGTATGCGCGCGCCGTCGGCCACTGGAACCGGCTCGTCAGCAAGTATCCCGGCACGCAGGAATCGTCGCTCGCCCTGTACCGCATCGGTATGATTCACGAGGAGAAGCTGGGCGGCCTCGACAAGGCGCTCGAATCGTACCGTCGTCTCACCTGGGGCTCGCATGCCGGTCAGGCCCGCGTCCGCGTCGCCGTGATGACACGCAAGCATCTGCAACTTCGCACCGAGCGGAAGTTCCGCACCAACGAGCCCGTGGTGGTGAAGCTGAATGTGCGCAACATCAAGAAGCTCAAGTTCAAGCAGTACTTTCTCGACCTCGAAGCGTACTTCCGCAAGACCCATGCCATCGGCCGTGTGGACCGGCTCGACATCGACCTCATCCAGCCCGACAAGACCTGGGACGTGAAGATAGAGAAGTACGCGAAGTACAAGCCGCTTGAGCAGGAGGTCGAGATCCCGTTCGACAAGGACAAGGCAGGCGTGTGCATCATCAACGTCAGCGAGGACGACCTTGAAGCGACCACCCTCGTGATTCGGTCCGACCTCGACCTCATCGCCAAGACCTCGCGCCGCGAGGTGCTCGTCTTCGTACAGGGCATGCTGAAGAATAGGCCGGCGAAGGGCGTCGAGCTTCTGCTGAGCGACGGCCAGAAGGTCTTCGCCACGGGCAAGACGGGGGCGGACGGCGTGTTCCGGGGCAAGTTCGACGAGTTGAAGAAGATCGGCACCGTGCGCGCGTTCGCACTTCAGAACGGCAGCGCCGCGTCCAACATGCTCAGCCTTTCGGGCCTGCGGTTCAGCCGGGGCCTGTCGGCCAGGGGCTATATCTACACGGACCGCCCGGCGTATCAGCCCGGTCAGACGGTGAAGCTCCGCGGCATCATCCGCGACGTGAAGGACGGCTCGTACGTCGCGCCCAAGGGGCAGACGTATCTCGTCAGCATAACGGACGCCCGCGGCCGCATGCTCTGGTCGCAGCCGCAGACCCTGTCGGAGTTCGGCACGTTCCATACCAAGATGATATTGGACAGCCGCGCACCGCTCGGGACGTACGCCATCACTGCACGCCGGAAGGACAAGGCGACCATCGCGTACTCGAGCACGTTCCAGGTGCAGCGGTTCAAGCTCGAGAAGATGCGGCTCCGGCTCGAGACCGACCGAGCGGTCTACTTCCGCGGCGAAAAGGTCGAGTTGGCGATACACGCCGAATACTACTGGGGCCAGCCCGTCGCCGACAAGCCCATCCGCTACTGGCTGCCCGACGGCAGGCAGTTCGTCCAGAAGACGAGCAAAGACGGCAAGCTCGCCGTCACGTTCGACACGTCCGGTATGAGACCGGGCAGGCCGATGACGTTCACCGCCTCGATTGAGGGCGAGAACGTGCGGGCGTCGCATACGACGACGCTCGCGCGCCAAGGGTTCAACATCGCGGTCAAGGCCGGCCGCGACCTCGTCCTCGCGGGTGAGCCGTTTGACGTCGAGATAAAGACCACGGCACCCGACGGCAAGCCCGTCGGAGTACCGGTTACGTTATTCGTTCTGCGTCGCCAGACCCCCAAGCTCGATCACGTGTTGAGCGGCGTGCCCTGGATCAACGCGCCCGGCCAGCCGTCCACCGAGGTGACCGTTGACGAGAAGAAGGTCACCACGGACAAGAAGACCGGGGTGGCGACCGTCAACCTGAAGCTGCGGAAGGGCGGGCAATATGTCCTGCGCGCGACCGGCGAAGACCGGTTCAAGCAGGTCATCACGTCGCAAGGCTCCGTGCGCATTTCCGACGACGACGACGCGACCAAGCTGCGGTTCTTCGCCAAGACCGACACCCTCCAGGTCGGCCGCAAGGTCGAGGTAAGGCTGCACTCGCGCGTCGAGGCCAAACTCGCGCTCCTCACCTACGAGGGCGAGACGATCATCGCACACGAAGTCATCGAGCTCGACAAGGGCTACAACCCGATTGAGCTCCAGGTCGGCCACGAGCACTTCCCCAACTTCCGCGTCGCCGTGAGCGTGATGGACGGCCGGACCCTGCGGTCCGCCGCCAAGCCGTTCAAGGTCCAGCGGCAGCTCACCGTGACGGTCAAGCCGCTCAAGGACGTCTACAAGCCCGGCGTCGAAGGCAAGGTCGAGCTGACCGTGACCGACCAGCTCGGCAAGCCCGTGCGCGGCGAGCTGAGCCTCGCGCTCATCGACGAGGCGCTCTTCAGCATCTACCGCGACACGACCCCGAAGATACTCGAGTTTTTCCAGCGCGGCGCCGTGCGGCACGCCGAGTTCCGCGCCGCGAGCACATGCTCGTTCGCGTACGCCGCCGTCACGCACAAGGTCATCAAGGCGTACCAGGACGAGAAACAGCGCCTGGCCCGGCGCGAGCGTGAGGCGCGCGATCTGGCGAAATTCGCCGAGAAGGACGCACAACTGGCCCTGAACGGCGCCGCGATATCGCGGGGGGCGCGGCGGCCCCGGCCAAGTGCCCCCAAGCTCGACGCGCGCGCGGAAGAAGCGCTGAAGAAGATCGTTCTTGACCGGAAGAGGGGGGGGAAACTCGCCCCCGGCGGCGCCGGCGAAGGCGGCGCGTCTGGCCCCCGGCCCGCGCAGCCGCGGCGCGAGCTGCCCGAAGCCGGGCGCTGGATCGGCTCCGTGATAACAGACGTCGAGGGCAAGGCGGTCGTGACGCTGCCCATGCCCGAGAACACGACCCAGTGGCGCCTCACTGCCCGCGGCTGTACGGTCGAGACCCTTGTCGGTGAGGCAAAGGCGAACGTGATAACGCGCAAGGATTTCTTTGTCGCTATCAAGGCGCCGCAATTGCTCCAGGAAGGCGACAGCATCCGCGTCCTCGCGCGTGTGCACAACCTGACCGATTACGCGGGGCCCGTGGACCTGAAGCTCACGTTCTTCGGCGGCGAGGAGTTCAAGGGCAAGCTCGCCGAGCGGAAGATGCAGGTCAAGATCGACAAGAAGGGCGCAGCCGAGGGCCTGTTCGCGGGCGTGGACGTCCCGCTTGCCGCGGCGTTGAAGATACGGGTCACGGCCAACGCCGGCAAGAAGCACACCGACGCGCTCGAGACGATCCTGCCCGTGCGGCCGTGGGGCCTGGAGTTCGCCGACCAGGCGGGCGGCGTGGCCCGGAACAGCACAACGGTCGAGGTCGAACTGCCGCGCAAGCGCAAGTACGGGTCGAAGTGGATGATGATCTCGGTCGGCCCTGATTTGAAGCGGGCGGTCATCGAGATGGCGCTCGGCAGGCCGGTGTACCCGGTCGGCGCGAAGGAAGCTCTTGGCTGCATCATGCCGCCTCGACCGCCCGTCGATGGGTTCACGGGCAGCGACCTGCTCGCCGCGGTCTCGGCGCTGAAGTACGCCAGGGCCGTAAAGGCGCCCTCGGCCGATCACGAACGGCTGCTCGACCGGGCCCGGTCGCTCGTGAGCGCGCTCGTCGTCTCGCAACGGAATGACGGCGGCTGGTGCTGGACCCGTGCAAACGGCAGCACAGACTGGGCCGTGACGGCGATGAGCTTCTGGGCGCTCTGCGAGGCGAAGCAGCAGGGGGTCGCGGTCCATGCTGATACGGTCAACAAGGCGCAGAATTACCTGAAGAACATGTTCAGCCGGGTGAGTGCGAACGACAACGACGCGAAGGCCGTAATCCTGCACGCGCTGTCGGTCAACGGCGCGGCCGACTTCGCGCACGCGAACCGGCTGCACCGCGAGCGCAACGGGCTGGGCTCGCCGGCGCTCGCATACACGGCGCTGTCCTTTGCGAACCTGAAGCGGAACGACTTCGCCGGCGAGCTGCTCGACGTGCTCGAGAAGAAAGGCAGGCCCGGCAAGCTCGGCGAGAAGCCCGTGCTGAGCTGGGCCGGCACGTCGGGCGGTCACGCGTGGCTGGGGGACGACGTCGAGACGACGGCCCTCGCGGCGCTCGCACTGATGCGCGTCCGCCCGACCTCGCCCAAGGTCAAGCAGGCCGTCGAGTACCTGATGGACCGGCGCGGCGCGTACGGGTTCGTCCCGGCCAAGGCGCACGGGCCGGCCGTCAGCGCGGTCGCCGCGTACTTCGCCGCCGGCAAGTTCGCCGCGGCCGACTACGAGTTGGACGTACTCGTCAACGGGCAGCCCGTGAAGACCATCGAGAGCAAGGGCGCCCGGCCGACCGTCGTGTTCGCCGTCCCACGCAGGCTGCTCGCCGAGGGCAAGAACCGCGTGGAGTTCCGCATGCAAGGCCGCGGGGAGTACGCATACGCGGCCACCATCCGCGGCTTCTCGTCGGACCTCAGGGACCCAGGTTCGTGGCGCTACCCATACGTCCATTCCCGGACGTACCGACATGCTCCGCTCGAGTACCGCGGGAAGTCCATCGGGGTGACCAGCACCTCGCCGGTCAAGGACGTCGAGATCGGCCAGCACGTGAAGGTGCGCGTTGACCTCTACGAAGCGAGTTCGCAGCGCTCGTACCTCGTCATCGAGGAGCATCTGCCCGCGGGCATGATGCTCGTCGCCGGCTCGCTCAGGGGCAACTTCGTCCATCACGAGGTCGACGCGGGCAAGATCGTGATGTACTACCCGGCCAGCCGCTACACGTCGGACATCTCCTACGACTTGATCGGCTACTCGACCGGCACGTACCGCGCGCTACCCACGGTGATCCGCGACACCATGCATCAGGGCCAGATGCGCATAGGCGGGGCCGCGACGCTCCGTGTGCTCGGGCCGGGCGAGCAGTCGGACGATCCGTACCAGATGAACGACTCGGAACGCTACGCGCTCGGCCGCCTGTACTTCAACGACGGACTCTACAAGGAAGCTTTGGCGAAGCTGTCGGAGCTGTTCAAGCGCAATCGCAAGTACAACGAGCGCGACGTCGCGCGAATGCTGCTGTGGATATACACGTCGGAAGGCTTCTACGACGCGAAGCAGATCGTCGAGGTTTTCGAGGTGCTCCGAGAGCGCTATCCGCAGCTGGAGATCCCCTTCGACAAAATCCTCGTTGTCGGCAGGGCGTACCGCGACATCGGCGAGTTCGAGCGCGCGTATCTCGTCTTCCGCGCGACAATCGACGCCAGCTTCATCAGCGACGCGAACGTGAGCGCCGTGTTAGAAGACGCCGGTCAGTTCCTCGGCTCCATCGACTACCAGGAAGACCTGTGGCGCGAGTACCCCGACACGGCCGAGGTCACGTCGGCCTTCTTCGCCATCAGCCAGGCACTCTATCAGAAGGCGCCAAAGGCCCACCTGATGGCGAAGCAGGCGCGGCAGCTCGCCATCGCGCGGGGCGAGGACCCCAACAAGCCGAAGCGTACCCCGAACAAGGTCGAGATGCTCAAGGAGACGATCCGCCTGCTGTCGGAGTTCCTGACCCTCTACCCCACGAATCCGCTCGCAGACGACGCCGCGTTCAGCATGGCCAACGCGTTCCTCGACCTCAAGCAGTATGGCGCGGTGGTCAAGCTGTGCGACGGCTACCGGCGTCACTTCAAGGACAGCAAGGACTTCGCCAGCGGGTTCCAGTACATGATCGCACTCGGCCACTTCTGGCAGCGCCACCACGAGGACGCGCTGACCGCGGCAAAGGTCGTTGCCGACGGCAGGAGTAAGGATCGCGACTTCGCACGGTACATCGTGGGCCAGATCTATCACGCCGAAGGCAGGCCCGCTGATGCCATCACGTGGTACCGCAAGGTCGCCGGGCAGTACGCCGACGCGAAGCAGGCCATCGACTATTTCGAGCAGAAGAGCATCGCGCTCGAAGAGGTCAACATCTTCCGCCCCGGCAAGCCGGTCAAGCTGACACTGAAGTACCGCAACATCAAAGAGGCGTTTTGCCAGGTCTACCGCGTGGACCTGATGAAGCTCTACCTCCGCGAGAAGAACCTGTCGAATATCACGAAGGTCAATCTCGCCGGCATCAAGCCGCTCGTCGAAAAGACAATCGCGCTCGGCGACGGCAAGGACTACATCGACAAGGAGAGGGTCGCAACGCTCGAGCTCAAAGACGAGGGGGCGTACCTGGTCATCTGCCGGGGTGACGACCTGTTCGCAAGCGCGCTTGCACTGATCACGCCGCTCAAGATCGAGGTCCAGGAGAATGCAAAGAGCGGGCGGGTGCGAGCAAACGTGATCAACGCGGTCGAGGACCGCTACGTGCCCGAAGTCCACGTGAAGGCCATTGGCAGCGCCGACACGGTGTTCCGAAGCGGCGAGACCGACCTGCGCGGCATCTACGTCGCCGACAACATCCGCGGCAAGGCGACCGTAATCGCGCGCGGCGGCAACGCGCGGTACGCGTTCTATCGGGGCGAGAAATGGCTGGGCGCTCCCAAGAAGCAGCCGACCCAACGCCAGCCCGCGACGAAGCGGCCCCCACGGCCCGACTACGAGAGCAACCTGCAGGCACAGAACAGGGCGATGCAGTCGGCCAACTTCAACCAGTTCGACCAGTTCCGCCGCCAGCGGGGCAAGGGCGTCCAGATGCAGAAGGCGTTCTGATCTACGGTGGTCGTGCGCGGCCCATCATTCTGCCCGGCTGGCGCCGAGTTCTTCTTCAAGGCCATCAGCCGGGCCTACGAATGCGCCGGCCTCCTCGTGCCGACCAACCTGCCGTTCGGACAGTAGACCCGAGGTCCTGAGCAGCGAGCGGTTCGACTGGGCCCTCGGCCCCCCGGAATGCAGTGCGTTTCTCGCGGTACCAGCGTTCCCGTTTCCGTGCGCGAATGCCGGCGTCATCCCCGGCCCCCCACATATGGCGGTCACGAAGCCAGCGAGTCACATAACCTGCCGACATGAATCCGCACCCGTGCGCGCGGAATATCCACCAAGGTGCGCCAAGAGCCCTGCAGAAGGCGATTCAAGGCCGCCGTTTCTCTCCGGTCGGTCTCCTGGCCGGTTTCAGGTGCTCATCCGTGTGGGTGAAGACAGAGGCGGGGACGACGCTGATGGGGGCTCTGCGCCCTCGCGGAATGCCGTGTTTGTGCCCGCTGGGCAGACGCCAACCGAGACTCACCCCGAACGTGCTCGTGTCCTCGACGTTGACGAGCCGTAGCTCGTGGCGGCCCGCCTCCAGCCGGATGACCCCGGTCTTCAGCGTGTTGTAGGTGTGGCCGTGGTTGTCGATCACCAACCGCCCGTCGATGAGAAGCTTCGCCTGGTCGACGGAGAGCAGCTTGAACATGATGTCGCCGGATTCGGGCACGTTGATTCGCCCGACGAACTCAAGCACGAAGTTCCGGCGGATGCCGCTGCCCAGGACGCCCTTCTCGTCCGGGAGCCGGCCCGGGTTGGGCCGGTAGTTGTTGGGGTGGAGGTCGATCTGGTCGACTGCCTTTGTGGCGCGGAGGGTTCTCGCGTCGAAGCGCGGGATCTTCGCGCCGAGCGCCGGCCTCTTGTAGTTGTGGCGTCGCGTGGAGGGCTTCGGCGGATTGGCGGACAGGTCGTACACCTTGGCCACCAGGCCGCGCTTCTCGGAGCCGACCTTGTCCTTCGCTATCGCCTTCACCGGCTCGACCGCCGCCGCGGCCGCCGCGTCCTTCGACGGATTGAGCGACACGGTCAGGATCTGACACCCCTGCGTCCCCGCCATCTCCCACCGCATCTCGACCGTGTCGGCGCCCCGCTTCGTCGAGCCCATCCACTCGTAGCGGTAGTCGTGGCAGTTCTCCCACGCCAGCCGCTGCCCCGCGCCGGGCATGATCCGGTAGTACTCGTGTCGGCGCCCGCCGTAGTGGATCGAGTCGGCGACCATCCCGCCCGGCCGGCTCTTCACTTGGTAGGCGACCGTCTTGCCCTTCAGCCCCCGCCGCGTCGGGCCGGGCGCGGTGAACGGGTCCCTCGTGTCGACGCCGGTGAAGGCCAGCGCAGCGAGTCGGTTCTCGCCGCCGTTGTCCTTGCGGAACTGGATCATCTCGAACTTGTGCGTGCCGGCCGGCGGATCGACCAGATACCAGGCGTAGGGACTGCCGTGGCCGCCGCGCGTCTTCGTCGCGTGGGGCAGTGACTTGAGCGGCCGGCCGGCGTAGGTGAACGAGACCAGCGTCGCCCGCTGGCTGGACACCTTCGGCGGGATGGACGGGTCGTAGCGGGCCGGGCCGAGCACCAACAGGAGGCGGCCGTTGCCTTCGGGCACGGTGAACGAGTAGGCGCAAGCGGTCGGATGCCCTCCCCCCAGAGGGCCGCCTCCAGCGTGGTAGCCGGCGGCGTTCACGAGCGTCACTTGTGCGTTCACCGGCGCGGCCGACGACACGGACAGCAGTAGAGCCAGAAGCAGAGACACTCGAAGCATGTTTGGGACGACCACCATTTCCTGCGCCTGCTCTGGCCCCTGTACCCACCAGGCCCCAAGTGTTCGACTGCCCGTTGGCCGCGTTGATTCTAATGCTTCGCCAGAGGCGATTCAAGGACGACTGCCAGCCCAACCGGTTTCTCCCGCCCCCCCTGATTGACAGGTGCGCCGCGCTTCGGTACGATTCCGCTTGTGGGGCGTGGCGCAGGGGGCTCGGCCCGTGAGAAATGCGACGTACATCCACGTGGCGGTCTGCGCAACAGCGCTCGCGGCGGCTGTGCTCTGGCCCAGCTGCCACGAGGACACCGCACCACCGCCGTCTCGTCTACGGCCGTTGCTCCCGCCTCGGGAGGAGCCTGAGCCGCCTGGGCCGACCGTCAGGAGGCCGCCGCCGACGAAGCCTGCCCTGCTGGAGGCGGTCGTCGACATCGACATGCTCGCGCGCGACGCCGCCAGGAAGGTCCGAACACGGCGCCTCGACCAGGAGATCGAGCGGCTGAAGGAGGCGCTCAAGAACGACCCCGGCGGCGACGAGACGTGGGGCCGGCTCGCCTGGGCGCATCTCGCCCGCAAGGACGTGAAGGCCGCCGAGGCCTGCGCGCGCGCCGCGCTGCGCATCCGCCCGTACAACGCGCGGCACATGCTCGTGCTCGCGCTCTGCCGCCTTGCACAAGGCCAGACCGAGGGCTCCGGCACGCTACTTGCACACGCGACGCAGGCGAGCGCCGTCCCGTTCAACCACATCACGTCGAGGGACCTGGCTCTCGTCTTCAGGGCCGTGCGCGACACGGCCGCCCGGCGGGCGCTGACCGCTGAGTACAGGGCGGCGCTGAAGACCGACACGTTCCGCGCGGCAAAGCCTCGGGCCGAGGTGCTTGCCGAGGCGGGCCGCGCCGGCCGCGTGCTCTGGACGCGCCGCGAGCCGCTCAACAAGCTCCGCCTCTGGATCGTGATGGAGCAGCGATTCCTCCAGGTCTACGACGAGGAAGCGCGGGCCTTCGAGCATCACGCTGAACGCGTTCGCGACTTCGGCGTCGACGACGCGACGGTGACTTCGCTCGCGTTCACGCCGTCACACGTGCTGGCGGTCGCCAACGGGCGGCTCCTGGCGCTGGACCGGGCCGCAGGGCGCTGGTCGGCCGCGCAGGCGCCGGGCATTGGTGCGAAGGCCGTCTCCGTCTCGTGCGCGGGCGCAGGCGCCGCGCGGGTCGTATTCCGCGGTGCCGACGGCGGCGGGAAAACCTTCGTCTGGCAACCCGCCGAGAACAAATGGAATCCGGATGAGGGACGTGGCCGGCCGCAGGAGAAGCTGAACGCAGACGCAGACGCCGCCAGGTTCGCCGCCGCACGATACGGCGATCCCAAGATGCTCGACGACCGGACGGCCGCCGCCGCGCTCTCGCAATGGCAGGACCTCAAGACCTACGTCGAAGCGTGCGCGCCGAAGTCCCAACGGAAGGACCTGCTCGACGCGCGGGGGCGGCTCGACCCGGCCACCCTGCGCCGCATCGGCGCCGCCTGCGGGGCGCCGGAGGGGTCCGCCCGCGACTACTTCCGAGGCATCACCCTGCCCGCGTGGTCGCGCGATACGCTCGTCCATCCGGCGTCGTTCGCCGCGCTCCGCGAGATGTCGCGAATCGGCGCCGAGTGGGTCTCGATCACGCCAACGGGCTACCAGGACAACCCGCACTCGGTCGAGGTCGCGCCCGACCCGGAGAAGACGGCCTCGCTCGAATCGGTCGAGCGCTTCGTGAAGCAGGCCCACGCGCTCGGCCTGAAGGTGCTGCTCAAGCCGCACGTGAACCTGCAGATCGAGGAGAAGGACAACCACATGTGGCGGGGGCTGATCCTGCCGCGCACGAAGGACGACGTGGCCGCGTGGTTCAAGAGCTACGAGGCATTCCTGGCGCCGTACGCCGACCTCGCGATCCGGCGGAAGATCGAGATGATGACGGTCGGCGTCGAGCTCGGGAAGATGGTCTCGTTCACCGACCATTGGCGGCGGCTGATTCGCGCCGTCCGCGACCGCGGCTACAAGGGCAAGCTGACGTACGCCGCGCTGCACGAGCACTACATGCGCGTCCGGTTCTGGAACGCGCTCGACTTCATCGGCATCGACGCCTACTTCCCGGCGACGCGCAGCCCGAGGGCAGACCTGCGGCAGATCGTCGCAGGCTACAACCGGCTCGCCGCGCGCCTGGCCCGTTACGCAGAGCGCGTCGGCAAGCCGGTCGTGTTCACCGAGGTAGGCTTCAACAACCTCGATGGCACGAACGTGAAGCCGTGGTACTGGTCGGGCAATCCGGCAAGGATGGACAACCTCGAGCAGGCGGCGTGCTACCACGCCGTCTTCGAGGTCCTTCCGCGCCAGCGGTGGTTCGCCGGGATGTTCTGGTGGTCGTGGGAGCCCGGCGGCGCGCCGATGCCGGGCGACCCGAGCTACTCGCCGCAGTCGAAGCTCGCCGAGTTGATTCTGGAAGCGTATTATCGCCGCGCGCAACCGTGACCATCGCCGGCCGGCGCGGTCAAGTCCTGCACGCCCGGCAACTCATCCTCAAGGTCGCCACCGACGCCGCGACCTTCGCGCCCGTAGTGTCCGAAAAGTCATCCGTGCACAACCTTCCGCCGCACAGGCAGTTCTGCTATCCTCTCGCCGCCTGAACTTGACCCGTTTCGGGTGGGACAGCGTGCAAGAGGCCACGAATCAGCGCTTCAACTTGGCTGGGCTGCCCTTGATGCTGCTGTCCTTCGTGCCCAAGCGGCGCGCCTGGAAGACGGCGACAGCAGGACTCGTCGCGTACGCGGCCTACGCCTGCTGGTGCTCTGTCAAGGGCCTCGGCGTTCTGGATACGGCGTTATGCGCCAGTCTCGGCATGGCGGGAGTGGCGCTCGCCTGTTTGCTGATTTCGGCGTGTGCGAGTTGGACCGGCCGCCGATCGCCGGCGACGCGACTTTGGCTGAAATGGCCCGCGGCATCGTTCGCTGCCGCCTTGTGCGCGGCGGGCGCCGTGCTTCTGTTCTTCGCGCTCAACTGACGGGTCGCCGGTAGACTGCATGGCTCAGCAGCTGCGCATCTGATCGGCGGCCGGATCGGCCGAGCTCTTGCGAATAAAACGTTATTGGGTTTCTGCTTGACACCGGCGCTGTCGAATAGTATGTTATTCGCTAGTGGAACTCACGCCCGGCCAATGCGTCTAATCACAGCGGAGGAGAACATCGATGGATCTTCAGCTCCAACTGGCTCGACGCGAACGCCAGATTATGGACATCGTCTATGCCCGCGGCGAG
>CAZDHT010000139.1:0-13505 GCA_964505325.1 uncultured Planctomycetota bacterium | reverse complement strand
CCCAGGTCGCACAACAGCCGCAAGGTCCGGCGCACGTGGGGCGTGCTCAGGCTGGGATACTGCGCGGCGACCTGATCCCGAATCTCTTCCACCGTGCAGTGCCGGTCACACGCCAATACGGCGTCGACGATGGCCAGGTCCTCGGGCAGCAGCACTTGACCCATCGACAGGAGAGCTTCCCGAAACTGCTTGCGAAGCAGGGCGTGCTTGCCGGACACGTCGGATGCTCCCTTGTTCCATCCGTGACGCCTTCGGCTCATAGGCTTGGCTCTTCTTTCTTCCCGTCGTCGGATTCCAGAAATTCCATGAGCCGGTCGAGCGACTCCTCGCTCAGCGCGTGTTCCATACCGCACGCGTCGCGTTCGGCGACCTCGTCAGGCAGGCGCAGGATCTCGACCAGGAACCTCTTCAGGATGTCATGCCGGCGGATCATTCCACGGGCGATGCGGACGCCCGCCGTCGTGAGGGTCACGTACTCATATGGCCTGTAATTCACCAAGCCGTGCTCGGCGAGGTGCTTGAGGGCGCCGGTCACCGAGGGCATCTGCACGCCCATCTCTCGCGCGATGTCTCGGACCCGCGCGACGCGGTTCTCGGCCATGAGATTGAATATCACCTCGAGGTAATCCTCGAGCTTGGGCGAGATCAGGCCGGCTTCGGACATCGGACTTGGGTCTCCGGCAAATGTTCGATGCACCTAATAATATACGTCTAGACTAACATTGCTGTCAAGCGAAATTTCCGGGATTTTTGCGCAACTGTAACCTGTTGAAGAAGGGAATGTTAGAGCTGAGCCTGGCCCAACGCGCCACGGAGGTCCCGGATGAAATGCTGGCAGTCGGAGTAGCGGTCGGCGGGGCTCTTTGCCATGGCCTTGGCCACCACCGCGGTCAGGCGGCGGGGAACGTCCTTCCGGACCGCGTCGAGCGGCTTGGGGCGGAGCCGCCGGATTCTCTTGACCAGGTCAACCGGGTCGGTCATCGTGAACGGCGCGTGCCCGGCGAGCAACGCGTACAGCACCGCGCCAAGCGAGTACACATCCGCCTGCCGGCGAGCGTGGGTGGGATCGACCACGCATTCCGGCGCCCAGTAGACGATCGCGTCCGCCACGTGCTGGAAGGTGAAGGAGCCGGCGGCGGCGGCTTCCTCGATGCTCTGCGCAAAGCCCAGACCGATCAGCTTGGGGATGTCTTCGTCGTTCAGGACGATGTTCGAGGGCCGGATGTCGCGATGGAGGACGCCCCTCCGGTGGGCGATGTCGACCGCGCTGGCGACCTGGAGGATGATGTCGGCCGCGGTCCGGACTGCGAGCCGGTTCCTTCGCGGCAGGAGCTGCACGAGGCAGTTGCCGTCGATGTATTCGCCGGACACGTAGCAGAGCTCGTCGGTGCGGCCGATGTCGTAGGTGCGGACGAGGTTGGGGTGCGATATCTGCCCGCCGCGCTTGACAGCCGCCAGGAACCGGGTGACCAGTTCGGGATCGCGCACCACGTCGCGCCGGAGCACCCTCAGCACGACGGGGCGCGCCATCGAGAGCTGCTCGGCCTTGTACGTCGCCGACCAGGGTCCGGCGCCGAGCTTGGCGTTGATCTGGTAGCCGGCGACGGTGTTCCCCAGTAGCGGGTCCGCCTCGATGCACCGCGGGCAGCAGACCTGTCCGTGGATGTTGGTGGCGGCGCCGGACTTGAGCTCCTTGCTCGTCGCCGGGCGCCGGCACGAACAGCAGATCATCTCGCCCTTCTTCAGCGGACGCTCCGGCTCCTCCTGGATGATGTTCAGCGAGCGGGCGATGGTCTGGTCGTCCGGCTGTCCGGGCTTTTGAGGCTCTTCGGCGGGCGGCTCCTTTGAGGTCCCCGGACGCCTCGCCCGAGTTTTCCGTGGCGCGGGCCTGGGGGACGCGGATCTCGCGGGGGTGGGCTTGCGGGGCGCGCCCTTGCGGAGCGCGGGCCTCTGCGAGCCCGGCGTCCGGGTGGCCGGCCGGCGCGGCGCGGGCCTTTGCGGCGTGGCTTTGTGCGGAGGGCGCTTCGTGGCCGCGGACTTGCGGGGCAGCTTCGGCGGCGCCTTCGACACGGGCGCCGTGCGCCGGGCAGCGGCGGCGGGCTCGGCCTGTCGGGCGGGCGGCGTCGCATCGGCGGCGCCGATCTCGCCGCCGCGATAGATGAACTTAGTGTAGCCCACCTGGATCCGGTTGCCGTTCTTGAGCGCTGTGGAGGCGATGCGCTTGCCGTTGACGTATGTGCCGTTCATGCTGCCCAGGTCGGTGATGATGGCGATGCCGCCGGAGATGGACAGCTCGCAGTGGACGCGCGACATCTTGTTGTCGTGTATTCTGAGCGAGCTGGACGGCCCCCGCCCGATGGTGAACGGCCGGCCGGCCGGGATGCGGACGTGGGTGTCTTCCTCGTCTTCGTCTTTAGCCAGAAGCGTCAGGTATGGCACGGCTGCTCACCGCTCCGGTGCGGCCCTTGGAGTTCCAGGCCCCCAATGCGACGGCGGCCTGCGTTTATCGGGCAAGAGGTGTCAGGACCCTTATTCGGGCCACAACTCGCGGTCTCATTGCACGGCGTCGCCCGAAAAAGGGTCCTGACACCTCTTGTATCCCTTTATCATGTACAAAATCGGCCCGGAATCAAGAGGGAGACCAGGACTGGCCAGGAACTGCGGGAGGGCGGGCAGGAACGCCCGCCCGACCTCCGAGCAAAGCGAAGCGCCGGGTGGGGCAGACATTCGTGTCTGCCCGGGATGTCGGCTCGCCCGGCGCCGGGCCTGCTCAGTTCTTCTCCCGGGCATTGATGGCAAAACCGGAAATGTACAGCCGGGCCCCGGCACGGTTGCCGCCGAATCCGCACATCAGGTACTTCCGGTTGCTGGCGTTGGCCAGGTACAGTGTGCTCGCCCACAGGCCGATGGGCGGGCGCCCGTACCGCTTTTCGTACCATTTGGCCGCACGGGCTCCGAGGTCGATCTCGACCTGCCGGACCGCGCCGTCGGCCTTGCCGTGGAACGACACGCCGGGCGCGCCCTCCAGCGGGGCGGCAATATCCGGCGCCGGCGGGGCGGTCAGGGGCACCTCAAAGAGACGGCCGTTGATGGTCGCAAACAGGTTCAGGCAGATGCGGTCCGCCGAGACCACTTTGTAGCGAAGGCGGACCACCGGATACTTGAGCAGATCGATCCGGCGGTCGGACATGGTGACGCCGAACGAGCCGCCGCAGTTCACGTTCGTCAGCATCAGCCCGCCGCCTGGGACGAGTTCGAGCCTCGCGCCCTGCTCGCCGTCCCGGTTGGCCCAGCGGCCGGTGTCGTTCTTGAAGTCGTCGCGAACGAGATACCCGTCCGGCAGCTCCTGGCTGGGCTTGCGCGTTGGGCCGGATGCGGGCCTGCCGCCTTTCTTCAGGCAGCCGCGAAGTTCGCTCCGCTCGGAATAGATGCGGACGCGCGAGACCATGATGCCGTTGTCCACCGTCCACAGCGCGATCTGCCCGCCGCCGATCGGCCGGGGGTCGCGGTACTGGCGGATCAGCTCGTCGTCGATGAAGAGCTGGACGAGGCTTCCGGTCTTGCGCAGCTTGATGTGGAACCAGCGGCGATGGAAGTCTCCGCGGATGATGGCGTCGCCGGAGCCGGCGACGACCTTGGCGTTGCGGAGGAGCCGGGTCCATCGGTTGCCCCATCCGGCGAAGACGACCTGGTACCCGCTGTCGAGGTTGCGGCCGTCGCCGCAGATGGTGAGGTTGATGTCGCCGACGTGCGGGTAGCGCGTGCCGGTCTGCATCTTGAACGCGGCGAAGAACTCGACGGTCTGATCGCCGTGGAACGCCCGCTTGGTCCACATCTGCGCGACCTGCTCGCTCATCCCGCCCAGCCACGACCAGCGAGGGTCGCACACCCACCGGTTGGTGATCTGCCAGGTGCCGGTGCGCGCGAACCACTCGATGGGCGCCTGCTCGAACAGGTAGTCGTGCACGTTCGGGCTGCGGATCTCGACCTTGTGGAGGTCGATCCCGGCGCCCTCGGCCCACAACGCGAGGGCGCGGCCGGGCAGGTTGACCGGCGCGGAACGAAGCACTTCCTTGCCGCCCACCGTGGCGATCAGCCGGCCGCCCACCCGGGCCAGCGAGATGAGCGCGTCGTCCGGTGCAGCCGCTTCGCCGGTCCGGAGCACCTTGCCGTCCAGCAAAACCGTCAAGCTCGCGGAGCGCGAGCCGCGCTTGACGGTGAGCACGGCACCCTTGTCCGGGTCTTTGCCGTCGCCGCCGACGAGGAGTCCGACCTCCCACGGGCCGGGTCGGCCGCCGGCGGTCTTGCAGCCGATGGACACGTCGCCGAAGAAATCGCCCTTGTGCCAGTAGATGCGTTTCGCTTTTGTCCCGCGGCCCGCGACGAGCTGGGGGCGCCACGCACTCCACAGGCTCGCCCAGTTCTCCATCTGCTGGTCGGACTCGAAGACCTTGCTGAACAACTCGATGGGCGGCTTCTCGCGCGCCGGCAGATGCGTGCTGGCGATCAGGACGTCGTCGAACAGGGTCTCCTCGGCGTCGGTGACGTACAAGCCGGCCTTGCCCACCGCCGCCACCACGGGCGACTTCAGCAGGGGCGAGCCGTCGACCGAGCCCACGATGCCCGCGCCGTCCGCGCGCACCGACAAGTTGTACCAGCGATCTCTGTAGAGCACGCTGTCCTTCGCCGCGAGCACGGTCTCCTTGCCGTCCCGGACTCGGACGAGTTCGGCCGCGCCGCTTCCGACGCCAACGCGGAACAGGTGGAAGTTCCGCTCATCCTTGACCGCAAACGCCAGGCCGACCGTCCCCGAGCGGCCCGACACATTGGCGGACATGGCATACTCGCGCCATTGGGCCTCGCCGGTGGCCATCAGCCCAGCCCCCTCGGACCTGGCGATGCACCGGAATGGGTTGGCGCTGCGCGAGGTGTCGCGCTCGTAACGGATGGCCCACTTGCCGGACAGCGGGAGCCAGTGCTCGCCGGTTCCCTCGGCGCGCATGAAATCGTCGGTGAAGTAGACCGGCTCTTCGCGCCGCATCACGAGGCGCGCCAGGCTGCCGCCGGCGCCCGGCGACGCGCCGTATCGCCCGCCGCTCGGCACCCGGATCGCCGCACCGGCCGCACGGCCGCCGATCTCGACCAGCACGTGCCCCGGCCGAACGAACACCGTCCCAGCCGTTCCCTTCGGCAGCGACACGGGCAGCGTTCGGACGCTCCCCTTCACCGCCTCGAGCAGCGAGGCGCTCCGCCCGTCGAAGCGAAGGGCGGCGAAGTTCTTACCGTCGTGATAATTGAAGAGGATGCCCAGCCCGCGCGGCGCGCCCGCCAGCTTGAACTCGATGCGGTACATCTCGGGCAGGGCGTCTTTCCGGAACTGTGCGCCGGCGAGGCCGATGGCGGGCGCCGCCGGCAGGGCGCCGGCAGCGGCGACGGCAAGAACGAGAGTCATGGCTGCAATTCGCGTGATCTTCATCTCAGTTAACCTTTATCCCTTGAGCCTTCGTCAGGTAGTACTGGATGCTTCTTTTCTGTGTGCTGGATTTGCAGAGCCTCAGCGCCTTCTCGAGGTGCGAAATGGCCTGCCGCTTGTCTTTCTCCGAAGTGTCCTCCGCCGCACGGCGCGAGTATGCCTGACCCAGGCGGAAGTGGATCGCCCAATGATCCGGCATCCGGTCCGCCCCCTGTTGCAGGACGGCGATCTCGGCCTCATAGTCATGTCGGGACATATGGAACGACGCAAGGCGGTAGTATGCGTTGATGTCGTCGGGCTGGACGGCCAGCAGCTTTCTGTACAGCCGGATGGCGTCGTCGTAGCGGCTCTTGGCCGAGTAGTGCTGGACCAGCGCGTTCAGCCGCGTCTTGGCGGACGGGTATTGGGGCAGCAGCTCGATGAACACGTCCTCCAGCTTCGCAAGGGTGACCCGCATCTCCTCCTCGGTCCCGTACCGGAAGACCCCGTGCGAGCCCTGCACGAGCTTCTGCATCTCCTGTGCCAGCCGGGAGCTGTAACCGCTGCTGTCGGTGCCGGCGTAGACCAGCTTCCATGCCTTCTTGTAGGCGGCCATCGCCTTGTTGAGCTGCTTGTGGACCATGTGGTGGTGGCCGAGGTCGGTATACAGCCGGGCGCTGTTGGGCTCCTGGGCAATCAGGTTGCGGATGGAGAGTTCCTGGCGGGATTCCAGCTTGCCGTGTTCCCGTATCTCGGCGGCCCGGGTGACGTCGATCTGCTTGTGGTACGGGAGGTAGTTCGGCCGCTGGAGCCGCAGTTCGTGCTGGCCGAGCTTGACGCCGGGGATGCGGAGCGGCTGGGCCCCGCCGGTCTTGCCGACGAAGCGCCCGTCGAGATACACCTCAGTGTCGGGCTTGCTGGCGGAGACCAGCAAGGTTGCCGTGGGCTCCGGCTGGAGGTCCACGGTGAACTGGCGGGGCGTCGCGCCGTCGACCAGAGTCCGCGAGGGCTGGTATCCGCGCTTGGCGAGACGCAGCGCGTGCGGCTCGCCCGCCGTCAACTCGAGCTGGATCGGCGTCATCCCGACGTACCGGTCGTCAACAAACACCTCGGCGCCGGACGGTGAGGAGCCGACCGCGATCGGCCGGGTCCCCGCCACGAACGGATGCGACCCGGTCCGGGTGTAGATCAACGCCGCCGCTGCGGCGCCGGCGAGCAGCACTACCGCTGCCGCCAGGACCAGGCGCTTCCTCGATTCGCGCGCCGGGGGTAGTGCGGCCCTTTCCTCCGGCGGCCGGCGCGGAGCTGCCTCCTGCTCCCGCGGCTCGGCCGTCACGGCCGCGGGCGCGGCTGCGCTCTGCGCCTCCCCGGCCAGGACGAACACCAGCGTTGTCTCCCCGACGTGAATCTTGGCGCCGGAGAGAAGGGATACCTCGGTAACTTTCTTGCCATCGACGAACGAGCCGTTGGTGCTGCCCATGTCCTCGAGCCGGTATCCGTCACCGTCGGCGATGATCCGGCAATGCCGTCGCGAGGCCTCGCTGTCCTGGAGGGCGACCTGGTTGGTTTCGGCGCGGCCGAGGAACACCTCCCCCCGTTCGGGGAGGGGATAAACGCTGCCTGTGTCCCTGCCGCTGAGGACGATGAGTTTGGCGGGGGCGCGAGCCGCGCCTTCCGGCCCGTTGTGGGCGGATTGCATCGTCATGGGATGACGTTCCCGACGTCTGCGCCCTACTCGGGGCCCGGCGCAGGCTCGATGGGCCGTTCCTCCGGTCGGGCGTTTTTGGTCTTTTTCCGCGGCTCGCGGGGCCGGAAGTGTTCGGGGCGCAACTCGACGTTCACTTTGGGCTTTCTCTGGCGCCACCGCTGCTGCCATTGCTGCATCATTTGCATCTGCCGGCGTTCGTAGGCCTCCTTCTGCCGCTGCTCGCGCCCCTCCTGCGCCTTGCGCAGGGTCGCCGAGATCTGGGTGGCCTGGTCGTACGACACCGACTTGATCAGGCGCTGGAGCACGGCGACCGCCTCGTCCTCCCGGCCGTTGCGCTCGAGCAGTCCCGCCAGCGCCCGGAGCGCCAGCACCTTCTGCACGGGGTCGGTGCTGTTCTTGACGATGCCCTCAAACTGCTCGACCGCGTCGTCGATCTGGTCGAGCTCCTCGAACATCTGGGCCAGCCGCATCTGGGCGTCCAGCGCGAACTCGCCGGTGACCTTCTTGTACTCCTCGACCGCCTTCTTGGGGTTGGCGATCTGCTTGCGGTACAGCTCGGCGAGGTTGAGGTGGGTCAGCGACACGGCCAGGTCGCCGGCCGGCTTCTTGATCAGTTGCTCCAGGGCGACGACTGCCTTCTCATACTGCTTCTTGGCGATGTGGATCTCCGCGATCTGGTAATGCGCGGCGTCGACCACGTTGAGCCGGGGGTCATACCGAAGCGTTCGGTTCTGCGGCACGCCCGGCTTGCCCATCGGGTTCACGAAGACCGCGCCCGGTCCGGCCTGCACCACGATGGGATTCGGAGCCGCTTCCCACCGGACGGCGTCGGGCCGGCGCTTCTTCGCCTTCGCCCAGATCTTCTGCTCCTCCTTGGTCAGCTCTTCGCCCGCTCTCATCTTCCGAACGATCCCGGCGAGCTTGCCGAGGACCTTCTTCCGCTCGGCCCGTTCGGCGGCCTCCCGAGCGTCGTCTTCCCGTCCCTTGACGGCCGGGCCCTCGTCCCCGTCTTCCCGGCGTTCCTGGGCGGGGGCGGACGCGGACATCAGCAGGCCGCAGATGACGAGAGCTCCCACAACCGACCACCCAAAGCGCTTGGCCATCACCTCTTCTCCTACCGCGTTTATTTCATGATCCCCGCGGGGCGATCCTCGGCATCGTTGGTGATGTACACCTGGTCGAGCCGGGTGTCATCCTCGCGGTTGGTAAACGTGAGGGTGTGCTCGCCTTTCTTCAGCTTGAAGGGGCGGGGGGCGGTCGACCGGGGATCGTCCGACTTGAACTTGATCCAGTGCCACACCCCGTACGTCGCGTCGGTGACGTCGAGCGGCTTGCGGTCGTCCACGATCATCCCGAAGCTGTTGCTGCACCCCCGACCGGTGGCCGACCACCACGTGCGGGGATAGATGTAGTACGTGCCCTCTTGCGGCACGCTGAACTTCATCGTGACCTCGCCCTTGGGGTCCTCCTTCTTCAGCTTGCACGCCTTGTTGGCGTCTTTCGGCACGCTGACGCACTTGCCGCCCGAGGCGCGCTGCACGCCGAGCCGGGGATGCTTCTGCGGCGTGAAGTCCTCGATCACCATCGAAGCCTCGACCGTACCGTCTTCCGCTTCCAGGACCAGGGTGGGGCCGCTGTGGGCAGGCGGGAGCAGCGCCGCCTTGGCGGCGGGCTTGCTCTTCTTGTCGCCGCCCGCGTTCTGGGGGCCCGTGTCGCCGCAGCCGGCCGGGGACATGATCGCAAACACGACCAGCACATGGAGGACCCGTCTCGCCGCTTCCGTTACCATTTGTACTCCTTCAGGACAACCCACGGCCGGCCAAGTGTGCGGTGCGCAGCGTCCGCTCCATCGAACAAGCATGCCGACTGCTCAAGCGCGGCCGCTGCCTAACAACTCATTATACCCCGATTTCGGCGGCAATCAACCATCGCGCGTGGCTCGGGTCGATCCACAAGACCCGGGGATTTCGTTGCCGAGGCTGGATGTGGCACGTTCGAGGGAGAGCGCCAAAGTGCAACAAATCTGCCCGGCCGGGCATTTTTTTCCACAGCCCGGTTCGCACGTGTGTGCCGGCGCGGTTCAGTCTTAGAGGCTATCTCAAAAGGTCGTCCGTGCTCGTGGCACGGGCGTCTCGCCCGTGATTCGATACGACCAAGCCTGCCCTGAGCAGAGCCGAAGGGATGGCCGTGCCACGGTTTTAGGATAGTCTCTTAGTCCGCCTTCTTCGCCTCGGCGGGCTGGATCTTCCAGACGTGGACGACCGGGCGGCCGCCGTAGCGGACGTCACAGCCGCGCTTCTCGAAGCAGTAGAGGATGTTGTTTTTCCGATCATAACCGCAGCCGTGCAGGCCGGGGGTGGCGAACATCAGGTCGCCCACGTCGAGCCGCGCGTAGTACTGCGGCTCGCCGGGCTTCTTCTTGCCCGCCGCCACGTCGGCTAGGTCGGCGGGGTCGTAGAAGTAGATACACGCCCGCGGGAAGTCGGCCTTCCAGCCGCGGTTGCCTTTCGCCTTCTCGACCGGCTCGCCCTTTTCGTTGATGAACCGCGACTCGCCCTCCTTCCGCTTCTTGCGGTCGAACACCTTCAGCCCCTTGTCGTCCTTGAGATAGCCGTACCAGCCGATCCCGATGTCCTTGACGCCGGCGAAGACGACGGCGGCGTCCTCGCCCGACGTGAGCCAGGCGGCGCCGTGCCAGCCGTCGGAGACCTGGACGTCGCGGACCTTACCGCCGCCGCGCCAGTTGCCGTACTTGAGCAGCGTGACGTTCGTGAGCTGGGTGCCGGGTACCGGCGGCGCGTCGTCCTGGTATTCGGTCCACGGCGCGCAGGCGATAATCGCCGGGCCGCGGCCGGTCCCGTAGCCGCTGGTGCCGTTGATCCCGCCGCAGAAGGCGAGATAGCGGCCGCCGACATGTTTGTCCGCCCACTCCCGGGGGATCGCCATGCAGGCGTTGGAGGCGGAGAACGCGCTGTGGCCCTTGAGCCGCCACATCCCGGCGGGCTCGGGCTTCGCGAGGTCGGCGTTGCACATCCCGAACGTCCAGCCGTTCGTGGGCCGGTAGCTGAGCCAGCCGGTGAAATAGAGCTTGTCTGATTTCTGCTTGCCCTGCGGGGGCAGGTAGCCGATGGCGCGCATGGGCAGGCTGAACTCCTTGCCGGCCTGGTCCTTCGTGGCTTTGGTCACGGTGGCGAATTTCTGGAGCGTCTTCGCCGCGGGCAACTCGCGCCAGTCCTTCTTCTTCGAGATGAGCGGCGCCGGAATGGTGAACTCGGAGACGCAGTGGCCATAGGCGTGGCCGACGCCGAACAGCGAGCCGGGATGGCCGTCGTCCGGGCCCTTGGGATCGCCGCCGGGCCGGTACGCCAGCCCGCACTGGGCGTAGGCCCACGAGAGGTAGCGCGTCCCCTCGGGCGGTACGTTGAACGCGCCCTGGTATTCGAGCCGGTCGGGGTCGATCACGTTCTCGGGGAACGGCTCGAGGCGCCAGTCGGCGGTCTTGGGCTTCGCCTTTGGGGCGGGCGGGTCTTGTGCGAGGGCGTGCGCGCGGGGAAGGAGAACGGCGAGCAGAATTCCGGCGACGAGCTTCATTTCAGGCACCTTCCACAGGCCGGGGTGAACACTTTTGGGGCGCCGTCATTATAGCCGCCGAGGCGGGCAAGGCCAGGAAATGTGGTGCAGCTTCACTTGGCTGAGGTGTTACGCGGGCGCAAAAAAAGCCCGCGGCGGGTTGCCCCGCCGCGGGCCCAAGCTGCCTGTCAGACAACAGGCTGCACGACTCTCGTAAGGACGGGGTCCTTACGACTAGTCGCCGCCGCTGTCCAGGTACACGTAGGGGGCGCTTACCCCCAGCTTCTCATAGGTGTCGGCCTTCTCGCCGGTCTTGAACTCGACGTGGCTGTCGAAGAACACGACGCTCATGCCGTCGCTGTGGTTCTCGATCAGGTCGTCGTCGTCGGAACCCAGCATGGACGACTGGCTGATCGACGACTCGGTGAACGCCCTCGTGTCTCTGCCAGCCTTGCCGCTGTTCTTGCAGAGACCGGCGTAGCTGCACGCCGTGTCATCCACTTTATCCTTGTCCCAGTTGGCGCCGGTGGGTTTGTCAGGCGATATGATACCACCGTCGTCCGTGGCGGGACAAAGGAACAGCTTCGGCTCGGTGATGATGCCGCACCAATAGAGCGACACCAACCAGCAATCACCCCGGAACGAGTCGGCAGGGATCGCAAACATCGACGTGCCCCCGTACTTGTTAAGGTACAGGTTCATCGCCTGCGCGATGCCCTTGAGGTTGCTGGCGCACTTCACCTTCCGGGCCTCATCACGAGCTCTGCCGAGTGCGGGAAGGAGCATGCCTGCCAAAATGGCAATAATTGCGATTACGACCAGCAGCTCGATGATGGTGAAGCCTTTGCGCTTTGTCATCTGTTTTCACCTCCTTTCACGTTTTCCCAAAGAGCCCAAAAAAGACGCGGACAACCCCCGTTGAGCAGTCCGCCATTGGAAGTATAACACCACTCTGGGCCCTGTCAAGGAAAATTATCGGAAAATCTTGGCGGCAGGGAGAAGGCCATCCCGGCCGCCAAATCGGGCTTCGAGGGCGGTATTCCGGCCTCACCTTATGCGGCCCCCATGCGTTCGCGGAGCGTTGTGATCGCGTGGTTGTGGATTTGCGACACCCGCGACCGCGAAACGTCCAGTTCCTTCGCGATGTCCTTCTGCATCCGCTGCTCGAAGTAGTACTGCACCACCACGTTCCGCTCGACCTCGGGCAGCAGCGCCAGAGCGGCCCCCAGCGCCTTGCACTGATCAGCCAGCTCCGCTTCGACGTGCGGAGGCCGGGTCCGCTTGTCCGCCAGCAATTGGGACACGCTCATGTGCGCGCCGTCCTCGTCATCGTGCGTGTGGTCGAGCGGGACAAACGCGACCGGCCGCACCTTGGACATCAGCTTGCCGAGGTCCGACCGGCGCACGTGCATCAGCCGGGCGACCTTGCCGAGGTCCGGCGGGTCGAACGCATGCGGGCGGGACCTGGACACCGCCGCGGACAGCTCGACCGCGCGGCGCCGCGCCGTGCGCGGAACCCAGTCCTGCTCGCGGAGCTCGTCCAGGATCGCTCCCCGGATGCGCGGGACCGCGAACGTGGTGAACTCGATCTCCCGTTTGATGTCGAAGTCGTCGACCGCCGTGATCAGGCCGATCATCCCCGCGGCGATCAGGTCCTGGTCGTCAAGTATGCGGGGCAGATAGACGGACATCCGGCCGAACACGTAGTGGACCAGCGGCACGAACTCGTGGATGAGCTCCGCCCGCGCCTTCCGGCTGCCGCGCTTCTTGAAGCGGTTCCATTTCGTGCGGTGCTTGGTTAGCATGCTCTCGCTCCATCGCAAAAAAGAGGCGCCCGGCTCTGCATCAGGCTATCGCGGGCATGGGCCGTGATGCGTCCGTGGATGCGGGCGGCGGTGACAATGCTATGTCTGCAGGAGTGGGATTGGGTGCGGCGCAGCGCCATCGGCGCGTGTCGGACAGCACGCGATGCAGCTCGCGGCGCCGCTCCTCCAGCAGCCGTTCGTTGTCGCGCTCGAGCCCGACCGTCCGTTGGATCGTGCCGATGATCTCGTCGAGGACGGGGTTGAACTGGTCCGCCACTCGCTCGCGCGCCTGGCGCGACGCCGCCATCCAGCCGGCGCGCAGCGGCTCGAGCTCGGTCTCCAGCTCGGCGATCTGGTTCAGCAGCGCGTCCTTCTCATCGATCAGTTCCACGAACTCCAGAAGATCTCCCCCGTCGCCCAGGCAGCGGCGCTGACGCGACGTCAGGCCGAACAGCATCTGGTACAGGGTGGATTCTTCCGAATAGCCCGAAATCAACTGGGCGACCAAGTGCTGGCTCAGCGCGCCAGATCTACCTGCCTTCGCTTCCGTGGCCTTCTTCACGCGTTCCCTCCTTTCCCCCGAGAGCGGCAACTGCCGGCTACAGCCCGGCGCAGGCACGCCTCTCGGCTCAAACGCGGGGGCGAGTTACCACATGTTCGCCCGCTCTGCTGCCCGCATTTCTAAAGAACCTCCCAGAGCGGCTCGCGCCGATCTGCAAGAACAGTACGGGAACACAAGCAACCGGCGTGCCAGACGCCCGGTCAGGGATGAAATGAGCCCGTGGGAATGCCGTAACCGACATCCGATATGGGAGTTACAGATGCAGAAAAACTGAAGGCACGCCCGGAAACCGGGCGGGAAGGGGACTATCAGCTATCAAAATGATAGCTCTGATCCGTGCGGTTTTGCGACAGCCCGGCAAGAGATGTCGTAACAGCTAATAGAGGCGGCTTGTCAAGAGACAATACT
>CAZDHT010000138.1:0-13544 GCA_964505325.1 uncultured Planctomycetota bacterium | reverse complement strand
AGTGTCAACGCCAATAACTTGACTTGGCGGGCGCCAGCGGGTATGATTCACGTTGTACAGTTGGAGAGAAGGACAAACGAGTGTAACGTCGTCGTTCTGGCGATATCGGATAAGATTCAGTAAGCGGGGAACCGTGAGGTTCATTTCGCACAGGGATTTGATGGGGGTCTTCGCGAGGGCGTTCCGGCGGGCGGGCCTGCCCGTTCGGATGTCGCAGGGCTTTAATCCGCGGCCGCGGTTTTCGCTGCCGGCACCGCTCGCAGTCGGAATCGAAGGACTGGATGAGGTGCTAGAGCTGGACCTGGCCAAGAGTGCCCCGCCGCAAGAGCTTGTCGCGAGGCTGGCCAAGGAACTGCCCGAAGGGATCGAGCTCACCGGGGCCGAGCAACTGGAGCCGGGCGTGAAAGCGCGAGTGGAAAGCGTGAGGTACCGCGTGCACGGCGAGCTTCCCCTTGGTGCCGTTGAGCGGTGCGCGGCGCGCGAAGAACTGCGTGTCAGCCGACGCGATGGCAGAAAGCTCGACGTCAGGCCGTACCTCCAACGCGTCGCCACGTGCGCCGGCGGATGCGAGTTCGAGACCCGGGTCACCGGCCAAGGCACCGCGCGGCCGGCCGAGATCGTGGCCGCCCTTTGCGACGGAGACGCCGAGTTGCCCAGACACCTCTCCCTGGTGCGAACTGCTGTGAACCTCCGCGGCCCCCAGTGAAACGAGCTTTCGAGGAACTGCGACCGGCAGGGAGAAGGGCCTTCTTCCATAAGTGGTCCCGCCGCGCGCCGCCTTCATCGGACGCTCACAGAATTCAGTGAGGGCAATCGTGGAAAAGAGGATGCTGATCAACGTGTCGGAGGACGACGAGTATCGCATTGCGGTCGTGGAGGACAATGTCCTGGAGGAGCTTTACCTGGAGCGCACCAAGGCCGAGCGGCACGTGGGAGACATCTACCTGGGCCGGGTGCAGAACGTGGAGCCCAGCATTCAGGCTGCGTTTGTGGAGATCGGCACCGAGAAGAACGGCTTCCTGCACGTGTCGGACATCCGGCCGGACGTGGCTGACATCCCGCCGACGAAGACGCCGTCCCCAAGGGCGGCCAAGGGCGGCGAGGGCAAGATCAGCTCGCTTCTCACGAAGGGCGCGCGGGTCCTCGTGCAGGTTACCCGCGAGGGAATTGACGACAAGGGTCCCTGTCTAACCACGTACATCAGCCTCCCCGGGAAGTACCTGGTGATAATGCCGGGACTGTCCCACCACGGAGTCTCCCGGAAGATCGAGGACGAAGAGCCCCGCAAGCGGCTCAAAGCCATCCTGAACGAGATGGAGCTGCCCAAGCAGGCCGGATTCATCATCCGCACCGCGGGGCTCGACCGGACCAAGCGCGACCTGCAGCGCGACCTGCAGTACCTCCGCCGGCTGTGGGACGCGCTGTGCGGCAAGCTCGCCGGCGCCAAGGCGCCCGCCGTGGTGTACCAGGAGTCTGACCTGATTATCCGCTGCATGCGCGACCTGTTCACCGCCGACACCGACGAGATCATCGTCGACAGCGAACCCGTCTCCAAGCGGGTACGCGAGTTCCTCCGAATTGTCTCGCCGTCATACCAGAACCGCGTAAAGCTGTACAAAGGGGGAGTGCCGATCTTCACAAAGTTCGACGTCGAGAAAGCGGTCAGCGACGTCTACAGCCGCAAGGTGGCGCTGCCCAGCGGCGGTTCCATTGTGATCGACCAGACCGAGGCGCTGGTCGCGATCGACGTCAACTCGGGCAAGTACACCGAAGAGACCGACGCCGAGAAGACCGCGTACCGGACAAACATGGAGGCAGCGCCCGAGGTGGCACGCCAACTCCGCCTGCGCGACCTCGGGGGCGTCATCGTGATCGACTTCATCGACATGAAGCACGACAAGCACCGCCGCGAAGTGGAGAAGGTCCTGTACAACGCGATGCGGCGAGACAAGGCCCGGAGGAAGATACTCCGCACGTCTCAGTTCGGCCTGGTTCAGATGACGCGACAGCGGATGCGGCCGAGCGTCGCGCGGGCGGTGTTCCGGAAGTGCCCATTGTGCAGAGGGACCGGCCAGGTCCGGACGCTCGAGAGCGTAACGCTCGACCTGATGAGAAAGATCCGGCTGGGTCTTCCCAGGCGAGATGTCAGCAGCCTCGAATGCACGCTGCATCCGGACGTGGCGCTGCACATGCTGAACGAGAAGCGCGAGGCGCTGCTTGCACTGGAGAAGCGCTGGGACAAGAAGGTACACATCCGAACGGACAGCAACACCAGCATTCAGGAATTCGGGATTCATGGGCTGAAAGGCGACAAAACCGTCAAGGTGCGATAGGAGATGGCAATGTACGCGATCATTGAGACCGGCGGCAAACAGTACAGGGTCCAACCCGGTGAAGTGATTGAGGTCGAGAAGCTGGAGGCAGAGAAAGGGAAGGTCACGTTCGACCGGGTCCTGTTGTACGCCGACGGCGACAAGATCACAATCGGGTCCCCCACCGTGGCCAAGGCCAAGGTGACGGGCGAACTGCTCGAGGTCGCGAAGGGCGCGAAGGTGGTCACCTTCAAGAAGCGCCGCCGCAAGTCCTCACAAACGAAGCGCGGCCACCGACAGACACTGGCGCGGGTGAGGATTGACGAAATCAGCGTCAAGTGATATACTAACCAGCAAAGCCGAGAGGGATTGCTCAAATGGCGCACAAAAAAGGGCAAGGTGCAACTCGCAACGGCCGGGACAGCCGCCCGCAGTTCCGCGGCATCAAGGCCTTCGGCGGGCAGCGGGTCAAAGCGGGAGCGATACTCGTCAGGCAGTGCGGGACCCGCTTCCGCCCCGGCAGGAACGTCGGCTTGGGTGGAGACTACACCCTCTTCGCGAAGGCCAATGGGACGGTGGTGTTCGACCCCGGCAGACGCGTCAGCGTGGTAACCGAGTAGCACGAATCGAGAGCTCAACCGACACGGGGGAAACCTTCTTCTGGCAGGTTTCCCCCGGACTTTTCGGCGCCTGCCCATGTTTCTCGATCACGCGATCATCAAGGTGAAGGCCGGGGACGGCGGGCACGGATGTGTCAGCTTCCGCCGCGAGAAATTCGTGCCGCACGGCGGGCCAAACGGCGGCGACGGCGGCAGGGGGGGAGACGTCGTGATCGTTGGCCGCGCGCAGGTGGCCACCCTGTTGGACTTCAATCGCCGCCCCGAGTACGCCGCCGGCAAGGGCCAGCCGGGCAGCGGAAGCAACCGCACGGGCAAGGCCGGCCAGCACCTCGTTCTGGAAGTGCCGCTCGGGACCACCCTGTTCGACCATGCCACAGGTTTCCAGCTCCGCGATATCACCGAGGATGGCCAGTCGGTGGCCGTCGCTCGCGGCGGCCGGGGCGGAAAGGGCAACGCTCGATTCAAATCGCCGATCAACCAGGCCCCCCGCATTGCCGAGGAAGGCGGCTCGGGCGAGGCCCGCGTGCTGCGGCTCGAGCTGCGGCTGATCGCCGACGCCGGCATCGTCGGCCTGCCCAACGCAGGCAAGTCCACCTTGCTCGGCAAGGTCTCCGCGGCCAGACCGAGGGTGTCGAACCATCCCTTCACAACGCTGGTCCCCAACCTCGGCATCGTCGAGCTGGATGACTTCACCCGATTCGTGATGGCGGACATGCCCGGCCTGATCGAGGGAGCGCACGACGGCAAGGGCCTGGGCGACGAGTTCCTGCGCCACATCGAGCGGACGCGCACCCTCGTGCATCTGGTGGACGTGTCGCCCGCCGCGGAGACGGACCCCATCGAGGCGTACGACACGGTCCAAGAGGAAATCGGGCTCTACAGCCCCACGCTCCTCGAGCGGCCGTCCCTTGTTGTCGCCAACAAGCTCGACGTCCAGGGTGCGGAGGATGGCGCCGCGCGGCTGGAAGAACACGTGGGCGCGGAGGTCGTGCGGATTTCGGCGCTGGTGGGCGCGGGCCTTCGGGAATTGCTCTGGAGGATCAAGGGTCTGCTCGACAGCGAGGCCGAGCGGCCTACCTCGGCATGCGGATGACGGCGGGCGGCGTCGTGTCCGGCAGGGTGACCGCCGTGCCGCGGGGCAGGACGTACTTGTCGGCCTTGCCCACAATCTCATCCATCGTCTGCAGGTACAGCGTCCACATATAGACCCGCAGTCGGGCGGCCCCGCCCTCCCCCTTGTGCTTCTTGAGCGCGGCGAGCAGGTCGGTAAACCGCTTCTTGTCGGCCTCGGCTTGCTGCTCGCGCGCGTACCGCGCGGCCAGAGCTTCCGATCGCATCATGGCGGCGCGGCCCTCGGCCGCTGCCTTGATGCGCGTGGCGTATTCCGTTGCCCCGGACTTGGCCGTCTGCATGCCGAGCTTGGCGTCCACGACGCTCTGGAACGCCGCCGCTGTTTCCTTTGGCACGCTCGGAGGCGTGCTGAACTGGAGTTCACCCGATACAACGATGCCGGTCCCCAGTTCGGTCAGAATCTTCTGCGCGACCTCGCGCGTGCGGCGGAGCAGGGTGTCCTTTCCGGCGGTCAGGACCTCATCCACCGCCATCTGGGCGGTGCAGGTGATGATCGCGTCGTTGAGCACGCCGATAAGGATCGCCTCCGCGTCCAAGACATTGTACAGGTACTGGCTCGGATTGGTGATCCGATATTGAGCGACCATGCTGACGTGGACGATGTTCTCGTCGCCGGTAAGGCAGTACGGAACGCCCACGTCGGGCGCGGTCCTCAGGTTGACGTGAATGGTCGCGGTCTGACTGGAGAACCCGCCTTCCGCGCGGCGGACAACTTTGACGGGCACGGTGTCCAGGCGTTCGATCGGCCACGGCAGCAGCAGGGCGAGGCCGGAGCCGAGCGGGCCGCGGTTAACCCGGCCAAACCGGCGCACGAAGCCGACGGAGTTACCGTCGATCATCTTCACCCCGGTCAGCAGCCAGCCGGCGAACAGCACCAGCATCGCCCACCTCAGCACCCGCTTGACGCCTCGGAGGGCGATCCGCGCATCGTTGCCCAGGTCGCTGATCTCGGTTGAGCGGGTCATTCCTTCTTCTTCTCGCTGCGCATCTTGCCTTCCATCGTCTCGACCACCTTCTCCACCTCGGGGGTTCTGAAGTATCTCATCAGCTCGATGTCCGAGGGGATGACCAGGGTGGCCTTGGAGGCAAACACCTTCTTGTAGGTCTCCAGGGTGCGCCAGAACTTGTAGAACGCGGCGTCCTTCGAGTAGGCGTCGGCGTAGGTCTTGGCGGCCTTCGCCTCGCCCAGGCCGCGGGTCCGTGTCGCGTCGGACATGGCGACGGTGATGGTGTCCTCCGCGATCCGTTTGGCTTTGGCCCGGATCTCGTCGGCCTCCTTCCGCCCCTGGGATTCGTACTCCTTGGCGGCCACCTTGCGCTCGGTCTCCATCCTTCGGTAGACCGCCGCCTCGTTCTTGGGCGGCAGCGCCAGCCGGTTGATCCCGAACCGTTCCACCGTGACCCCGTAGTCGTCCTTGAAACGGTCGGCCATGTGTACCTTCATCTTCTGTTCGATCTCGGGCAGCTTCACCTTCCCTTCCACGACCGAGATGAGCGCCCCGATGGGGAACGTGCCGACGCTGCTGCCCAGCGCCGAGCTGGCGATGTCGTTCAGCTTCTGCTCGGCCTCGGCCTCGTACTTGACGGATTCGTAGAACTTGAGCGGGTCGGTGATCCGCCAGCACAGGAACGCCTGGAGGACGATGGTCTTCTGGTCTCCCAGCGTCTGCTCGATCGCCGTGGTGTGGAAGACGCGCAGCCGGTTGTCGTACTTGTGGACCCGGTTGACGATGGGCCACTTGAAATGGAGGCCGGGCTCGAGGTCCCATCTCACCGGCTTCTCGAACTCGAGCAGTATCGCGTGCTCGCTCTGGTTAACGGTGTAAAACATGCTGGAGCCGACCAGCAGGATCAGGCCCAGGATCACGATGATGATCAGTCCGGCCTTGCCACTCATTTCTGAACATCTCCTTGGTCGCCCGGAGCGACATACCACTGCCAGTACCCGCCCTCCTTGGCGGGGAACCACAGGACGAACGGCGAAGCCCTGCCTCCGCTGAGCACGGCCCACTTGACCGTCTCGGCGATGCTCTCCTCCATCATCTCCAGGTACATCCGCGCCGCCGTGACCTTCTTCGCCAGCGCGTATTGCTCTTGCAGCGCCACGAACGCGCTCACTTCGGCCGCGGCCTCTTCCGCCACCCGCTTCGAGTAGGCATCCGCGTCCGCCTCGATCTCAGCCGCCCGGCCCTGCGCCAGGCGCGGCTCGGCAGCGGCGTATGCCTTGGCTTCGTTGATCATGGCCTGTTTCTCTTCCATCGCGCTGATCACCGCCTCGAACGCCGGCGCGACGTCAAGCGGCGGGTGCATATCCCGGATCGCAACGGCGAGCACCTCGATTCCGAACTCGGCCATCTCTTTGGAAAGATAGGCGCGGATCTCTTCCTCCAGCGTCCGGCGCTTCGTGGTAAGGCAATCAAAGAACCTGCTGGTCCCCACCAGCTCCCGCATCTTGGCCTGGCATGCGGCCCCCAGCACGCCGGGCCGTCCCGGGAACCCGACGGGGAGGGCGCACTCATACAGGTATTTGCGCAGGTCGTTGATCCGGTAATGCACGGCGATGAACGTGGTCAGGAAGTTCTCGTTACCGGTGAGAAACGGCAACTCGGACTTGAAATGCTTGTTCGTCCAGAGGATCGGCTGATCTGGCTGATAGGCGCTCGTGCCCAGGTAGAACGTGCGGATCTTCCTGACTTTGGCCTTGACCACCCGTTCGACCGGCCAGGGCCAACGGTAATGCAGGCCGGGACCGTAGGGGCGATCGGTGGTCGGCCGTCCGAACCGCTCGACAAACGCCTGCTCTTCCGGCCCGCAGACAAACAGGCCGCTCAAGACGTAGAGCATCACGACCGCAAGGATGACGATCAAGGCCAGTCGCCGGCCGACCCGGCGAGGAAGGTCCGGAGCGGAGCGGTCGATGAAGAACACACAAGCCAGCGCCGCCGTGAAGGTCCGCGAGAGCCGTTCGCCCCACTTGCCGCTGAGCGCATAGACGTCGCCCAGAGCGCTCCCGTGGGCATGTGGCTCGCGCTCAAGCGGCCGGCCGAGGTAGTGGCGCGCGGCCATCGCTAGCACCTGCACCGCGTGGGCAAGGATGCCCAGGCAAATGAACACGGCGATGATCTGATCGGCCACGCCCAGGCCAAGCGCGTGGCCGAGCAGCGCGACCACCACAAGGAGGGAGCCGTACATGTCGATCTTCGAGTGGTAACCGTCGGCGATGAGGCCGGGCGAATCGCTTTCGACCCCGACGTGATACTCGAACTTGTACAGCAGGTACGAGGCGTAGGCCATTACGCACATCCCGGCGGCCACGGCCAGGGCGTAGTCCGTCTCCAGCTTCATGGGCCGGAAGATATCGATGAAGATGCCGATGCACACCACGATGAACAGGCACGCGATGCCGATCGCCACGATGTCTTCGGGCTTCGCGTGGTATGCGGGCGCCTCCTCTGCCTCGACGTCCGCCCGCTCCTCGGTTGGCTGGGGCTCGGCGAACAGCCCGCTCGATTTCGGCTCGGGCTCCGCCGGCTTCGGCTCATCCGGCGCCGCGGCCCTCTCGACGTGCCGCCGCCCAAGAAGCAGGGCCAGATACACCACGAACGACGAGCCGATGTCGGAGACCGAATGCCACGCCTCGGCCTTGAGCGACACGCTCTTCACGAACGTGTAGAACAGGATGAACTTGGCGACGGTGAGCAGCAGATTAACCAGGCAGGAGACCAGCGCCGTCGCTTCCTGGCGCGTGATGAGGGGGTGTTTTCGCGACGCCATCAATCACCTCGGGCCGGCGCGATAACCGCACTCCCAGTACGGTTATTAGCAGATTGTACCTTTGGAAATGGTGCAAGTCAACAGAAATCGGAGGGATACATACGCCCCGGCGACAGCTATTTTTTCCGTCGGCGCTTCTTCCGGCGGTGCGGCGCGGGCTTCTGCCGCTTCTGCTCCCGCTTCGGCTCCACTGGAACCGCGGGGCTCTCCGTGACCGTCTCGGCGGCGAGGGCGTCCAGCCGCTTGCGGATAAACCGCTGCTCGACGATTCCGAAGATGCTGCTCATCAGGAAGTAAACCATCAGACCGGACGGCATCCCGTACAGCAAGAACGCGAACACAACCGGCATGATCATCATGATCTTCTGCTGCTGCTGAGTCTGCGGGTCCTGGCTCTTGGTCCCCATCATCTTGTGGTTGACAATCATTGCCGCCGCGCACAGCAGAGGCAGCAGGTTGAACGACCGGCCGATGATCGGGAGCGGTGACGACAAGGAGAACAAGTTATCCGCCTTCGAGAGGTCATTGATCCACAATATGAACGGCGCGTGCCGCAGACTCGCGTTCTGGTAGAGCGCCCGCCACAGTCCGATGAAGATGGGGAGCTGAAGGAGCATGGGCAGGCAGCCGCCGAGCGGGTTCGCGCCCTTCTCCCGCATGATCTTCATCACCTCTTGCTGCTGCTGGCGCTTGTCGTGCTTGTACTTCTCCTTCGCCGCGCTGATCAGCGGCTGGATCTTCTGCATCTTGTGGGCGGATTTCTGGCTCTTCAGCGTCAGCGGATGCAGCACGGAGCGGACCAGGATGGTCAGCAGCACGATCGCCCAGCCGTAGTTCGGAGTGACCTTCCCGAACGCGCGCAGCAGCCACGAAAGAAGCCGCGTGATGGGCCGCGGCCAGGAGTAGGCGAGGAGCTCCTCGAAGTGATGGTCGGGGTAGTCACGGAGCACATCCGGTATCCGCGGCGCGACGAACAACATGAACGTCTTGGTTGATGTCACCCCCGGGCCGATCCGCTCGCTGGCGATCTCGAGCGTCGCCGCGACGTTGTGCTCGCCGACCTTCTCGATGCGGACGGCGGAGATCTCGTCCTGGCTCGAGAGCGGCTCGAGCACGGCGGCGAAGTACCGGTTCTTCACGCCCGCGTAGATCGGGCGGGCGGCCTGGCCGGTGTGGGTGGTCGGCTTGTCTTTGACCTTTCCCGCCGAATAGGTCTCCAGCTTGACCTCGTCCCCGGCGAGGCCGCCGACCACGGCTTCGATGTCGCGCGACTGCCGCTGCTCGAGTTCCGTTCGCTCCCGCCGCAGGTCCCCCGGATACATCGGCGGCCCTTGCGGCTCGGGCACAATTCCCGCCGCCGAGCGCAGCCGGTACTGGAACATCGCCGGATGGTCGCCGTGATTCTTCACGACGATCTCGAGCTGCAAGTCGCGGCCGCGCCGCTGGACCCCATCCTTCACTTCCGGGTCACGGAGCCCAAACGTCTTGACGACCTCAAGACTCCGCTCGGGAATGACCGCCCTGAACTGCACGGCCTTCGAACAGCCCTTGGGCACCGGGCAGTTGGGAACGTGCTCCCACACGGTCGTGTCGAGTTTGCCCGCGCCCCGCACGTCGGCCATCGTGAGGGATAGCTTCCCCTTCTCAATTTCGGTGATCAGCCGCAGGTCGCCCTGCCCTTTCTGGGGGTTTTTCTGCGGGAAGGTGTAGAAGTCGCGGAGTGTTATGCTCTTGACCGCCGCACCGCGGTTGGTCAGCACGATGCGGAACAGGCCGGTCTCGCACTCGATGTCGTCCTCGACCTTCTGCTCGGGCAGCTTCTCGATCTTGGTCACGGCCTGGGCGGGCCCTGTTGTGGCCTGTGCGGCGGCGGTGGTCGGAACGTGGACGGGCTGTTTGTGCTCCGGCGGCTTCGCTTTGGGCTCGGGGCGGGTCGCCGGGCGCTGCGGGGGCGGCTGGTCAGGCTGCGGCCCCCGAATCAAAGGGAGGACGAAGGTAAAGTAGACGAAGATCGCCAGGAAGCAAACGATGAGACCGATGATCGAACGTTTGTCGCCCACCTATTTCCCCGCTCTAAGCCGGTCGCCGAGGGACCGGTCAAGCTCTTTGATGGCGTAGATCTTATGCACCGTCTCGTCGACATTGTACTCGACTCGCCGGAAGATGGCGGCGTCTCCGTCGAAGGTGACGTAGCAGGCCCGGGGATCACCGTCGCGCGGCTGGCCGACACTGCCCACGTTGATCATCACCCGCTCTTTCCCCGTCAGGTAGACTCCCATCGGGAGGTCCTCGGGATGAATGAACGCGTAGTCTTCGCGAAACACGCCGGGCAGGTGGGTGTGCCCACAGAAGCAAAACCTCCTGACGCGGGCGAATATCTCGTCGATTTTCTGCTTGTCTCGGATGTCCTTGGGATAGACGTAATCTCGGAGCGGCTGGCGGGGCGAGCCGTGAACATACAGTACGTCTCCGTCTTCGTACTTCTCCTGGAGGCTGTAGAGGAACTGGGAGCTTTCCGCGCCTGCCTGGGCGTCCACGTCGAACAGCTCCCTCTTCGTCCATTCGATGGCCATTTCGGCCTTTACGCGGAAGTCGCGGGACCCGGCACGGAACAGCACGGCCTCTTCGTGATTGCCCAGGACGGTGAGCTTGAAACTGCGCGCCACATTGAGGCATTCCAGCGGGTCCGGGCCGTACCCCACGACGTCCCCCACGCACACGACCTCATCGATGTCCCTGTTCCTTACGTCCTCGAGAACGGCGGTCAGCGCTTCGAGATTACCGTGTATGTCTGACAGGATGGCTTTCACTGAGGGGACAGCTTCGTCTCAACTCCATGGCAAAATCGGTCAACAGATGTCACACGCGTGAGAGTTACGATACCAGCACAGGGCCGTGCTGTCAACCCTTAACGCCCACAAGTAACGCCCACAAGTATCTCAGTCATCGTGTGGTCGTTATCGAAACGCGGGCCGCCGTCCCCCGGCGAGTCGGGGCTGGGGTGCGTTGACATCCGCCCCGCCTCTGGTATAAGAAACCGCATCAGTATCAAAGGAGCCCCGGTGTTCGAGCTTTTCGACGTTTACCACATCGGAGCGCTCTGGGCGACCCTGATGGTCGCGGCGGCGCTGGCTGTGCTGGGCCGACGCCGCTCGCCCAGGGCCTCGCGCCGGTGCATCGAGTTCCCCCTGGCCGTCGCGATCCTGGTGAACGAGTTGATCTGGCACGCCTACCAGGCGCATCGCGGCAACTGGGACGTCACCTCATCGCTTCCGCTGCACCTGTGCGACGCCGCGATCTTCGTGTCGGTGGCCGCCCTTCTGTTCCGAAGTCAGATCAGCTATGAACTCGCGTACTTCTGGGGCCTGGGCGGCTCGATCCAGGCGCTGTTGACGCCGAACATCAGCGCGGCCTTTCCGCACTACGAGTTCTTCCGCTACTTCTTCTCGCACTCGGGCATCATTTTCGCCGTGGCGTACCTCACGTTCGGGCGGCGCATGCGGCCCGGGCCGCGCTCGGTCCCGCGGACCATCGCCATTACGGCCGCATACACGGCCGTCGTTGGCGGCGTGAACCACCTGATCTCGGCGAACTACATGTTCATCTGCCACAAGCCGAAGACGGCGTCACTAATGGATTTCATGGGCCCGTGGCCGTGGTACATCCTGCCGTTGGTGGGGACCGGCATAGCGGTGATGGTGCTGCTGTACCTGCCGTACTATGTTCTGGACCGAACGAGGAGAAGACCGGCCGCGGCCTGAACGCAGAACGCGGCCGCCGCAGCGCCCTGCTTGTTCTAACGGACCTTTTTTACACGGACCTCTTGGACATGTCCGTTGCCCTTGAAATCCGCTTTGATGGGGATGGGCGTGCCTTCACACAGCTTGAAGACGGTATCCGCAATCGCATGGTAGGTCGAGTCAATCGCGCTCCAGTCCTTGCCCAGGCAATACTCCTCGAGCTGACGCCCCAGGCTGGAAAGCTCACTCAAGCCGATCCGTCCCGCGTTGCCCCGCAGGGTATGGGCGATCCGGCTCACGGCGCGGAGGTCGTGTCTCGTGATAAACCCTTCGAGCTCGCTGATGTGCACGGCGCAGAACCGGAGATAACGACCCGCAAGGCCGGGCATCTCCCGGCTGGCTTCGCTCGTGCCGAATGTCAGAAGTGCTTGTTCCATCTTTCCGCCCTCCGTGCCGGGGCTTCTTCTTGGTTGCCTCCGCCATGCTATACGCAAAAACCATGCCTGATGATGTAAACGAAAGCAGTTGGTACAGTAGTTCGCTGCAACATGGCGGCGGGCAAGGTCTTACGCGCACCGGCAGCGCGTAAAACAGTGTCACGACATCACTACCGTCAGGAAATCATTCCTTCAAGATTCGTAGAAATTCCTGGTGCAATGGTGACCGCCCGCCGCGGCTAGGCCATAAGTCTGCCTGCTGCAACAGGTTACCGCACAGCACAGGCATGCGGCAAACCCCTCACCTATTGTAGCGGTTCGTCACATCTGGGGGAGATTGCAGGGGTTAACCGATGAGCCCGGCAAGCTTGGCCCGCGCCTCGGCCACCGCGTCCGACGCGCACAACTCTCTCACATCTAACAGGATGTTCGCCTGGCGTTCCGTGAAAACGACGGGCGAGCCCGGCGGATAGGTCTCCTTATCAGGGAAGCGCCGCAGAACCGCGCTCTCGAGTTCCGGCAGCCCTTCCCCGGTGACCGCCGACACCCGGCACCACTCCATCCCGCGCGGAAGCGACGACGCCTCGGCCTGCGCCGGCAGATCGGATTTGTTGATCACCAGCATCGGGCCTTTGGGGAGCAGCGCTTCCATCACGGCCCGTTCGTCGGGCGTAATCGCCGCGGCGCCATCGATCACGATGAACGTGAGGTCGGCCTCCGAAGCCACGCGCCAAGTAGCCTCGACGCCCTTCATCTCGACCACCCCGCCCCGGCGGCGCAGGCCCGCCGTGTCGATGAGCTCGACCGGGAAGCCGCCGAGTGCGATGAACTCGTTGATGAAGTCACGGGTCGTTCCAGGCACCGGCGAAACGATGGTGCGGTTGTGGCCGACCAGCGCGTTGAACAGCGTTGACTTGCCGACGTTCGGACGTCCCACCAGCGCCAATCGCCGAGGCCCGGTCAACGTGCGCCCGAACTCCCAGCAGTCTATCAGCCACTGGAGCTTTGCCTCCGCCTCTTCAGACCCGGGGCCTATCGCCTCGATCGCGGCGGAGAGGGCTCCGTTGAGCTGATCGCACAAAACACGGACAGCCAGTCTCGTCTCGGCCAAGGGCAACAGGCGCATCGCCTCGGCCTGGACGCTGTCGAGGTGACAACCGGCGGCGACTCGCCCGACGAACTCAGCGGCGGGCAGCTCGGTCGCGCCGGATTCCACCAGCAGCCGCGTGACCTCGCCCACGGCCACGACCCCGCCGTGGCAGTTCACCTCGACCGACTCCGCGTCCCCGCCCCGGGCGGCCAGCCTGACAATGACCTCATCCACGATGCTCTCCCCGTCGCGGATGTGGCCGTAGTGCAGCTTGCCGAGGGCATCGGCCAGCCAATCCGCGCCGGATTTCGCCCGGAAGACCGTCGCCACGACCGCCCCTGCCCCGGCGCCGCGGACCTCGACCACGCCGATCCCCCCACTGCCCGCCGGAGTCACCAGCGACACAACCGCGCTCCTGCTCTCATCGACGCCAGCCATCG
>CAZDHT010000137.1:0-13570 GCA_964505325.1 uncultured Planctomycetota bacterium | reverse complement strand
AGTTGCCGGTCGAAGTACCGCTCGATCCGGGGGTACCATTGCACCGCCTGCACCGGCCGCGTGGCCTTCGGGTAGATGTACGCCTGCGGGATCAGGCCCGCCCGGAGCAGCTTCGCCAGCGCGAACGCATCCCGGCGATCCGTCTTCACCTTCGCCCCGCTGATCAGCCGCACGCCCAGGGCGTGTGCCAGACATATCTCGTAGCCTGCCTCCATCAACCCATCCACCAGCCAGTACCAGTTGAACGTGCTCTCCACCACGCACTGCGGAGCCGGGTCGTACTGCGCCAGCAGTTCCGTGATCTGGCTCAACTCGTTCCGCACCTTCCGTTCGACCTGAATCTCCATCGCGTCGTTAATCACACACACCTGACAATGCGTTGCACCCAAATCCAATCCGCAGTAAAATCCCATCGGGCGGCCTCCTTATTTTGGACGGGGCCAATTCCCCGCCGCGTCAACAGCGAGTTTACTCGCTGATCGAGGCCGCCTCTATTTATTATCACTTCAGCTAAATGATAACCAAAGCAGATACGCCCGTTCACAGAACGGGCCTACAAGGTGGCCGCAAGATGTTGCAGGCCGGCTCTGCGAACCGGCGGAAAATGTCCATACGCTTCACTTGGCTGAAGTGTTACCTGAAATCATACCGGAGGGCCGCGTAGCAGGGGCAGAACAAGCCAGACCACGTCAACCCCAACGGGACGCTGGTGCTCCCCCACACTTTCGATTCATCCTTCACAAGCTTCCAGTCTGATGACGCGATGCCGCTCTGTGCAAATCAGCCCGCTCGGTCAGCCGGAGATTCGCCTCTCCGACCGGAGACATGTTTTCGGACCCTACGCGAGCACCTCGACATCCCGATTCCGAAGAAGAAGGCGCGTCAGCGCGGGATCGCGACGGTCTCGGTTGCGGCGTAACCGATCTTGAAGCGGACGACGCGGCAGTTGAGCCGGTCGCGGAACAGGAGCTACCAGTAGTTCTTGGTCTTGCGGTCGCGAGCGTAGAGCCGGGAGGCGCCTTTCCCGCGCGTTAAGAAGTAGATCCACCGGTCCTGCCCCGCGCCACCGGCGTCGGGCAGCCAATAGGGCTTCATGCACTCACGTGGCAGGATGACAGGATAAGAACACAGACCGGCAGATGACGCTTCTTCAGTGGGCCGTCCTCACTTCTTGCTCTTCCACAGCACGTACTGGAGGATGTGCCCGTTGCGGATGAACTTGCCGGTCTCCTTGTCCCAGGCGCCGGTCCCCCGGAAGCACGCGGGCGACCCGCCGGGTTTGTACGCCAGGAACAGCTCTTTGGCCTTCTTGATGTACTCGGGCTTGTTCTTCTTGGACCCGACGTAGGCGTAGATGTTAGTGAGAAAGACGCGCCACTCGGCGTACTGGGCCGAGAAGTTTCCTTTGCAGCCTTCTTCGAGCATCTGCATGATCTCAGGATCGCCGGTCCGCTGCTGGAGCTCGCAGAGGCCCTGCGTCGAATAGTAGTACTGCAAGCCGCCGTCGGTGTAGGGGCCTTTCTGCTTCCATTTCAGTTTCTGGTTGTTGCGGAACAGGACCAGGCCCTTGTCGAGGTACTTCTTGTCGCCGGTCAGGTCGTAGAGCGAGCAGTAGGCCAGCATCCCCCAGCCGCTGGCGCGGGCCTGGCCGCCCGACGACGGGTTCTTCCGGTACCCGCTGACGATGCGGAGCTCCAGGCCGGCATCGGTGCTGAGGGCGCACTCGCGGGCCATCGGGTCGCCGGTGAGCATGTGGTAGAGGATGACCCCGGAGATCCAGACGTGGCTGGGGGTCGGCTTGCAGCGGCCGTCGGCGAGGCCCCCGTGGGTGTACGGGCTGCAAAACTCGAACCGCGCCATCTGCTGAAGCATCTTGTGGTTCCGCGTCGACCACAGGTGATCGACCTCGATGAGGTGGCGGGTCATGGTCACGCCCATGTCGAAGAACCCCCGGTCGCCTTGGCGCAGGTAGTTGAGGAACATGATCCACGGCCAGTCGTAGTGGAGGCTGCTGAATCCGCCGCCCCAGCCGTTGTCGCCGAAGTTCATCCAGCCGTACCAGTTGCGGACCGCGCCAACCTTGCCCTGCCGGGCCTCCCAGATGGAGCTGCGAGCCTTGCGGTCCACGCCGTTGAGGGCCTGCTTGCTCCAGTTGGCCGCGGCCTTGTCGTAGGCCGCGTCGCCCGTCTTGAACGCGGCGGGGGCGAACCAGCCCGGCGCCGCCTCGGTCGTTGCATAGTACTCCGGGGTGGCCAGGGCCATCAACGGCGACCGGAGCGTGGCCTCGGTCGCCTTAGGCGTGCGGCCGCCGAAGTCGAGGATGAGTTCGTGGCCTTTCCGCACGCAGCCGGGGATGTGGTAGACGCCGGGCTTGACGTACTGGCGGAAGTCGCCGCCGCCGCGGTTGCGCCAGCGGCCCTTGACCACGGGCCACTCGCCGTCCGTCGGCCACAGCCAGACCTTGAGCCGCTTGTCGTCCAGCTCGATGGCCTTGGAGAAGTTCTCCCAGAAATAACGCACGCCGACGGTCAGCTTGCCCGACGCCCCCTCGAGTGACACCAGCCCGCCGGTCCGCGCCCCGGCCTTGACCTGCTCGCCGTCGGCCGTGACGGTGTACTTGAAGCTGTCCCAGTTGAGGCCGGGGTTGTGCTGGGCGACCCGGAAATTGAGGCCGCCGCCGGCCACCCGCTCGCCGTCCACGAGCACGTTCTTCACGGCGCCCAGGCCGAGATCGAGCTCGACCGCCTGTCCGTCGAACTGGTACCACTCCGCCGGCCGGACGTAGCCGTACTTGCCGTCGTTCTCCAGCCACACGCGGAGTGTCACGTATGGCTTGCCCGCGTAGGCCGTGACCCGCACGGTGTAGTGGAGCAGTCCCTGGTGCACCTTGGGATAGGCGCCGCGCACGAGAACGACCGCGCGCATCGGGCCGGCTTCCTCCACCTTGATTTCCCTCGGGGCGCCGTCCGCGGCCACGCTCCCGTGGCCCGGATAGAGCACCAGGCCCGGGCTGCCTTTGGCGATCAGCTCCTTGCCGTTGACGCGGAGCGATTCGAAGATGTTGAACTTCGTTTTGCTGACCGTGAACGAGAGGGGACCGGTGGAGACCGAGATCACGCCCCTCTTGTCGTCAACCTGCACGGGTGACTTGGGCTTCGGGCGCGCTCTCCGGATGACCTTCAGCGCGATGCTCCGGTTCGCGTTGACGCTGACCTGCGTGTCCATCAGCGCCCATCGCACCGAGCCATCGGACCACGGCGACATCCGGCGGAACTGGGAGGGCAGCGCCCTGCCACTCCCGTCGACCACGCCGAGCGCCGACACATCTCTCAGCACTCCCTTGGCGAACGGCACGCCGGTCGTCACCGGCTCAGAGACCCGGGCAACACCGGCGGGTTCCCTGACCGTCAGATCGACCGCGTTCCCACCGAACACGCTCAGGACAAAGCCAAGACAGATCGCCGTTACGGCAACGCCACGGAGACACCACATAACTTGTCCTCCTTCCTGAAAGCCCAGCTCGACGCGAGCCAGCCTCGGGCGGCCCTGCGAGCCTGTGAGAAGCTGCTTCGGCGCGACTTCTGCCGGAAAGGATAACGCCGGAATGAGCCAGTTTCAAGGTGTATGGTCCGAAAACTCAGGCGGGCGTGAATGACAGAAACGCAGGCGAGGATCGCTGCCAGCACGTTGGCAATAGAGAGAGGTTGGTGTTGCTGACCACGTCGGAAGGAGTTGAAGGCGGGCCGGAGGAGCGTGGACGCGCAGCACCAGATTCGGCGTGGCGACGGTCGGCGTGACGGTGTTTCGGCTACGCCGCCCTCCGATATGACTCGAGCAGTCCACCGATGTACTGATCGCAGCGCACCCGGCCGATGGGGTGGTCGTCGGTCGCCTTCTCCCGAGATTGATCGTCAAGTGTTGCTGGCACCCGATTGCCGATCCCCTGGTGCGGCCGGTCCTGGTTGAAGAAGCGCCGGTACTCCCGAAGCACGCGGCGCAGGCTGTTGAGACCGAACAGGACGAGGTGGCTAAGGCATTCCTCGCGGATGCTCCGCACCCATCGTTCGGCATAGGCGTTCGCATTCGGAGCGTGGAACGGCGTCCGCACGTGAATGACAAACAGGACGAACGCCCGCCGAAAGCGGCAGGACGTCCAGACCTCCTGCGTGAACAAGTCGGCACAGAGCATCACGTCAGCGTGTCGGGACAGGAACTCGCGCCAGGTGCGCCCGCGACGCTCAGGTGACGGCGGCAGGCCGTTGCGCCGGAGGATGTCGGCCACGCAGCTCTTGGAGATCGCCACGCCGACCGTGGCCAGCTCGCCCTGGATGCGTCGATAGCCCCAGGTATTCCCGCTAGCCATCCGGCATACGAGTTCCTCGACTTGGACTGGCTTCCTGGAGCGGCCCGGGCGACATCGGCGGGCTGAGTAATCCCATTTCTCTCGGGCGAGCCGACGTTGCCAACGCAGGATCGTCTGGGGTTTCACGATGGTGACCATCTGCCGCATCAGCTTCCGGCCCATCGCCAGGGCGGCGTCCACCAATGACCGCCGCTCATGGTCGTCGAAGCGGATGCGGCCCTTGACCTTCGACTTGAGGACCTTGTTTTCCAGTCGGAGGTACTCGTTCTGGAGCGTCAGCTCTCGGCACAGCAGCCTCGCTACCGTGGCGACCAGCGGTAGACCCGCCCAGTTGAAGCGTTGATTCGTAGCCTCTTGCACGCTATCCTACCCGAAACGGGTGAAGATCGAGCGGCAAGAGGATAGCAGAACTGCCTGTGCGGCGGAAGGGTGTGCATGGATGAGTTTTCGGACCATACGGGCGAGCGAGGCTTGCGGTGCAGGGGTTGGCGGACAACAGCCGCGCGGCAATCAAAAGCGCTGCAAAGGCGCCGGCGAAGGTGATCGCACGCTCGGGCATGTGAACCCCGAAAAAGTGCCGCGGACTCCCCCAAGAGTCCCCCACGGAATCTGCGGTTGCTGTTTGGGAAGTCGTAAGTCCTTGTGATTCCTAATACCCCCACGGGGAGTCGAACCCCGGTCTCCAGACTGAGAATCTGGCGTCCTAGGCCACTGAACGATGGGGGCACAAAAAAGACCAGGCACCACGGCCCGGGCACGCGAAGCTTATATCATTCGATGCCGCCACTGTCAAGTCCGAAGGCGGGCCGACGCCGAAGAAGGATGCAGCGGGACGTCTGACCTGCGCCCCGGCTGAGGATCAAAAAAAGTGGACAACCAGTCAGCGAGTCAGTACCCTTGATTCCTGATGTCCGGTTGGTCGCTCACCGTGCCGCACAAGGCCGTCGCCTATGCACTTCCGCACACGGCTGATGATCTATCTGAACGGCCTCCTGTTGGTCACCGTGGCGTCCGTCTCGGGCCTGACCCTGTTCACCAGCGTGCACAGCCTGCGGCAGCGGGCCCGGCGGGATGCCTTGGGCACGGCGTCGCTGCTGGCAAGCGCCGTCTCCCTCGTGGCTCAGGCGCCGCAGGGGGCCGGGGGGACTGCCGGAGACCCGGCCGAGGCGCCGGAAGAAATGGTCTCCTATCCGGGCGCCGTTGCTGATGCCGCGGATCTCGACGAATTCTGGCACGCGGTGCAGGACGCGGATCTGCCGGCGAAACCGGCTGAACAGCCGGCTTCGGGGCTGGCCCTCCGGCGGCTTGTTCAGAGCCTGATTACCGCGGGCAACCTCAAGGCCATCTTTTTGACCGATTCCCAAGGCAAGCTGGTCACGTGGGGTTCGCCATCGGCGAGCGGCGACCTGGCCTCGGAGTATTGGAACCGGCAACTGGACGTCTTGGCGCTGGAGACGATCAAGACGCTGAAGCCGATGGCTCGATTTCGCGGGAACTCGCTGGAAGCCAGCGTTCTCCTCACCGGGTTCGGCGGAGAGCCGGGGGCTCTGATCTGTGAGTTGAGCACGCGGCGGCTCGACGAGGCGATTTCGACGTCGCTGTGGGACATCGTCGCGCTCAGCATCGCGGGCCTGATCGCCGGGGCGCTGGTCTCCAGCGTTCTCGCCAAGCGTGTGTCGGGGCCGCTGCACGAGCTTGCCGAAGCGGCGAAGGTGATCGGCACGGGCGGATTCAGCCACCGAGTGAGGGTGGAGTCCCAGGACGAAGTGGGTATGCTCGCTGAATCGTTCAACAAGATGGCCGATTCACTGGAGGCCTACACGGCGGAGCTGGCCCGAACGACGGCGGAGAAAGAGGTCCTGGCCCGTGAGATGGACATTGCGTCGGAGATCCAAAGATCGCTTCTGCCGGAGTTCTGTCCGCAGGTGGAGAACTTCGAGATCGCTGCGGCAAGCGTCCCGGCGCGCGAGGTGGGCGGCGACTTCTATGATTTCATCCCGCTTTCGGAAGGCCGGTGGGGCGTGGTCATTGCGGATGCTTCGGGCAAAGGGGTGCCGGCGGCGCTGCTGATGGCCCTGTCCCGGAGTCTGATCCGGGCGTATTCGCACGACAAGCCCTCGATACTGAGCGCCCTTGAGCACGCGAACGGATTCATGCTGGACAACCCGGGCTCGGGAATGTTTGTCACCTGCTTCTACGCTGTGCTCGACCCGAACCAGAAGATCCTGCGCTATGTTAACGCGGGCCATAATCCGGTGCTGGTCACGCGGTCAGAAGGGCAGGTGTTGACGCTCCCGGCCAGCGGGACGCCGCTCGGGATACTCGAGCAGCCGGGCGTCGCGGAGGAGACCTGTGAGCTGGCCTCCGGCGACTTGGTGATGATGTACACGGACGGCATTACCGAGGCCGTGGACGCTTACGACGAGCAGTTCGGCATCGACCGGCTCGAGGAGATCACGAGGAACTCGGGCGGGCTGACCGCGGCGGAGATTTCGGGCCGGGTGCTTACTGCGGTCAAGACCTTCGCCGCCGGGCAACCGCAGTTCGACGACATGACGGTCGTGGTGATCAAGGTGATGTAAACCGTCCGGCGCACGAGGCGCTTTCCGATCTCAAAGCATAATCTGCCGCTCCACACGCAGTGAGGTCAAACCGGCTGGCTGCCCGACGGGCCCCCCCCCCATTACCACAGAGGCATTACCGGAATGGCCTGAGACCGCGAAGGTTGAATCGCGGCGGGTGTTTCGGTACAGTATGGCTTCTGTGGTTGGACCAGATTGTCACCGAGCTTGCGCTGCGTAGGAGACGCGAATGTCGAAGTTGTTCAGCGTCGCCCCGGAGTCGATGCCTGTGGGTGATGGCAAGGTCTGCGTGCTGCACGTTGCCGGGCGCATCGACGAAGCGACGACGAAGGAATTCGAGGAGGCCTTCGCCGGGGCGATCGCCGACGGATGCCGGGACTTTGTTGTCGATCTCGTACAGGCGAATTCGATTAGCAGCGCCGGGTTGCGGCTGCTGCTGAAGCTCCACCGCGCCGCGTTGAACGCCGGAGGGTGCATTAAGATCGCTGCGCCGCGCCGGAGAATCCGCGAGGAGATGGACAGCGTTTTCTTCTCGCGGCTGATGGACATCTACGGTACGGTGGACGAAGCGGTTGGATCAATTGGCCGGGAAACAAGCTGACGGCGACCGGTTCCGAACGCGCGTCCGGTTCTCGGCGGCGGTGCTGCGTGAGGTAACGCTGCGAGATGTTCTGGATCGCGCCAAGACGCAAGGGGAGCCCGATCAGCTCGGGTGATGCAGCGTCGGCCCGCTCTCGATGACTTTCACGAACTGCCTGACGACGGCGGGGTCGAACTGCTTCGAGGCAGCGACGTCCAGTTCGGCGAGCGCCTCCTTGCGGGACATCGCGAAGCGGTAGGGCCGTTGGGAGGTCATCGCATCGTAGGCGTCGGCGACGGTCAGGATGCGGGTCAGGAACGGGATCTCCTCACCCTTGAGCCCGTCGGGATAGCCGGTTCCGTCCCAGCGTTCGTGGTGGTGGCGCACGATCGGCTGCGCGCGGTTGAGGAACCCGAGCGACCCGACGATCCGTTCGCCCTTGGTCGGGTGCTCTTTGATCATCGCCCATTCGTCTTCGGAAAGCTCGCGGCTCTTGTGCAGGACGGCCTCGCTGATGCCAAGCTTGCCGATGTCGTGCAGGCGGCAGGCGTAGCGCAAGGTATCGATACTGGGCGCCGAGACGTCGAGCGTCTTGGCCATGCGGACGGCGTAGTCGGTGACGCGTGCCGAGTGGCCGCTGGTGTATGGGTCGCGCGCCTCCAGGCTGTCGGCCAGCGCCTGCACCGCGCTGAGGGAGTTTTGCTGGATGGTGTCGTACAGCCCGGCGTTCTCGATTGCGACGGCGATCTGTCCGGCGATGGCGCACACAAAGTCGCGGTCCTGCTCGGTGAACGGCTCGCCGTTGGTTTTGCCGGTCAGGTTGAGGACGCCCAGTGTACGTTCCTTCAGGCTCAGCGGCACGCACAGAAATGACTTGCCCGGATACTGTGGGGAGAATTCCGTGGCGAACGCGGGGGTGCTGTCCACATCCTCAATGAGCAGGGGTTCCTTGTATTCGGCCACCCAGCCGGCCACGCCGTCGCCCAGCTTTCGCTCTTTGTTCATCACCTGCTCGGCGCGCGGGCCGTAGCTGGCCTCGACGACGAGCCGCTGACCGCCCGGCTGCATCAGCATGAGCGAACTGTTCTCGACCTGCATTTCGCGGCCGAGAAGCCTCAGGCAGAAGTCGAGCAGGCGACCGAGGTCCAGAATGGAGGTGATCGCCTCGGTGACCTTCATGATCGTCTTGAGCTGCTGCACCCTCTGCTCGAGGCGGGAGTTCGTGTCGAGCAGGCTCTCGCTCGTTCTCACCACCTCGTGCTTCAGTTCATTCTTGTGGCGCTTGAGCTCGCGGTTGGCGGATTGGAGCATGGTGACCAGGTCGTGGTTCCGCTCCCGGAGCTGCTTCGATTCCAGCCCACGGCTGACGACTTTGCGCAGTTCTTCGATGTTGAATGGCTTGGTGACATAGTCATCGGCGCCGTATCGAAGCGCTTTGACCGCCGTCTCGACCGTGGCATATCCGGTGATGAGCACGGTGGCGGTGTCGGGCGAGGCGGCCTTGACCGACTTTATCAACTCGATGCCGCTGATGCCGGGCATTTTCAGATCGGAGATGACCATGTCGTAAGCGGCTTCTTGGATCTTGGCCATAGCGTCCTGGCCGTTCAGGCAGGTCTCGATCACATAGTGCTGGCCGGCGAGCAGTTCCTGCATCAAGCCACAGATATTCGGCTCATCGTCGACAACGAGTATTCTCGACGTGCGTTCGAGTAGGTCTTCCAACCGGGTTTCTCCAGACTCGCTGGGTTGCCTCGCCTATACGCAAGCGGGCAGTTCGATGACGAACGAGGTCCCGCTGCCGTTCAGGCTGGTCACTTCGATGTCTCCGCCGAAGCCCTTGACAATGCCGTACGACGCGGCGAGCCCCAAGCCGACCGAGCCGCTGTTCCAGCCGGAGTAGAACGGCTCGAAGATCCTGGTAATCCTCTCCGGGGGAATCCCCGGGCCGGTGTCGCTGAACTTGATGAGGACGTGGCCCGTTCGGTCCTCGACCGTCTCGACGGAGAGGGTGCCGCCGTCGCGCATCGCCTGCCGCGAGTTGATGGCGATGTTCTCGCAGGCGAGCTTCAGAGCTTCTTCGTCCGCCATCACCGCCGGCAAGCCGGGCTGGTAGCTGCGCTCTGTCCGCACCTTGTCGTTCTTTTCCTCGGAACCGGCGAGCACGAGCGCGGCGTCGACGGCGTGGTTCACGTCGACCGGCCGCGGCTCGATGTTCCCGTTGCCGGAAAACAGCAGCAGGTTCTTCACGATCGCCGAGATGCGGTTGCATTCCTTGAGCATGGTGGGAAACACGCTGCCGCCTGCGTTCGACGATTCGACTTTGCTGCACAGGATCTGCAGGTATCCGATCACGGTGGTGAGCGGGTTGTTGACGTTGTGTGCGACTCCGGCGGCGAACTCGCCCAGCCAGCGGAACTTCTCGTCCACGCTGACTTGCCCGGCGCCGGCACCGGGACGTAGCGCCCGAAGCTTCCTGACGAGAGCCTGGACTTCTTCGGCGTCGACGGGCACACCGATGATGGCATCGGACCCGAGGTTCAGCACCCGGGCGGCGCGGGCCCTTGCCGCCGGAGTGACGGCGGCAAACAAGAGGCGGTCGGTGGCGACCTCCTTGAGCGCATCGAACACCTCGAGCATCTGGTCGTCCAGCCGGCTGGCGTCGATCACCGTCAGGTCGGCGGGGGAAAGGGTGTTCGCGGTCAATGCCTTGAACGGGCTCGCGACGCACTCGACCTCGTGTCCTTCCTCGGTCAGCGCGTCGATGGCCGCGGAGAACGCGGCGGGATCCGCTCCGACGAACATCACTTTGATGGGATCCGCTTCCGCCACTTTCTCACACCTCGTCTACCCGGGGCCGGCCGGGCCGAGTGCGACGTCGCCCGCCGCGTCGGGCCTGCCGTCCACGCCGCGGCACAATTCGCCCAGATCGCTTGTCGCTTGGTCCGCCGATTCCTCCTCCGCCGCACTGGGCAGCCGGACGATGAACGTGGAGCCTTCAGCGGGCCGGCTCGACACGGTCAGCGTGCCGCCGTGGTCTTTCACGATGTTGCGGCACAGGAACAGCCCGACGCCCGAGCCGCCGTTCTCGCCCTTCGTCGTGTAGAACGGGTCGAAGATCTTCTGGGCCAGCTCGGTTGACATGCCGCAGCCCGTATCGCCCAGTGCCACCTCGACCGAGCCGTCGCTCGTGACGTCGGTCGTGATGGCCAACGACCCGCCGTTCGGCATCGCCTGGCGGGCGTTCACAATGATGTTCAGGAATACCTGCTGGAGTTGGCTTGGGTCTCCCATCACCGGCGGCAGGTCGGCCCCCAAGTCGGTGGCGACCTGGATGTTCTCGTTACGGATTTGGTATTCAACCAGGGTGAGAACGTCCGACACGATGCGGTTGATTTGGACCAACTGCGGCTCGGCCGGGGCCCGCCGCCCGAAACTCAGCAGGCGCCGGACAATGTTCGTGATGCGTCCGATTTCTTTGTTCATCAGTTGCAGGCGCGCGTGACGCGCCTGATCCACATCCTGCTGGGCGAGCAGGATCTGGACCCAACCCGAAACGATGGTCAGGGGGTTGTTAATTTCGTGAGCGACACCGTGCGCGATCTGGCCCAGGGCGATCATTCTCTCCCGGTAGATGAGTTCGCGGACCGCCGTCGGGTCGCCGATTCCCTCGACCACGATGAAATGGCCGCTGCCCGTGCCCGGTATCGGCACCGCGCTCCACTTCCGGACGCGGTACGCGGCCTTGTCTTTCCCGCTGCTGATGAAGAAGAAGGTGTCGGGGGGACCCTCCGCCTCGATCTGGACTTCTTCGAACTCCGGGAACAGCTCGCGCCAGTTCTGTCCGACGACCCGGCCGGCCAGAAGTGCGTGGTTCCCCGGACATTCCGTTGCGTAGAGGGTGCGGTCCGTATCGTCCACCAGCAGCGCCGCATGAAGATAGGTGATGGACGTGTCAGGAAGTTGCTGGTCCTCGAACGGCTCCCACGTCATCTGATTGCCGACGCGGTCGTCCGCGTCCGGGGGGGAGCTCTGCACATCCGGTGGGGTGCCGCTCGGGGAGCCGTTTGCTCCGTCAGTATCCGACAAGGGCGCAATTCTCCTACACGTTCCCCCAATTACGATATCGACATGTAAGCAGAAAACCTTTAATGGGTTGTGAGAGGGTCCGGCGCGGAAAGACAAGTTCGCGCGCCGCTGCCACGGCGGCGTGGTCGGCCCCTGGCCTGTTCAGTGGTGGCGGATGACGGTCACGTGTTCTCCCCTGAAGTGCCGGATGTTGCCCTGGTCGAGCCGCAGCGCCAGGCCGAAGCGGACGTCGACGTCGATCACCGTCCCCTCGTAACGCCGCCCGTCCTCTTCCAGCTCGATCCGCTGGCCCAGCGTGGCGGACAGCTCGCGCCAGCGGCGGTTGATGGCCTCGCTATCCCGGTCGAGCTTGACCTGGTACCACCGGTCGAGTTCTTGCAGCAGCGTTCTCGCCAGCTCCAGCCGGTCGATGTCCTGGCCGGCTGTCTCAGAAAGCGAGGTCGCCGACCGCGCGATGTCCTCCGGCATCGCAGACTGCCTTGCGTTCACGTTGATACCGATCCCGAGCACGAGTTCGCGGCCCGTTTCTCCCTGCCGGGCCTCGACGAGCACGCCCGCGACTTTCCTCCGGCCGACGAGAACGTCGTTCGGCCAGCGGATCATGGCCGGCAGCCTGGTGGCGGCTCGGATGGCGTCCGCCGCGGCCAGCGCCCCGATGATGGTCGTCATGGGGACCGTTCCTTCCTGTTCCGGCCCCGCCAGGTCGGGCGGGCGCAGGAGGACCGACATCCAGATTCCCGCCCCGCGCGGCGACCACCAGTTGCGGCCCAGCCGGCCGCGGCCGCCCGTCTGCTCCTCCGCAAAGACCGCAGCCCCCCCCTCCGCGCCGCGGTCGGCAAGCTCCCAGGCCACATCGTTGGTCGAAACCACGCGGTCATGCACGTGGATCTTGCGCCCGACGATGCGCGTTTGAAGACCGCGACGGAGCTCGTCCGAAGAGAGTACGTTCATCCGGTTTCCATATCCAATGAGATATCCAGCGCACCGGCGGAATGGGTGATGGCGCCGATGGAGATCCAGTCGACCCCGGTTCGCGCGACCGCCCGGACGTTCTTGAGCGAGATGCGGCCCGAGGCCTCGATAATGGTCCGCCGGCTCAGGGCACGGATCGCCTTGACCGCTTCCTTCATCCGGGCGGGGGGCATGTTGTCCAGCATCACGATGTCGGCGCCCGCCCGCGCGGCGCCCTCGGCGTCGTCCACCGTCTCGACCTCGACCTCGAAGCGGATCTTCCGGCGGCGCTTCAGACGTGCCTTCGCCATCGCGACCGCCTGCTCCGGGAGGGCGTGGAGCTCGCGGAGGGCGCGGAGGTGGTTGTCCTTGATGAGGACCTGGTCGTAGAGGCCCATCCGGTGGTTGACGCCGCCGCCGACGGCCACGGCGTATTTCGACAGGCCCCGCCAGCCGGGGAGTGTCTTCCGCGTGTCGAGGATCTTGACGCCCGTGCCGGCGACCGCGTCCACGTACCGCCGCGTCAGCGTCGCGATACCCGAGAGCCGTTGGAGGAAGTTGAGCAGCGTCCGCTCGACAGCCAGCATTGACGCCACCGGCCCGCGGAGGGTAGCGATGACCATGTCCTTCTTGAGCCGCGTTCCGTCCGGCAGCGCTTCCCACAGCCGCAGCCGCGTGTCGAACGTTCGCAGGAGCCGCCGAATTACCGGCATGCCGGCCAAGACGCCCCCTTCGCGCGCCACCAGGCGAGCCCCGCCCCGCAGCTTAGGATCGATCAGCGCCGCCGTGGTCACGTCGCCCGGCCCCACGTCCTCCGCCAGGGCCCTGCGGATCAGGTCATCCAACGTCTTCAGGTCCAACTTTGCTCCAGGCACGGCCATCCTCCGCTGGACGCGGAGTATATGGCGCTCGGAATAGGCTGTCAATGGCGGCGGCGTCTGAGTCATCCGCAGTTTTCGAGACGGGGCGAGGAGCGACAGCTCCGAGAATAGGCCCCGCCTTCAG
>CAZDHT010000136.1:0-13575 GCA_964505325.1 uncultured Planctomycetota bacterium | reverse complement strand
TCATACTCGCTCAGGATGGTCAGCGAGAAGAAACGCTTCTCACCCGAGAGCTTCATCGTGTCGGCGTCGGCGATCAGCGAGCGGTCCCTGACGGACGAGCCGGGGGCGAGCAGGTCGAGGAAGCTGGAGCGATAGCCCGCGTAGGTCCGCTGGTAGACGTCGGGCGGCGGCTTGTTCGCCGGCGCGTGTTCGCCCGCCACCGCACCGGCGGCGGCCAGCAGCACGGCGGCCAGGAGGGGCCTACTTCCCCTCATCGGGCACCCCCTCGAGCGAGACGCGTTCGGTGGCGTGATAGCCCAACCTCACCGAGATGATTCGCCCGTTGCCGGCGTCGGAGATAAACACGCGCTTGTCGGTGTGCGTCGTGACGTAGTGCGCGTCGAACAGGGCCACCTCGTCGCCGCCGATGGTCCGATGCACCGCGCCCTTGGGGCCGGCCACGAGCGGAAGGCCGTCATCGGTATTGCCGTACCGGCCGATGCGCAGGATGACGCGGCCGTTGGTGTCGAGCACCGCGATGGAATAGCGGTCGGATTCGGGCACGAAGACGCGTCCGAAGTAGTCGACCTTGAACTGTCCGTGCCGGCACCAGCAGTGGTTGGTCGAGCCGGCCGACGCGCCGCCATAGGCCCACCGCGCCCCGCTCGCCCACCGGCCCGCAACGGGCATCGGCGCGTTCGGCTTCTTCGGCAGGGGCACCAGCGGCTTGACGTCCGTGACGAACTTGCTGTCGGTCGGCCTGAACTTCATGATCGTGCCGTCGCCGTTCCGACCGTACGCCTTGCCGTCCAGGATTCGCCGCCCCCGGATGTTCGCGTAGATGTTGCCCTGCAGGTCCATGTCAAGCCCGCCGGTGAATATCCCGCCACCGGCGAGCACGTCCTCATACTTCATCTGGCCGTGCCGGTCGAAGATGTGGACGAACGCGCTCCTCGGGCGGCCGGGGTAGAGTTCCGGCGTCCACCGCTTGCCGGACGTGACGGACTTGTCGGCCGTGTCGCGGCTGCCGGTGTCGATGCGCCAGGCGCAGCCGACGATGACCTCGGCCCGAGGGCTGACGCCGAACGCGTGGTACTTGACGCTGCTGCCCCCGCCGCCGGGCGTGGTCACCGCCGAGATGGCCCGGCCGCTGTGCGAGGTCACCGACGCCGAGATCGTCCGCCGGTCGCCGTAGTCGTACGGAATCTCGCGCCACCTGGACGGGTCATAGCGGGCCACGGCGTCGCCCACGCGCAGGTGCATCCGTCCGCCGGCGTCGATGGCCATGTCCGCCGCGCCGGCAGGCAGGACCTCGTAGCGCGACCGGCCGGTGTTTGCGTCGATGCGGATGACGCCCGAGAAGACCTTACCCTCGCCGGTGTCCGGCTCGCCGACGTAGAGCGCCTCGCGGACCGGGTCGTAAGCGAGAAACTGGCGCTGGAAGAACGGCACGTGCTGGCGGATGCCGGCCGCCGCGACTTCTTCGTCGAAGCTCCGCTTCAGCCGCATCTGCCCGTCGGCCACTTCCATCATGTACACCGAGTCGCGGGCGCCCGTCCGCCCGGTGACCAGCCAGATGCGCAGCGGCTTCGACCAAAAATCCACCGTGGCGTGGTCGTACATCCCGCTCAGCGTCACGCCCGCCGGCCGGCGTCGGCGGCGCCGCCGCCCGCCGTCCCCCCGAGCGAAGCTCAGGTTGGCCTCCATCAGCAGCTTCGGCAGGCCGCTGCGGACCGAGTCCAGCGGCGCGAACCGGCGCACCATCGGTTTGACCCGATTGTTGTACGCCAAGTTCTTCTCCTTCGTCAGCATGTGGACGAAGACCGTTCGCGCCTGCCACGAGAACACCCAGATCTCGTCGTTGCGCGGGTCGATCTGCAGATCGCACGGGCCGTTCACGGGCAGCGAGCGGTGGAACTTGCCGCCCGGCGTGAACACCTGGACGCGGTCGTTCTCCCAGTCGGCCACGTACACCCGCCCCCTGGAATCGCAGGCGACCGACATCGGCTTGTCGAAATGGTCGTCGTCCGTGCCCGTCAGCGGCTGGCCGATGAACAGCTTCGGCTCCTGCTCGCCGACGAACGGCATGCGATAAACGGCGTTGGGCCAGAAGCGGTACGGCGCCCAGCCGTCCCGCCAGAACGCGCGGGTCATGTAAATCCACTTGCCGTCGGGGCTGGCGGCCGCGCTGAAGCACGAGCGCCGGCCGTGCTTGCCCATGTCGAGCATGGCCTTGGGCCCGAGGAATTCCATCCCGCCGCCGGTACCGTCGGTGGCAATCCGCGCCAGCCGCTCGCCGAGCACGCCCATCCGGCCGTTGTGGATGACCAGGCCGCCCATGTACGGGTTGCCCTCCTTGAACAGCCGGGGTGCGGTCGGCAGCAGCTTGACGGTGAACTGGCTCTCGCCCCAGCCGGCAACCTTGTCGGGAATCATCCGGCCGTCCGGCGGCACGGGCCGCCACGGCAGGCCCTTGATGCCCTTCACCTTTCCCGCCGGGAACGGATACAGCGTCCGCACGTAATTGCCCTCGTGGTCGTAGACGCGGATGTAATCAAGCAAGTTGTTCTCATACACGTAGACGCCGTTCGGGTCGGCAGCGATGATCGTGTCGTTGCCCAGCTTGCGGTGCGGATGCCAGTACAGGTTCTTCTCGAACCGCGCCCTGAGCCCCAGCGAAACGCGCACCGCGCACGACTTCGTGTCGTCCACGTAGCGGCCGAAGTCATCCTTGCCGTCCCAGACGACGCGCTGCGCGAGCGTACCCGCCTTGAGCGGCGCCGGAGCGTGGTCGCCCAGGATGCCCGCCGCCAGGTGACGCCTGATCTTGCCTTGCGCGTTCTCGATGGCGACGGTCACGTCGCAGTAGTCCTTCGACTCGAACGCGATGGTGAACTCGTCGCCGCGGCGGGTGACGGTCGGCTTGCGCGTGAAGGCAAAAACTTCCTTGCGCTTCACGGCGAACTCCGCCCGCGCCTGCGGGCCGAAAGCGGCCGCGCCCTCCGCCGCGCGCGCCGGGGCCGCCGTCGCGATGGCGAGCGCCGCTGCGAGCCACGTTGTCCGTGCGCCGGTCATTTGTTGGTTAGTCCTGATCCTTTATGTTGCCGCCCTGGCTGACAAGCTTGCCGTCAAAATACTTCTTGCGGTGGTAGTCCGACGGGGCGAACCGCAGCCGGCAGGTCCGCCAGGTCAGGCCGGGCGTGTAGAAGGTCGGCGCCCTCGGATTGCCCCGGCCGCGTTCCCACCCGGCGTGCGTCTGGATGTTCCCGCCGGCGTAGTTGCCCCGCAGCAGCTCGAGCATCACCTCCTGGTTGTCGAGGATGTTCTTGCCTAAGGCGTCGAGGTCGGCGCCGGAGCAGTTGATCAGGGAGTATGTGTTCGTCGGCGACTGCGTGCCCGGCACGGTGAGCTTGTAGAAGTATTGGTACGAACCGTACCAGAGCGTATCGTAGGTCTCGAACGTGATGCGGATGCGGCTGTCCTTGAGCAGGTCCTTCGCGACGGGCGCCAACTCGCGGAGCGCCTGGAGCTCGGCGGGGGTGGCCGCGACGGCGGCGCGAGCGGGCGCGGGGCCGCCCGGCTTCTTGCCCACCTGCTGCATGGAGAACTGCACGTACATATGGCCGGGGCGGTCGGGCGACGCGTGGCGGGGGGAGTAGCTCGGGCCGACCTCGATCCGCAGCACGCTGGCCGGCTGGCCCGGCGCGGCGAAGAACGGCGGCAGATAGCGCAGGTCGTTGATGTTGGGGATGGTGTACACGGCGGCCGCTTCGATCCCGGCGTCGGCGGTCTTGCGGATCTCGTGGCGCACGAGCTTGCAGCCGGCGCCCATTTGTCCCGCCCGCTTCAGGGCGCGGCCCTTCGCGAGGAAGTCCTTCAGGCGCGGCCCGCCGGGCAGGCTGACCTCCTGCTCGAGCTGCATCCGCGAGAACGTCATCCGCTCGGTGATCGTCGCGCTGCCATCGGCGTTCAGCTTGATGTGGACCTCCAGGCGCGAGCAGCCGACGGCGAATAGCGCCGCGGCGGCCATCAGTACCAGGACTCCGGTTCGACGGTCGATCATCAACAGGACCTCATTTCGCGGCGTCCAACATACGGATCGCCGTGGCGATTGCCGCGGCGATTCTCCGGTGCCGCTCGGCTTTGCCCAGTATCTTCAACTCGGCGATGAGCGGCACGGCCGGCTTGCCGATGCCGCCGATCGCCAGAGCGGCATTGCAGCCGGCGCGGACGATCAGATCATTTCCACCCCCGCTGCTGCGCTTGAGCACGCCCATCAGGACCGGCAGTGCGCCCTTGGCCGCCGGTCCAATCCGTCCCAGCGCCCAAGACGCGTCGCTGGCATGCCAGTTGTGTCTCTTGCAGATCGCGGTCAACCTGGACACGGCCGCCTGGGCGTCGGGGCCGATGGAGCCGAGGGCGCGGGCGGCCCGCGAGCGGGTGGTGTTGTCCCGGTCGAGCGCTGCGACGAGCGGCCCGACCGCCGGGCGGCCGATCATGGCGAGCGACCGCACCGCGCACGAGGCGAGCACTTCGGGCCCGTCGTTGAGCACGCCGATCAACGCGGCGATGCTCTTGTCATCGACCTGGCGGATGGCGCCGAGCGCCAGGCAAGCGTTCGCCCGCACGTTCCAGTCGGCCTGCGTGTCGCGCGCGATGGCGATCAACTCGGGTGCGACCGATGCCGCGCCCGGGCCCATCCGGCCGAGCGCCGTCGCGGCGGAGTACCACACGCGGTCCTCGCGCAGGGCGCGAACGATGTCCCGGGCCGCCGGCGCGGCCGCCAGTCCGATCCGTCCCAATGCATCGCAGGCGGTGCAGCGGAGCCGCCAGTCGTCGTCGAACAGGCGCTTCGCCAGGTGCGGCACCGCGTCCCCCGCGTGGGGGCCGAGGTCGCCGAGCGACCGGGCCGCCGCCACGCGACGGTCCCGCGGGCCGGCGGCGAGCATCTCGATCAGCAGCGGCGCGGCGGTCTTGGCCTTGGGCCCGCCAATCCGTCCCAGCGCCAAGGCTGCGGCCTGCCGCACCGCTCGGTCGGCGTCGCCCAGGGCCGCGGCACAGACGCCCGCCGCCGCGCGCGCCGCCGGCCCGATCCGCCGCAGGGCGTCCAGCGCGCCGACTCGCACATGCCGGTCGCCGCCGCCCGCCGCCTGGATGAGCGCCGGTGCTGCTGCGGCGCCAATCGCGCCCAGCGCCTCGGCCCCCGCCGAGCGGACCGCAGGGTCGGCGTCCTTGAGCGTCGCCATCAACGGCGGCACCGCCTTGACGCCGAACGTGCCGAGCGAGCGCGCGATCATCGCCCGGACGCGCGGCGAGCACGTCGCCATCCGCTCGCTCAACGGCGCGAGCGCGCCGGGGCCGACGTTGTCGAGCGCCGCTGCCGCGCGCTCGCGCACCGGGCGTTCGGCGTCGTCGAGCAACCGCAGCAGCGTGGGCACGCCGGGCGGGCCGGCGCCGTCCAGCGCCATCGCGACGTTGTAGCGGACGTGCGAGCTGGGCTCCTTCGACATCTCGTCCAGTGCGGCCAGCGCCGGCTTCCCGATGCGGCGGAGCACCAGGGCAGCCTGTTGAGCGGTGGGGGCATGGGCGCTGCGCAGGCGTGACTGCATCCTTGGAATCGCCGCCGTCGCGCCCGGACCGATCTTGACCAACGCCTCCATTAATGCGGCGCGCTGGTTCCTCCGCCGCCAGCCGGTGCTGTCCAGGATCGGCAGCACGGCGGGCAGGACATGGCCGGCCTTCGGCCCAATGTCGCCCAGTGCCGCGATCGCGGTGGGGTCGCCGCGCTTCGCCCACGCCGCGATCAGCGGCGCGGCCCCGGCGGCGGCAGGGCCGATCCTGCCCAGGGCGAAAACGGCCCGGTCCCGGACGCCGTCGTCGTCATCGCCGACCAGCTTCATCAGGCGCGGTACGGCCGGCTTGGCTGCCTGGCCCACGCCGCCGAGCGCCGCCGCGGCGGCGGCGCGCACTTGCGGGTTCCGGTTTTCCAGTGCTTCGGTCAGGCGGCGGGCCGCCGGTGCGCCGATCCGGCCGAGCGCCCGGGCGGCGGCCGACCGCCCGGCGTCGTTCGTCTTTTCCAGCGATGCAACGAGCGGGACGATGGCGGCCGGTCCGATGCGGCCGAGCGCCTCCACCGCCGCATCACTGACCAGCGGGTTATCGGTCTTGAGGATTGCGATCAGGCCGGGGATGGCGGGGGCGGCGTTCGGGCCGAGCGCGGCGAGGGCCTCGGCGGCGCGCTTCTGCTCCATCGCATTGGGGCTTCTCAGCCCGGCGATGAGGCGCCCGACGTTCTGCCCTGACGCCGCGGGGCACCACGCCGCCAGAGCGGCCAGCCCGACCAGACCTGCAGCCAGTGTGCGGGACGGTCGCCTCAACGCTCACTCCCGGCCGGTGTGGTGCAGAGGAAGTCTTGCCGCAGTGCACCAGTGTACCAGAGAATCCGGCACAGAACAACATGCCGCGCCAGTCACTCCCCGCTGTCTGGTCCGCCCCCGGCTGTTGTGCCTCCCTATCATGTCAGTGCCGCGGGCACAACTACGGCCTGGGGGCGCGGCACAGCCGGGCCGGAAGGTCCATGTGCACGCGGATCGCCCGCAAGAATGGCCCCCCCAGCTTCTTCCTTGCCTTCCCTCGGCCTCCGTACCCCGACGATGTACCGACCGATCCCTTCCTGTGGCTCCGAGACGCCATCCAGAGCCTCGGAGATACCTTCTGGAATGGGGGCTAGAGCGCGACAACTGCCTACTTGTCGCCGTGTGTCCGCTCTTGTCAATGGCACGCCCGGAGGGATTGTCGTGCCAAAGCGATTATGTCACCCCTTAACGCCAAAGAGAAAATGTCACCCCTCTGGGCTGCATGCCGTAGTATGACCTCCGCACGGTTTGCGGAGGCACAAGATGGAGGTGACGCTTACAGTGGCTCAGGTGCAACGGTACGAGGTGGTTCTTGCGGCCGGCGAGAACAAGCCCCGTTGTAAGGGCAAAAATGATCGTCAGAAAAGTCATGTTTGCGGGTTTCATATGTCTGCCTCGCGTTTCCACACTGAGCCGTCCGGCCTGGTTTCGGGGCCTTTGACCTTGATCCCTGCGCGGGCCGGACCGCTCGGGAAGCGTCCAAGTGCGCACATCACCTGCATGAGCAGTTGTGCCGTCATTCGGCCGCGTATCTCCGCGCACGCCGGGTCGTCGTACCGGTCACGCAGCTCCAGCGGGTCCTCGCTAAGATGGTAGAGTTCGCCCTGAAAGCGGTCGGCGCGCCCACCGACCGTGCCGAGCGGCCCGGAAATGTACAGGATCAGCTTCCACTCACTGCTGCGCAACATCACCGCGGGCGCCCGCTGGTACTCCTCGTATCCCCGGCCGTGCATTTCCGCGAACGACGCCGTCCTCGAGACGTCCGACAACAGGCTGAAGCCAGGCAGGATGTCGGGTATCTCCTCCCCTGCCGCATCCAGAAGTGTGGGAACGACGTCTACCAGCTCCGCCGGCCGCTCGTCCACGATTCCGTGCTGATCCACGCCGGGGCCGGCGACGATCAGGGGCACACGCACGCTCCCATCGTAGAGACAGTACTTCGAGATTCGGCCACGGTCGCCGAGCATGTCGCCGTGATCGGAGATGAAAAGGATAAGTGTGTTATCGAGTTCGCCCATCTCCTCGAGGCGGCGGACGACTCGACCGAACAGGGCATCCACGTAACTGCAGAGCGCAGCGTAGCGCAGACGGGAGCGCCGCCGCTCCTCGGGCGTCATCCTGAGCCAGATATCCTTGAACCGCTCGCCGTGACGATGGCCGCCCGGCAACGGCTCGGGCGGCGGCGCGTCGGGAAAGTCCGCGACGTCGTACATCTCCTCGTACCCGGGCGGCACGCGGAACCCCACGTGGGGAAAATCCAGGCTAAGGTAGAGGAAGAAGGGGCGATTCGGATCCCGTCCCCGGTCCAGAAATTGAAGCGCCTTGCGGGTCAGCCATCCTTCTCCGTGATGCTCCGGCGGCACCTCGCTGGGTGACCCCACATATCCGGCCACGGTCTCGCCGCCCGGGCCGAACTGGCTGTTTTCCGACATGTCCCGCTCGGCCCATTCCGGTTCTTCGTCCGCCATGTAAACGGCGCCCGGCTCGCGGTTGTTCGGGTCGTGTCCTCCCCCGCGGATACTGCGGATCTCGAAACCGCGGCACGATCCCTCGACCGTCACGTCCGGCAGAATTCCCGAGCCGATATACCAGTGGGTCTTGCCGAAACCCGCGGTCTGGTACCCCGCGCGGCGTAGGCGCTCGGCCAGCACGGGCGCGGGCAGGTCCGCGTCCCGCGCGATCACCTGGGTGTTGTGCTTCACCCCATTTTGGAACCCGTACAGTCCGGTCATCATCGAATAGCGGCTGGGCACGCACATCGGGACGTTGCACACCGCCTGCGAGAAACGCACGCCGCGCCCGGCCACGGCATCGAGATTCGGGGTCTTGATTGCGGGGTTCACACAGCCCAGCGCATCGTGGCGCTGCTGGTCGGTCATCAGGAAGAGGATATTGGGGCGCTTCTTGACAGGTGTCATTGCCGTTTCTCCCTGCTACTTTCCTTCAAAACAAATGAGCTTGCCTTCCCGCGTGGCGATGAAAAGCTTGTTGCCGGTCGCCGACATGCCGAGGAAGGCCGGAAAGCCGCCAACTGGAACCGTCTTGACCACACTGCCGTCTTTCCGCGAAACAATCCAGAGTTCCGGGTCCTTCTTGACCCGCTGATAATGGCCGACGCAATAGATGCGCTCCGGCGTCAGAACCATATCGTCCACGACCAATTCGATGGGAGCTGACTTCCATCGCGGCTTCTTCGGGTCCTTCTCGACGGCCATCAGATAGAGCTTTCCTTTGTTCGCCCAACCTTCGCCCGCGGGGTCGAACTTGTAGGCCACGGTGAGGGCGCTGTCAAAGGCGAGAACCCGAGCGTCGAGACGCCGCTTGAACCGTCGCATCTTGAAACCGTGCTTGTTGTCTTCGTTGGTTCGCGGGATGCTGTTGCCCTTGAGTACCATGTCGTAGGACGTTATCAGCTCCCTGGCGGGAGTCTTTGCCTCAACGGTCTCCCCGGTCTCGGGCTTGAACGCCAGGCCGCCCGGGGCGCCGCCGCTGACGTAGGCGAGGCCGTTGACGATCAGGACATCCGAGGCAAGCGGCCACACGGACTCGAGCTTTTCACGCCCCCCGATGTAGCGCTCGCGCGGCGCGGCCAACAGCTTGTAGATCAGCTTGCCGGTCCTGGCATCCAGGCAGTAGACCCAGCCGTCCCGGGCCGCGAAGAGGCACAGTCCTTTGTAGAGCGTCGGCGGATAGTCCACGCGGCCGCCTACGTGGAAGATCCACTTCCGCTTTCCGTCGGCGGCGTTGACAGCCACGATGCGCTGCCCGTCGATATCGGCGACCACGGCAAGGCCGTAAGCCAGGACCGCCTGGGTCAGCCCGGTCCGCTGACTGCTCATGACGCCGAAGTCCGTCTTGCCCAGCCCGATGGTCGCCTCCCACGCCTTGACCAGTTTATCCCCCGGCGTCGCCTTGGTGAAGTTCCCGCCGGCCGGGTTGCCGCGGAACATGGGCCAGTCGCCCGGCTGGACCGCTTCGGCGGGGCCGGCGGTCCCGAGCTTCTTCAGCACCTTGCCGCCGGGCTCGCCCTTGAAGTCGGCGTCGGCGGGGCCGACCGCGGTGACCGGACCGCTCTTGCGGCTCGGGAAGTTGAAGACAAGCCCATACGCGCTTTTCGAGCCGAAAAAGCAGGCGGGATGCGGCATGCTCAGACGCGTCGTCTTGAGCGTCTTCTTGTTCAGCCAGAGGTCGTACCACGCGATGTAGTCGCCGAGATGGAGTTCGCCAAAGCATCCGTGGAAATCGCCCGCATCCGTAAGGATGCGGTCCTTGATCTCCTCCTTGCCGGTCGCGAGGTCGAGGCGGGTGATCACCACCTCATCGGCGTAGCGGGTCGCCTGGTTGTGGCGGTAGTAGAGGAGCAGCTTGTCGTCGACCGTGGTGAATCTCACGTTGTTGGCGCTGAAGTATCGTTCGTTTTTCGAGATGCGGATCTTCCAGGTGTAGGCCCAGAGCCGTTTCCCCGTGGCGCTGTCCAGGATCGCGATGGGGTACTGATCCTTGCCGCCGCCGCCCATTCGGACGAGCAGGTACTTGCCGGCGCGCGCGAGCCCCCTTGTCCCAACCGGCTTGGGCAGTTCGGCGGCCGGGACTTTCCAGAGGTCTTCGCCATTCGCGAGCTTCTTCGCGAAGAGAGTCTTGCCATCACAGAAGTAAACGTTTTCGCCGATGATCGTCTCCGGCAACGGTTGATACCTGTAGACCGGGACTTTCCACAGGAACTTGCCTGTCTCCGTGGAATAGACCTTTCCGCCGACCCACAGCAGGTCATCGTTCAGGAGCCTGATCCGGGTTTCGCGGCCGACCTTCGGGACCACTTCGGAAACGAACTCCCCCGTGGCGCCGTCCCACTGCACGACCTTGCCATTTCCGGTCCTGACGAAGAGGCGGCCCTTGCTGGTCGCCGCCACGCCGTTGTAGCGGTTCCACCCGCCGGGCAGCTCCTGCGTCCAGATCGTCCGGCCGTTGCGGGCGTCGCGGGCGAACAGGACGGCGGCGCTGATGTTGAGATTGCCGGTGTCGCGCTCCATCCGCTCCAGGTAGAACAGCTTGCCGTCGCCGGCGCAGATGCCGGTGTAACCGTTCGCGATTTGCGAGCGCGGCCCCGTCTGCCACTTCAGGGCGAGCGGCAGCTTCCATTCCACCGGTGTCACCGGCTTGCGGAACGCCGCGCCAAACCCCTCCACGCTCACCGGCGCCATCCCGAGCTTTGTGGCCGCGTCCGCAAGATCCGCCGGCGCCTTGCGAAACACCACCACGCCGCGCGGCACCAGGATTCGAAAGAGGTCTTCCGCCTTGGCCTGGCCCAGGGCGGACGGGTCCTCGACAACGATGAGGTTGAAAAGGTCCGACCCGTAGTGCGCCGCGTCAAGGGCGGCATCGCGCACGCCGAGCTGTTCGCGACGCGGACCGGCGGCAAAGCTCAGCCCCCAGGCCTGCGCCACCTTCCATTCCGGCTGAAGGACCTGGATGTAGAGCGTGCTTTCCCCGGCCAGCGCTGCGGCCGGCGACGGCGTCTTAGCGCCGATCGCCAGGCAGAGGCCGCCGCGGATGCCCGTAGACTTGAGGATGGATGCGGCTTCAGGGACATCCTCTGCGGCGGCGTTACCTGCCAGCAGAAGCAGCGCCAATGCGGCTCTTGTTGCTCTCGTCATTGCTTGTCCTCGATCTTGCTTGCCACCTCGGCGGCCAGTGCAAAGAGCCTCTCATCCCGGCCGCGCCAGTTGGTGGCTTGCATGGTCATCCAGGCGCTGTCCTGGCCCGGACCTTTTGGGGTCGGCGTGCAGTTGCGCAGGTACTGGCGGGCCCGTTCGTCGAGCAGGTCTTCGATCCGCCGGGCCAGGGCGCCGCCGACCGCCTTGGCATCAAGCGCCTTCTGCAGCAGGATAACCGCTTCGGCGGTCTGGATGCCCTCGCGGAACGCCTCGAGCCGCTCACTGAACACCGGGCCGTCAGGTCCGGGGCTGATGAACGCCCGGGTGTTGTTGCGCGGGCCCACCCCGCCCTTGTTGTCGCAGATCGGCGCGAACCAGCCTCTCCTGCCACTGGGCAGCGGCCAGAAATCTCCGCCCACCATGCCCAGCCCGCTGAGGTCGGCCTGCACCGTCGCCTCGACGACTGTGCGGACGCGCATCAGTGGCGATAGGTCGTACAGGCCGGGCTTGGTGAACTCCACGCCGAGCCGCGGGATGCCCAGCTTGACGTTGGCCCGGCTCGACTTCCACGGGCGAGGATAGGCCTTGCGGCCGTTGGGATAGTAGACCGGCGGCTTGGCCCACGGGCGCGTGCAGTCGGGATCATAGAGCCGTCCGCAGCCCCAGACCCACGCCGCGTATCTGACCGGCATCGAGCCCTTCGTTCCCTTGAACGCCTTGGCCGGAGCGTGCGCGTTCTTGATCCACTTCGCATCGGGCCAGATATTGCGGACCACGTCGACCATCTTCGCGGGCGGGTCGTTGCAGTAGTTCAGCCAGCCCACGTGCGTGACGTCAAACCATCCGCGCTTCTCGAGCCGCTTCCGCAGTTCGGCGAACACCGGCCGCCAGAACGCCTCGTTCTCCGGTGTGCCATAGAGCGGCTGCACCAGGTCCGCCAGCCGCTTGCCGTTCGTGTCCACCACGGTCACGCCTTCCGGCGGCCACTTGGGCTTGGCGGGGTTGTCGCCCTGGAACCCCCAGGCATTGATCTGAAGAATGCGGGGCTTGCCGCACGCCTTGGCGAACACGTCCATGTACTTCTCCGCGACGGAGAAGTCATACTTGTAGCTGCCGTCCGCCTGCTTGACCCACTTGACCATCGATTCGGTGTTGCCGTGGCTGTGCGCCCGCACCACCAGATTGAGAATGCAGATGCTGCTGCCCACCTGCTTGAGAATGCCGAGGGACTGTCCCATCAGTTCGCAGTGCTTGTCGCTCCACAGCGGGACCTTGTAGTACTGTGCCACGGTGTCCGGCGAATGATAGGTGTTGTTGACGATGAAGAAGTCTTCGGGGTTCGGCAGCTTCCAGTTATGCACCTTGATCTCGACGGGTACGGTGAATCTCGCCCCCCCGGCCTCGATGGTCACGCGTCCCTTGTACTCGCCCGCGGCCGTATCGGCGGGCACGCGCACGGTGATCCACACCGGCACCACCGCCGCGGCCGGCGGCTGGACCTTGACGCTGCGCAGCGTGATCTGGCGTGGCGCCACCTCCGCCGGCGGCTCGGCCAGCAATCGGTCGAAGCGGCCCGCCGGCACCCAGGTCTGCCCGGGCCGAGCGGCATCGGCCCAGCGGACCTGGACCGCCGAGGCCGGGATCTTGTCCGGCCCGCCCTGCAGCGCCAGGTCCGTCGCCGAAGCCTTCAGGCCACGGATCGTCTGCGACGAACTCAGCATCACGCGCCCGGAGAACACGCCATTCTGCGCACCAATGAGGCGCACCGGCCGCAGCTTCTCACTCGGAAGGGCATGATCCCACGCGAAAACGGTCTCGACAGGCGAGACGTTGCCGATCGACACGCCCGGCGCCGGTCCGACGTTCGGGGCCAGTCCATCGGGCGTGGCGGCTTCGAGACGCGCCTGCAACACGCCGGCATGCGGCCACAAAGGCAGCACCCATCGGGTGTCTGCCTGCGGCGCCGTCGATGCCACTTCCGCGATGGGCGCCCCCACGCTCTGCACCGCGACGACGTTCATTCCCTGCCGCAGCATCTTTGGTGGAATCACGACGCCTTCACCGGCCAGCCGGCGCACTCTCAACTTCATGCGGTCGGCGAATTTCGCCCCATCCCTACGGCCATAGAGTTTGCCGTCGGGCCGCACGTAGGCCTCGTCCGGATACCGCTCCGCAAACGTGCGCGGTTTGAGTTCGCCTTTCGGCAGATGCGCCCGGGTCAGTTCCACGCTATTGACAGATACGATTACTCCGCCCACGTAGGTCAGGTCCAACTTCAGCCCCCTGACCTTTGCCGGGTCAGAAAC
>CAZDHT010000135.1:0-13600 GCA_964505325.1 uncultured Planctomycetota bacterium | reverse complement strand
GCTTCTGGGCGAACTCGAACGGTCCGCGCCGCTTGACCTTGAACTCGTCGAGGTCTGATGGGGCAGCGCTCGCGGCGGCAAGCAGCACCACACTGATGACTGATAACTGCCTACTGATCACTGATCCTGCTCCGGCACGTCCTTCAATTGTATCTTCTCCGTCACGTGGTAAGCCAGCTTCACGCTCACGATCCGCGCGTTGGCCAAGTCAGAGATGAACAGCCGCCGGTCGGTGTGCACGGCGAGGTGGTTGCCGTGCATGATCGCCACCTCGTCGCCGCCGATGGACCGCGGGTTCAGCGGGCCGCCTTTCTTCACCAGCGGCATCCCGTCGTCCACGTTCCCATATCGGCCGACGCGCAGGATGGTGTTCCCGTTGGTGTCGGCCACGGCGACATCGTAGCGGTTGATCTCGGGCAGGAACGAGCGGCCGAAGTAGTCGAACGCCGGCCGGGCGATGGCCTCGCAATGGCAGTGGCGCCACTGGGCCACCACGCCGTGCGAGTCCAGCCCCACCCCGCCGTAGAGCCACTCGGCGCCCTCGATCCAGGCCGCGCCAAGCGACGGGCGCCAGCGCCTCACGTCGGGCGGGCGGCTGGGCCGGAGCTTCTTGAGCGGCACAACGCCCCCGGACGAGAGCACCCTGGCCGCTCCGGGCCTCGCCTTTATGACTGTGCAGCTCGCATCGTTGACGTACGGCACCCCGTCCAGCAGGCGCTGCGCCGCGACCATCAGGTACAAGGCGTCGTCTTTGTCGATATGGATGCCCGAGCAGATGCCCATGCCGGGGAGCGCGTCGTCGTAGAGCACGTTGCCGCGCTCGTCCCACACGTGAACGACCCATACGACGGCGCGGCCGGGGAAGACCCGGGGGGCGTAGCGGTGGGCGTCCTGGGCGTGGACGTCGCGGGCGTCCTTTCGGTCGGCCAGCTTGCCGCGGACGTCGAAGGTCACGGCGATGTGGCCCTTGGGCGAGACGGCGATGCCGCCGAACTGGCCCGACGTGTACGAGCCGCCCCACGCCGTGATCGCGGAGATGGCCGGGGCCGACCGGTAGCCGTGGTAGCTCAGGCGCTCGAACTGCTCGCCGTAGTCGAACGGCACCTCGCGCCATCCCATCCCGAACCGGGAGGTATCGTACCGCACAATCTGCCGCGTCAGCCGCAGGTAGGCGCGGCCCTGCATGTCGAACGTCAGGTCCTCGGCGTCGAACGGGAGCGGGACGACGCGGACCACCCCCGTCTCGGGGTCGATGCCGACGAGGTCGCGGATGCTCTTGGAATGGACGTTCGACGGCAGGTGCTGGTGGCCGGCGTAGACCCAGCCGTTCTTGGGGTTGCAGTAGAGCCGCTGGCGTCCGTGGTAGGGCGCCGCCAGCCATACGAGTTTCTTCTGCGCCTCCGCACCGAAGTTGCGCTTGAGCGTGAGCTTGCCATTCCGCAGTTCATAGATGCGGACGTGCGCCTTGCTGACTCCACCGAGGCCCCCGCCGATCCAGACGCGGGGCGGGTCCGACCACGTATCGAGCGCCACGCCGTACTCCGTCCCGCCCAGGCGGTCCCACGAACTCCACTTGGGGCTGTGGCCGGAGAGGGGCAGCGGGCACGGCTTCCCGATCATTCGCGGTTTATCAGGCGAGCCGAGGCGGGTCAGCGTCGCGGGGATCCGCGCCGCCATGTTTCCGTCAAGGTGAGGATTGACGACCTTCCACGAGAAAACGTACAGCTCGCCGGTGCGATGATGAAAGGCGAGTCGCGTCGGCTTGGACACCTTGATGCTGCGGACGAACGTGCCGTCGGGCTGGTAGACCTGGATGCGGTCGTTCGTGTGGTCGGCAACATAGACGCGCCCCCGGGCGTCGCAAGCCACACCGACGGGTGTGCGGAAGCTCGCGTTGTCCGTGCCGCCCTGGCCGCGCTGGGCGCTGCCGACGAACGGCGCCGCCGGCCCGTCGCCGTCGAACCGCACCCGCGCCACGACGTTGAGCCAACGGTGCCGGGTCCCGCCCGTGCCCCAGTATTCGGGCCAGTGGTAGCCAGTGAGGTAGAGCCACGTGCCGTCGGGGCTGAGCGCGGCGCTGCGCGGGCCGACGTGCCGCGGTCTCTTGTGGCCGAGGTAGTCGCGTTGCTGGACGGTGAACGCGGTCATCGGCCCGCTGAGGGCCAGCCCGCCTGAGGAGCCGTCCGTCGCCAACCGGTTAAGGCGCTCGTGTGCCAAGGCGATCCGCTCGCCACGGACGGACATGGCGGTGGCGGCGAGCACGCCGGTGCTGCCGCCCGACGGCCAGGCCCCGCCGTACTTGAGCATCCCGGAGGTGAGCAGGGTGTTCTGCGGCAGGGCCCACTTCAGCGGAAACGTCTTGCCGTCCTGCGGGAACTTGTAGGACTTGATCCCCTTGACCTGCGCCACCTTGCCCGCGGGAAACGGATAGACCGTGCGGACGTAGTTGCCGTCGTGATCGAACAGGCGGACGTGATCGCCGTTCCCGCCCTCGTAGACGTAGACCCCCTCGGGAGCCGGCGCGATGATCGGGCTGGCGTAAGCCAAGAACGCCGGATTGGCCGCACGCTTCTTCGGCGACCAGAACAACGTCCGCTCGAACCGCGGCCGGAGCCCCAGCGATACGCGGACCACGCACGCGTCCTTGTCGTCCACGTACTTGCCCTGGTCGTCCTTGCCGTCCCAAACAACGGCTTGCTTGAGCGAGTTCTTCTGAAACGGAGCCGGCGCGTTCTTCCCCAGCACGCCGCTGGCGAGATGCCGAATGGTCCGCCCCTCCGCGTCCTCGATCGCGACGGTTGCGTCGCAATAGCCCTTCGAAGTGAACGTGATGGTGACCTGGTCGCCCTTGCGCGTGACCGCCGGCTTCTGGGCGAACTCGAACGGTCCGCGCCGCTTGACCTTGAACTCGTCGAGGTCGGAGGCAGGCGCTGCCGCAGTGATCAGGATAACACTGATAACTGATAACGGGTGACTGATCACCGGTTCCTTTCCGGTACGTGCTTGAGAGGGACGCTCTCCGCCGCGTGATATCCGAGCTTGACGCTGACGATCCGCGCGTTGCCGATGTCGGCGATGAACAACCGCCGGTCGGTGTGGGTGGCGAGGTAGCCGGCGTGGAAGAGCCCCACCTCGTCGCCCCCGATCATCCGCGGCCTCGGCGGCCCGCCCTTCTTGATGAGCGGCACCCCGTCGTCCGGGTTGCCGTACCGGCCGACGCGCAGGATCAGGTTCCCGTTCGTGTCGAGCACGGCCACGCTGTACTGGTCCATCTCGGGCGCGAAGGACCGGGCGAAGTGGTCGAGCGTGAAGTGACAGCGCCAGCACGCACAGCCCGGGCCGTTGAACGCGGCGAACCCGACGCCGCCGTAGAACCATTCCGCGCCGTTTACCCACGCGTTCCCGACCGTGTAGTTCGACACGTCGGGCGGCCGTTTGGGCCAGGCGGTCGGGGCCAGCTTGATGACGGCGCGCGGCGACGGCGAGACGAACGTCGCCTCGGGCGGGCTGCCGCGCTTCGGCCTCACTTTCATCAGCGTCTCGGTTGCCGCATTGAAGTAACGTTTCCCGTCCAGCACCCGCGTCGGGGTGGCCATGATATAGATGTAGTCGTCCTTGTCGATGCCGATGCCGTCGATCTGCGGCATGCCCGGCACGGCGTCCTGGCAGACCGTCTTTCCGTGCTTGTCCCAGACGTGGACGCAGGCGGACGTCGACGACAGGACCCGCCCGGGGAAAATGCGCGGGGCGTACTTGGTGCCGTGCTCGACGGCGTACTGGACGTGGCCGCGGGGCGTGGCCCGCCGCCGGAGCGCGCACGACACGGCGAGGCGGCCTTTCGGCGAGATGGCCATGCCGCCTTGATGGAAGCAGACGGGCGAGGTGGACGGCATCCGGAGTCCGGCGATCACCGCCGTCGCCCGGCCACCCCCGCCGGAACTGAGCTTGTCGATCTGCTCGCCGTAATCCCACGGGACCTCGCGCCATGTCTCCGGGTTGTAGCGGACGACCACCGCCGTCGAGCGCAGGTAGGCCAGGCCGTTCAGGTCGAAGCACAGGTGCTCGGCGTTGAACGGCAGGGCGACCAGCCTGGTCTTTCCGGTCTCCGGGTCAATCTCCACCAGTTGGTTGTAGGCCTTGTTTGTGGGCGAGCTGTCCGGCTCGCCGAAGTAGAGGTGTCCGGTCTTCGGGTTGACGAAGAGCATCTGGTACTGGATGTTCCAGATGGGGAACTTCGCTCGGCCGACGCTGCGCACAACGTCCCTGCCGAACTCGCGGACGACCTCCAGCTTGTCGCCCCTGGGGCGGAGCAGGCGGGTGTTGAACTGCCGCCAGGAGGCTGGCCGCCGTCCGGACTGCTTCCCCGACGCGATCCAGACTGTCGGCGGGTCGGTCCAGCCGTCGAGACATCCGCGGTAGCACAGCGGCGGCAGGTTCCACCACGGACTGTGGCGGCCCCTGTAGCGCGGGAACGGCAGCGGCCACGACGCGACCTTCCTCGGATTCTCGAACGGCCCGAGGCGGGTCAGCGTCGGCTGAATCTGGGCCGCTTTCTTCGACTTCGCCAGGTTCCGCGTGTAGACCGGCCAGGTGAAGACCCACACCTCCTGCGTCTGCGGGTGGATCTCGACCTGCGCCGGCTTGGAGACCGGGATGTTCTTGAGGTGCTTGCCGTCCGGCGAAAACACCTGGACACGGTCATTCATGAAGTCGGAGACGTAGACGCGGCCCTTCGCATCGACGGCGACGGAGGTGGCGCCGTTGAACTGGCCGTCCGCCTTGCCCGCATGGTCCTGCGCCATTGTGCCGGCGAAGAGCGTCGGCGGCTTGTCCTTGTCGTAGGCGAGCCGGACGATGCCGTGGTGAGCGTCGAAGCTCCACGTGTGCCGCCAGACGTAGCCGGTCAGGTACAAGGTCTTGCCGTCAGGGCTGAACGCGGCGGAGGTCGGGCCGACCGGCCAGATTTTGTGGTCGGCGTTGGTGCCGTGGGCGCGGTAGGTGTAATAGACCTTCGGGCCCTTCAGCGTCGCGCCGGGCGGCGTGGTCCCCTCGGCCGTGAGGCGGTTCAGAAAGCGATGCGCGAGTGCAATCCGTCCGCGATGGACGGCCATCGCGACGGCGGCGCGGCCGCCGATGCCGTTCCGCTCCGCGTTGTCGCCCGATGTCAGCAGCGTCGCCTGGTACGAGCCGCTCTTGAACGGCAGGCGCCGCCCCTGCGGGAAATCAACCCAGTTCAGCCCGCGGACGTCTTTGAGCTTGTTCGCCGGGAACGGGCATACGGTGCGGACGTAGCCGCCGTCGTGATTATAGAGGCACAACTGGTCGACGCCTTCGGCCTGGTAGACGTAAACGCCCTCGCTGGCGGCCCGCATGATGGGCGGGTGGTAGCCGAGGCGCCGCCTGGGGCTCCACAGCAGGCTCCGCTCGAACCTCGGCCTCAGCCCGAGCGACACCCGGACGGTCAGAGCGTCCTTGTCGCCGACGTAGCGTCCCTGGTCGTCCTTGCCGTCCCACATGAGCGTCTGTTGGAGGCTGTTCTTCTTGAACGGCGCGGGGGCGTTCACCCCCAACACGCCGCTGGCCAGATGCCGAATGATCCGTCCCTCAGCATTCTCAATCGCCACCGTCGCGTCGCAGAAGCCCTTCGACGCGAACCTGACGGTGACCTTGTCGCCCTGGCGCGTGACGACTGGCTTCTGCGTGAACTCAAAGACCTGCTGCCGCTTGACCCTGAACTCGTCGAGGTCTGATGGGGCGGCGCTCGCGGCGGCAAGCAGCACCACACTGATAACTGATAACTGCCTACTGATCACTGATCTTTCCACGGCACGTCCTTCAGTTGTATCTTCTCCGTCACGTGGTAAGCCAGCTTCACGCTCACGATCCGCGCGTTGCCCAAGTCGGCGACGAACACGCGGTGGTCGGTGTGCGTGCCGACGAAGCACGCGTGGATCAGCGAGACTTCGTCCCCGCCGATCGAGCGGGTGTCGGCCGGCCCGCCCTTCTTGACCAGCGGGACGCCGTCGTCCACGTTGCCGTACTGGCCGATGTGCAGGATCAGGTTGCCGGCCGAGTCGACCATCGCCACGCGGTACTGGTGCGGCTCGGGGGCGACCGACCGGGCGAAGTAGTCGAGCGTGAACCGCGAGAACCAGCAGGCGCACCCGCCGCCGTGCCCGATCATGTTGAACCCAGCGAACCCGACGCCGCCGTACATCCACTCGGCGTTCTGGACCCAGGCCCGGCCGTGGCGGGTCGATTGCAGGTCCGGCGGCCGGTCCGGGCGGCGGTCGCTCGACAGCGGGACGGGCGACCCACTGGACGAGACGACCTTCGACATCCTCGGCCGGACCTTCATCAGCGTCTCCGACATCTCGTTGAAGTACCGCTTGCCGCGGTAGGATCGGCTCGGCGCGTGCATCACGTAGATGTTGTCGTTGCGGTCGATGGCCACGCCATCACACTGGCCGACTCCGGGGACCGCGTCTTCGTACTTGACGCGCCCGTGCTTGTCCCACACGTGAATGCACGGCGAGGTGGAGTTGACCACGCGGCCTGGGAAGATCTGCGGCTTGTAGACCTCGTGCCGCCGGACGTTCTTCTGCCCCTTGAGCCGGCCGGAGCTGATGCCGACGTAGCGGTAGGCGCAGCTCGCGATCACCGTGCCGTCCGGGGACACATTGATCCCGCCCTGATGGTAGCAGACGGGTGACGTCGCCGGCATCTTCAGCCCGGCGATGACCGGGGCGGCCCGTCCGTAGATCCCGCCGTCGTTGCCGAGCCTGTCGTACTGCCGGCCGTAGTCCCAAGGGATTTCGCGGAACGTGGGGAAGTTGTAGCGGACGATCACGTCGGTGTTGCGGAGGTACAGATGCCCGTCGAGGTCGAAGACCGCCTCCATCGCGTTGAACGGGAGTTCGAGCGTCTTGATCCGGCCGGTGTCAGGGTCGATCACGAGCCACTGCTTCGACGCCTTCATCGTCGGGCCGCTGTCGGGCTCGGCCACGTAGAGCATCCCGGTGATCGGGTGGACGATGAGGCGCTGGATGTTGTGTCGCGGCGGCCGCGCGCGGACAACCTTTTTCTTGGCGTCCCGGCCGAAGGCGCGGATCGGGCGCCACGTGCCCTTGACCTTTCTCTGGATGCGTACGCCGGCCTCCCACATGGTGGCGCTGACGTCGTTCTTTGTGTAGCCGCCGCTGAAGCTGAACTCGGCGCCGCGGGCGTGGTGCTTGCGCCCGACCACCCAGACCGTCGGCTCCTTCGCCCAGGAGTCGAGCTCGACGTAGTACAGGTGCCCCGTGGCCTCGAAGCCCATGTCCTCGGTCGGGCCCATCGGGAACGGCTCGTAGGAGAGCTTCTTGCACTCGGGCAGAGCCGAGAACCGCGCCACCGTCTGCTTCACGCCGCTCGGCGAGTACTTGTACTTCTTGTACAGGTTGTACGGCACGCCGAAGACGGGATAGGAGAAGGCCCAGATCTCCCCGGTCTTTTGGTGGACGCAGACCTTCGCCGGCTTCGGCGTCTTGATGGTCTTGAGGTACACCCCGGCCGGGTGGTAGACCTGGATGCGGTCGTTGAGGTAGTCGCTGACATAGACGCGGCCTTTCGCGTCGCAGGCGACCGAGGTGGGCACGCGGAAGTGTTCGTTGTCCTGGCCGTGTTTCGTGTCATGGCCCATGAACAGCGTCGGTTTGTCGTCCTTCTCATAGTCGAGCTTGTAGACCACGTGCCTGCAACCGGGCACGCGCCGCCAACTGCCGGTGCGCCACAGGTACCCGGTGACGTAGAGCGTCTTGCCGTCGGGGCTGAGCGCAACACTGCTGGGGCCGACGTGCACGTCCATGCCGCCGGCCACGCTCCTGACGGTGTGGCCCGTTGCCGGGCCGCGCAGGCCGAGGCCACCGGCCTGCCCCGAGCCCAGTCGAGGGGAGCTGCCGTCCGTGGCGATCCGGCACAGCTCGGCGGAGACCAGCGCCATCCGGTTCCCGCGGACCGCCATCGCCGTCGCACCGTTCGATTTGCGCGCAATGGCGTGGTTGCCGGTGTGCCAGTTCGCGCCCGAGGTGAGCAGCGTGACTTGATAGAGCCCGCCCTTGCGCGGCAGACGATAGCCCTGGGGGAAGTCGTGCCAGTTCAGGCCCTTCACGTCCTTGAGCTTATGGCGCGGGAAGGGATACACGGCCCGGACGTAGTTGCCCTCGTGATCGAACAGGCGAATGAAATCGACCCCTTTGCCGTCGAAGACATACACGCCCTCCGGCGCCGCTGCGAGCAGCGGCATGCCGCCGAACCGCTTGTGCGGGCTCCAGAACAGGGTCCGCTCGAGCCGGGGCTTCAGCCCCAGCGAGACGCGGACGGTCAGCGCGTCCTTGTCGTCGACGTAGACACCCTGGTCGTCCTTGCCGTCCCAGACCAGCACCTGCTTGAGCGAGTTCTTCTGGAACGGCGGCGGCGCGTTCTTCCCCAGCACGCCGGACACGAGGTGGCGGATGATGCGCCCGTCGGCGTTCTCGATGGCCACAGTCGCATCACAAAACGCCTTCGACGCGAACCTGACGGTGACCTTGTCGCCCTGGCGCGTGACGACGGGCTTCTGCGTGAACTCGAAGACGTGCTGCCGCTTGACCCTGAACTCGTCGAGGTCTGACCCCGCCGCGGCCGCCGAGAGTAGGACGAGACTGATGACTGATAACTGCTTACTGCTCACTTCTTCTCCGGCACATTCTTGAGCGCGACGCGCTCCGTCGCGTGATAGTCGAGCTTGACCTGCACGATTCGGCCGTTGCCGACGTCGCCGATGTAGAGGTAGCGGTCGGTCATCGTTGCCACGTGGCTGGGGTGCACCAGCGTCACCTCGTCGCCACCGACCGGCCTCGGATTCGGTGATACCAGCATCGGGCCTCGCGCGTTCTTCTTTCCGCCTCCTCCCTTCCAGAGCGGCACCCCGTCATCCACGTTGCCGTACCGGCCGATGCGCATGATCAGGTTGCCGTTCGAGTCGAGCACGGCCACGCTGAACTGGTCGTTCTCAGGTGCGAAGGAGCGTGCGAAATAGTCCAGCGTGAACCGGGACTGCTGCCAGCAGATGCAGCCGGTGGCGATCTTGAACGAGCAGTTACCCACTCCGCCGTAGAACCACTCGGCGCCCTGCACCCACAGGTCTCCCTGGCTATACGCACAGATATCAGGCGCACGCTTGGGCCGGTTCTCCTTGGCCAGCGGCACGGGGGCTCTGTTCGAGGCCGAGAGCCATTTGCTTTTGCCGGGCTTCACCTTGATGAGCGTGCCGCTGACGAAATTGAAATGCTTCTTTCCGTTCCAGATGCGCGTGCCGGCCGACATCACGTAGAGGTTGTCATCCTTATCAATGCCCAGGCCGTCAATTTGCGACATGCCCGGAATCGCGTCTTCCGCGATCACCTTGCCGTGCTTGTCCCAGACGTGCACGCAGGCGGTGATCGACGTCATCTTCCGGCCCGGATAGATCGGCGGCTGATAGGGTTTCCCGGTCGGGGCGACTTCACCGACGCGCCGCAGGTGGGCCATTTCTTTGCTCAGGTCCTTGGTCGAGCAGGACACGGCCAGATGGCCTTTCGGTGAAATGGAAAGCCCGCCCTCGGAATAGCAGACGGTGGTCCAGGCCGGCAGCGTCAGCCCTGCGATGACTCTCTTCCCGCCGCTCGTCCCCTCTTCCCCGTAGTCCCATGGGATTTCCCGCCAGGTGGTGGGGTCAAAGCGGACCACCCGTTGCGGTTTCTTCTGGCGGAGATAGACGCGCCCGTCGATGTCAAACGCGAGGTCCTCGGCCATGCTGAGCGGATGACGGATCTCACGGACCTTTCCAGAATCCGGGTCGACCTCGACCAAGCTGTAGAAGCTGCCGCCGCCCACCCAGTATTCGTTCTCGGTGATATACAGCTTCTGGTTGGCGGGATTGACGTAAAGGCGCTGGTGGCCGCCCTTGCTCTTGACGCGCGTGATCGCCGCCGCAACGTCTCTTCCGAAGCTGCGCTTGACGGCGAGCTTGTTCCCTTTGATTTGCAGCAGGAGCAGGCCGGCGCGGTCCCATCCGGTGTCGTTGATAACGTCCGGCCTTCCCTTGTCGCCCTCGCGGAATCTCATCCCGCCGGTCGGCGTCAGCCAAATGGTCGGCGGCGTGGTGTGGAAGTCCACCGCGGCCCGCACCTCCGTCCCGCCCATTCTGTCCGTCCAACCCGAGTTCCGTACCACCCATGGAATCGGATAGGACGTACGGACCTTCGGCTCGTCTGCCGACTTGATGACCGTGAGCGTGGGCGGGGTCTTGTGACTGAAGCTGTCAACAGTCCTCGTGCGTATGGGTCTCAAACGCGGATGACTTCTCCAGATGTGGCCGTTCAAGTTCCAGGAAAACACGAAGATCTCGCCGCTCGCCGGATTGACGGAAATGAGCGCGGGCTTGAAGACCGGCACGGTCTTCAGCTCCTTGCCGGCCGGGCTGTAGATTCTGATGAGGTCGTAGACGTAATCGGTGACATAGACGTTGCCCTTCGCGTCGCAGGCGACCCCGGGAGTCAGGCCCTGGTTGACCTTCATCGACCCCACGAAGGCGCGCGCCTTCGCGTCCCCTTCGTAGTCGATGACGGCCACCCCGTCCAGCCAGTGCTTTCGGTTGCGGCGAACGAGGGACCTCGTGTGACACGAATACCCGGCCAGGTAGACACGTTTGCCGTCCGGGCTGAACGCGGCGCTGTAGGGACAGGCGCGCTGTTCCCTGGACTGGTACGGAGTGCCGTCCCAGGGCTTTTTCGGGTTGATGTCGAACCACGTTTTCGGCCCGTGCACATTCAATCCGCCCGAGCCGCCGTCGGTGTCCAGCCGGCTGAGGCTCTTGCTGACCAAAGCGATCTTCTTACCGTGCACGGCCACGGCCAGCGCGGCCGCCAGCGCGAACTGCTTTGAATTCCTGCCGCCCGAGGTCAGGAAGGTCGTCCGGTTCAGGCCGTACTTCTGGGGCCTGGAATACCCGTGCGGATAGTCCTTCCATTCCAGCCCCTTCACCTCCTTGAGCTTCGCCGCAGGGAAGGGGTAGATGGTCCGTACATAGTTCCCGTCATGGTCGAACAGGCGCACGAAGTCCACGCCGTTTCCATCATAGACGTAGACGCCCTCGGGCCGCGGCACCGCGATCGTATCCTCGGTCCAGCACTCGCCGTTGCCGCCCCGAGCCACTCGCTTCCTCGGGTCCCAAAACAGATTCTTCTCGTACCGCGCCTTCAGCCCCAACGAGACGCGGACGGTGAGCGCATCCTTGTCGTCCACGTAGGCGCCTTTGTCGTTCTTGCCGTCCCAGACGAGGGTCTGCTTCTTGGAGTTCTTCTCAAACGGTTCCGGCGCGTTCCTTCCTAGCACCCCCGACGCCAAGTGCCGCACGATGCGGCCGTCGGCGTTCTCAATCGCGACCGTCGCGTCACAGAAGCCCTTCGTCGTGAACGAGATCGTCGCGGTGTCGCCGTCGCGCGTCACTCGTGGCTTCTGCGCGAACTCGAAGACCGGCTGGCGCTTGATCTTGAGCTCGTCGAGGTCTGATGGGGCGGCGCTTGCGGCCGCAAGCAGCACCACACTGATCACTGGTAACTGATGACCGATCATTTGAACCTCGGGGTTGCGTTCGTGTTGAGCACGTCGCCTTTCTCGAGCCAGCCGCGCCGGGCGACGGCAACGCCCAGCTCCATCAAATCCAGGCCGGCGGCGCTGTGTGCGTCGGTGCCGATGGCCACCTTGACTCCGTGCTCCTTCGCCATTCGGCAGTAGATGTCGTTCAGGTCCAACCGCTCCGGATGCGCATTGATCTCGAGCGCGGTCTTCGTCGCCGCGGCCATTCGGATCAGCTCGGGCACGTCGACGTCGTACCCGTCGCGCTGCCCGATGAGCCGGCCGGTCGGATGCGCGATGATGTCCACGTGGGGGTTCTTCGCCGCCACAGCCATCCGAGCCATGATCTTCTCACGCGGCTGCTTGAACGCCGAATGAATCGCGGCAATGACCACATCCAGCTCGGCAAGCAGACGGTCGGGCAGGTCCAACGTGCCGTCGCTCTTGATGTCCACCTCGATGCCGCGCAGGACCCGGATACCGCGGCCTTCGAGCGCCTCAGGCCGCCCTGAGCTCGTCGAAGGGCGTAGCTTCCGGTTCAGCGCCGTTATCTCTTTCATCTGTTTGCGGACGCGCTGCTCGGTCAGGCCGTTCGCGATGCGGAGCGACTTCGAATGGTCGGTGATGGCGATGAACTTGTAGCCTGCGCCTCTCGCCGCGCCGGCCATCTCGCTGATGGAGTGTTTGCCGTCGCTGTAATTCGAGTGCACGTGGAAGTCACCCTTGATGTCTTTGTGCTCGACCAGTTTCGGGAGCCGGCCCTCGATGGCCGCTTCAATCTCGCCGCGGTCCTCGCGAAGTTCCGGCGGCATCGGCTCCATCCCGAGGGCGCGGTAGATGTCTTCCTCCTCGGCGGACGCGACGACCTTCCGGCCCTTGAACAGGCCGTACTCGTTGATCTTCATCTTCTTCTGTTTGGCGATACCGCGAAGCTTGATGTTGTGGGCCTTGGAGCCGGTGAAGTATTGCAGCGCGGCGCCGAACTGCTTCGGCTCGACCACGCGCAAATCGACCTGCGGGCCGGGGGTGACGACCACACTCGCCTTGGTGTCGCCGGCCAGCAGCACGTCCGAGACGCGGGAGCCGTGGGTGAACGCCTCGATGATCTTCGCGGGGTCTTTGCCGCAGGCGAGGATGTCAACATCGCCGATAGACTCGCGCCGGCGGCGCAGGCTGCCGGCGGGGGTGATCCTCGAGACGAGCCCGCGCCGGCTCTTCAGCTCGTCCACGACTGCGTTGGCGGCATCGAGCGCCACGCTCAGCAGCATCCGCTCGGCCCCCGCGCGGGTGAGCCGGATGCCGCGGAGGATGTTCTCTTCGGACTTGTCGCCCATGCCGGGCAGGTCGCGGACGCGGTGCGCCTGGGCCGCTTTCTCGAGCGCATCGACGCCGTCGACGCCGATCTCCTTGTAGAGCAGAGCGGCTTTCTTCGGGCCGACGCCCTGGATGCGCAGCACGTCGAAGATACCCGGAGGCACCCCCTCCTTCGCCTGTTCGAGGCGGGTGATCTTGCCGGTTTCGAGGTACTCGTTGATCTTCTTGGCGGTCGCCTCGCCCACGCCGGGGAGGTCGCGGAGGGTGCCGGCCGCGGCCAGTGCCGCCACGTCCTCGGTCAGGTCGTCGAGGACCCGCGCCACCCGCCGATAGGCGCGGATCTTGAACGCGTTCTCTCCCTTGAACTCGAGCAGGTCGGCGAGCTCCTCGAACCGCTGTGCGACCTCGTGATTGTCCACCGTTGAGCCCCTATTCTCCTTCCGCCACGTCGCGCAACGCAACCTTTTCCGTTGCATGGTAGTCAAGCCTGACGCTCAGGATTCGGGCGTTGCCAGGGTCGGCGATGAACAGCCGCCGGTCGGTGTGGGTCGCCACGTGGTTGGGCCAGAACAGCGCCACCTCGTCGTTCCCAAGGGAACGACGTCGCAGTTTCCCTTCGGAAACTGCCACGGCAGCTTCGCTGCCGCCG
>CAZDHT010000134.1:2505-13670 GCA_964505325.1 uncultured Planctomycetota bacterium | reverse complement strand
ACGGTGACCCGCCTGCGCCGAGGCTTCGGCGGGCAGGCTGGCACCAGCGAAGCGATCCGCCGCAGGCGGAGAGCGGAAATGTGCCTGTCACCGCTTTTTCAAGCGGTGGGGCGGACATTTCTGTCTGCCCGGTGGCAGGCAGGAATGCCTGCCCCACCAGGGTTTTGACAGGACCCTTCACCGTTTTTCGCAATTGCAATACAGATGCCGCGTCAGTACCCCACTTGGCTGAAGTGTTACCTGGCGAAAAGGCCGCCGGCCTGTGACCGGCGGCCCTTTCGTGCAAAAGTCTTTTGGAGGGGGTGCGGGGGAGACCTTTCTACAGAAAGGTTTCCCCCCGCGATCTTCTAGTAATCCAACCCGAAGTGTGAGAAGCCGGCGCCGGTGCCCTTGCCGGAGAGGCGGAAGAGGGTCCCCGCGGCGTAGCAGGTGACGCGGTTGGTGACGTAGTCGAGCGAGGTGCCGCCGTAGATGCCGCCCTCCCCTTCCTCGTCCTCGCCGCGGAACCCGCCCTCGGCACGCGGGTCGTCGGAGCCGAGCACCTGGAGATTGAGCAGGCTCTTCTGAAGATTGTCGAGCACCCAGCCGGAGTAGTCCACGCCCGCGACCCTGCCGACGTCGAGGACGGTGTTGGCGCGGACGGGGAAGGCGCAGAACGGCCGCTCCTCGACGGGCTGCGCGACGATCCAGTCGGCGTAGCGCGCGGCGGCGTCGAGGTACTTCGCGTCGCCGGTCGCCTCGTGCGCGGCGAGCACCACAACGATCATCCCGTCGTCGTTGTAGAGGACATAGCGGTGATCACCTTCGCCGCGGCCCTCGTGGTGGTTGGGCTTCGCCGGCTCGACCGCCGTGATGTCCTTGACGTTGTGGAACGCGCCGTCGTCGCGCTGGCAGTCGAGGATGAAGTCTGCGCCCCAGACGACGGGTCCGAGGTACTGTTCTTCGCCGGTCCGTTTGTAGAGGTGCCAGCATGGGATGGCGGTGCACTGGCCGATGGCGTGCGCCCCGTAGCCGCCGGAGTGTACGACCTTCTCCTCGGGCCAGACGTGGGCGACGGCGGGCATGCCGGCTTCGTCGTCGAAGTTGCGGAGCAGGTAGTCACAGAACGCGCGGCCGCGGCGGAGGGCGTCGGCATTACCGCTGACCTTCTCGAACATCAGCAGGCCAGACGCCGCCTGGGCGCCGTCGAGGGCGCCGCACCAGTCGCACTGCGGGGTCTGCTCGCGGATGGCGCCGTGGATCTTCGGGTAGCCGGGGTCCATCACCTGGAGCGCGGCGATGTATCGGTAGCCCAGCTCGGCGGCGGCGGCGTATTTCTCGTCGCCGGTGAGCTTGTACGCCTCGGACAGCACGAACAGCGCCCGCCCCTGGGTCCAGTTGATGCCCGGCGTGTACTGCTTGCCGGGGATGAAGTAGTGGTAGAGGAATCGGCCGCGGTCGGCGTGCCAGATGGGCTGGTAGGGAAGGGGCGGCTGGTTAAGCTGCGAGTTCACGTACCAGTCGGCGGCCTTGAGCGCCCGCTCGAGGTAGGTCTGCTTGTCCGCTTCGCTGATGTTGGCCATGTCTCACTCACTCCTTTGAAACCGTAATCTGGATCGTACTCGCGCTCGTACTCCTGCCTTACTCGGATCGACCAGGGCGATCACGATTACGAGTAAGAGCACGATTACGGAACCGTTAAGTGCGCCCGGATGATAGTCGCGCGGGACGGCCGGCGCAAGGCTGTTGCGCGGGCGGGTGTAAGTAAAGGGAAACGGGAAAAGGGGGAAACGGAGAGAAGAAAAGAAAGGGGCGGGCTGTGCGACCCGCCCCCATCCGGATTCCTCGTCGGCCTTACGACCGCTTTCTTCTGAGAGCCAGCAACGTCAGCCCGATCAGGCCGAGGGCGGCGGGTTCGGGGACGACGGTCTCTACGACATAGATGCGGATGCCGGAGGCGAACGCGGTAGGGTCCACCTCGTGGAGCGCGCGACAGACGAGGGCGGGCGTCCGCAGTGCGATGCGGCTGTCATACGTCGTGATCTCGAGGGCGCCGTTCCAGAAGGCCCGCAGTCGTGTCCCAACGATTTCGAGGCGCGCGGTACCGGTGTCCTCGGTGATGGTCGCCAGGGGCCCCAGCGGCTCCTCGTTATGGTCTGCGGTCGGGATGTAGCGCAGCTTGAAATTGCCCGAGCCGCCGTAAAGGCCGTCCGGGTGTAAGATCTTCAGGTAGTAGCACCGGTCGAAGGCGTCCAGCTCCGGGTGGTCGGGGTCGCGGATGCCGATGGCGGGCATGACGCATGCGTCGCCGTACGTGGTGTGGAGCAGGGAACCGATCGCGATGTCCACCTCGATGCTGAAGTCCTGCGTGCCCACCTCGAATCCCTCGAAGTCGTAGTAGTCGTGGTGGCCGGGGTCGCGGGTGTGCGTCTGGATGAGAACGCCGCCGGTCACGCCCCACTCGACGCTGCCGGGCGAGCAGGCTCGGACCTCCGAGTGGTCCCCGGCGGGGACCGCATCTTCCGTGAGATCGATGACGTGGAGAAGCCGGTGGTGGGCCATCTCGGGGGTCACCGGCGCCGAGAGCGCCGGTGCGGACAGCGTGGCGAGAACCGCCGCGAGCACAATGTGTTTGGCTGTCATGGTCTCTTCCTCTGGCGCAGGCCAATCCGCGCGGGCCCCTGTGGGCTCCGGCGTGACAAGGCTCGGCCCCACCTGACCTGCTTCGGCGAGGGCGTCGCCTCACGACGCCGGTCGCCTACCGACGTCTGCGCCGCAGCCCCAGCGCTCCGCCGAGCAAGAGCAGCGCCGCGCCGCCGGGCTCGGGGATGAGTTCGCCGTCTCCTTCGGCCGCGAAGAGCCCGGCGCCCGATGCGTTGGTCCGGCCGACTAGATGCGAGTCAAACGGACTCAGGTCGAACGGGTTGGTCGTGGTGGGATTGCCGGCGGTGTCGAAGAACCAGACGCCCACGCGGTCGGGCGACAGTACGTGGCCGACGACCATGATCAGCCCGCTCTCCGTGCCGTCGACGTCCGTGGCGCGAAAGAAGAAATCGCCGCTGCCCGGCTTGTTGACGTTGAACGCCGAGATGGCGACCTGGTCGAACAGGGCGTCGGTCACCCAGCGGCCCTCGACCTGGATGGTCGGCGAGGTGCCGTGGCTTGAGGTCAGTTGCAGAATCACATCACCCAGCGGGGCCGTCTTCATGCTGCCGAGACCGCTCAGTTGGAGCGTGCCCAGGTCGGTCAGCTCGGCCTTGAACGTGCCGTCGCTGTTGTAGACGTAGGTGTGGTCATTGCCCTCGACGCCGGTGACCGCGAAGCGGTTGGCGGCGCCGGCCACGGTGGACGCGACGTCGGCCGCGTTCTCGCCATTGGAGCCCGTGCCGCCGAGGCCGGGCGCGGCCAGGATGCCGAGGTGCTGCGCGTCGGCGGTCCAGATGGCCGGGTCGTCGCCAATGTGGCCCACATGGCTACCCACGCCGTAGGCGTTGATGCGGCTCTCGCCGGCGAAGACGGTGCCGTCGGCCAGCTCGGCGGCACCGCAGCCGACCGGCGCGGCGTTCACCGCGCCCCGCACGGTGCTGTCGTAGAACTCCTGCGCCCCCGTCTCGTTGTACATCCTCACCTGGAGGCTGCTCGTCCACGTCAGTTTGTCGGCAGTGGTGAACCGCTCGACGCCTCCCGCGGCGGCGGTCATGGATCCGCCGGTCCAGAAGCTGTAATCGGCCCCGGCGGACACGCGGTCACTGGGGTGGTTCGCCCCGCTGACCGCGACCCACGGCGCCTTGTACACCAGCGCCACCGTCTTGGCCACGGTGTCGTAGGTGAACACGTACGTGGTGTCGTCGCTGCCGCCGCTGTTCACCGCGAAGTAATCCAACCCGGCCCGCGCCGTCCCCCCGATGGCCCCCGCCAAAGCCACCAACACCATCGCACTCAACATCCGCGTACTCATCGCGGCCCTCCTTTCGGAAGACGAATGACCAGACATCAATGCCCAGATAACAAACAAGCCCCAGAACCCAAGCTCCAAATCCGCGTCTACCTGCGCCCGTCTGTGGCTAACTTCTCCTTCGCATTCCGCAATCGTCTGTGGCTGACTTCTCCTCCCTTTTCAGCCATCGCCTCTCAGCTTTCAGCCAGCGCACTCGACTGCTGAGAGCCGAGCGCTGGTAGCTGACAGCTAGCTCCTTCTTCTTCTCAGGCCGAGCAACGCCAAGCCGAGCTGGCGTCCGCTGGCAACGGACGCCTTGGAAGAATGGGGGGCCGAGCCGCCATTCTTCCGGCTCGTCGGTCTAGCGTCTCCTTCTCTTCAACGCCAGCAACGTCAGCCCGACGAGACTCAGCCCCGCCGGCTCGGGGATGGGGAGGGCCGTGGTCTCGTCGGCGCCGATGTCGGCCAACAGACCGAACGGGCGCGCCTCGCCATCGATGTCGACCGTCGGGTCACCCAACACAAGCAGATAGACATCCTTCAGCGGTGATCCACCAGCGAGATGGTAACCGTCGGGGCCAATGCCGGCGCTAAGCGCGGAGAAATCCTGGCTGTTGGTCAGGTTGTTGACGATGCCGCCGGCGCCGAAGCTCTCCAACACGCCGCTGTACTCGTAGAAGGCGTTGTAGTCGCCGTTGAGTGTCAGCGCGTTGGGGTCTTCGTTGCTCAGGATATCCAGGAGCACGCTGCCGGGCGCGAAGGCGTTGTACTTCAGCGTCGCGATCTGCGTAGCGGCGCCCGTGTTGTCGCCGAACTCCGCCGGTACGCCGTCCAGGTCGCTGAACGTGGAGTTGGTCGCGGTCAACCGTACGATGTCGTCCGACCGGGGCGCTAGGCGGACGCCGTAGCCCGCCCCTTCCTGGTCGGTAACCACGGAGTTGATCATCGTGAGCAGCGCGTCGTCGCCGGGGTTCAGGTAGATGCCCCCGGCGCCGTTCCCGACCACGGTGCCGTCCAGCGTCACCGTGCCGTTCTTGCGCGGCTCGAGCAGCAACACGACGGAGGCGGAGTTGGTGGACCCGTCCGTCGCGCCGGCGGACAGCATGCTGCCAACGATGTCGAAGGTGTCGTGGCCGCGGTTCCCGCTGGTGTTGTAGACCAGGTGGATGGCTTTGTCCTTGCCGTGGATGCTGCTGCCTTCGATGTCGTAGTCCATCGCGCCGCCGTTGCTGGACTGGGTGGTCAGGCCGACGCCGCCGTCGCCGGTGTTGATGATCGTGCTGTTCTTGACCAGAACGTCGGTGGCGCCGCTGTCGTTGCCCGTGCCGTGCCAGCCGTAGACGCGCAGGCCGTAGGCGCCATTCGCCGTGATGATCGTGCCTTCGACCGTTGTCACCGGGGTAACGACCGGCCCGAGGGCGCGGCTGAAGTCATCCGCCTGCAGGAGGACGCCATCGCCGGCGCTCGTGATGAGGCTGTTCTTGATTTGATGCGAGTAGTCGTGCGCCCCGTAGCTCGGCCGGCCCGCCCGCACACCGTAGCCGGCTCCGGTGTTGGTGACGGTTGAGCCGTCCATGACGAGGAGGGTCTGCTCGACATCCAGTGCCGCGTTCTTGCCGCTCCCCGTGCCATCGGCCGCCCCCGTCACTACCGAACCGTTCTTAACCTCGGTGACGCCCGGGGTCGTCGAGTTGCTGGTAGCGATCATCCGCACGGTCGAGCTGACGCTGCCCGCCGGGGTGCTGACCGTGGTGCCGTCCAGGGTCAAGCTGGGCATCATGCCGCCGCTGCTGTAGATCTGCATCTGGACGGGACTGGCCGAGGTCGACGTGGTGCTGATCGTCGAACTGGTGGCGGTGAACTTGGTCACGTTGGACGTGCTCCGGCTGTTCAGCGCGGGAGCGGGTGCGTACAGACCGATGTTGTCTGTCTCGATGTCGAAGTGCGAGAAGCGGAAGTCACCGTTGTACGTGGTGGGCGAGGTGGCCCCGTCCACGTTCAGGGTCATGCCGACGCCGGAGCCCTTGATCTCACTGACCCCGTCACGGACGCTCGTGGTCGGGTTGTAGCCACCCAGGAAGTCGATGGTCGTGCTTCGCTGGTAGCTCTTGGACGACGAAGTGTAGGTGGGCCCGCCGCCGGTCTTGGCCACGTACACCGTGGCGTTGGCGTCGGCCGCCGTATCGATGCCGTCCAGCGCGGCCTGGACCGAGGTGTAGGCATTGGTCCAATCGGCGCCAGAGCCCGTCCCTCCCGCGTTCAGGTCAACGTAGTAGGTGCTTGCCACAGCCGTCTGCCACGCGAACAGTCCGATGGTTGCCGCCAGCATTGCCATGCCAAACATGCGCTTACTCATCGTAAGCCTCCTTTCTTCCCTCCCCAGTCCACTCTCTCTCGAACCTCCAACACACATTGCTCTTCTGCCTCTGACCCCCTTTCTTTCATCTCTGAGTTCCTTCGTTTCTGTTCCATTTGCTTTCTGCATTTCCGACCTCACACAGGTCTGGCTGTCCGAGCGACGTTTCCACCGCCCGGACAGATGGTTTCTACGAACGTTTCCTTCTGATACCGAGCATTGCCAGACCGAGCAGCGAGAGCCCCGCCGGCTCGGGGATGGGCACGACCTCGCTCACGTCGAAGATGTAGATGCGGCCCGTGTCGTAGGCGTTGCCCTCGCTGTAGTCGAGGTAGCCGGCCACGTAGAGCGTATTGCCGTCGGCGCTGAAGGTCAGGCTCGTGCCCAGTACGTCGGCGGCGGCCACGGTGTCCATGAGCTGGAGGTACGTGTTGGGGCCGGTCAGGTCCAGATCGATGATCTCGGTGCTCATCGCCGAGCCGTCGGACGGAACGGTCGCCTGGATGCCGGTCAGGTATGTACTGGTGGCGTCGGTGAGAAGCATGTAGATGTCGAAGACGTCGGCTCCCACCTCGCCCCGTACGGCGAGTCCGTTGAGGGCGCACCCGGCCGGCGCCAGCGCGTAGAGTTGAGCCGGGGTCAGCAGCACGTAGCCGCCTGCTCCCGCGCGCTGTTCGGCGCTGCGGGCGCCGGTGGTGAGGTCGTCGGGCGCGGCCGAAAACCCGGTGGCGTCGACATGGGCGATCCTGAGCGTATCGTTGCCGCCGTAATGGTAGGCCCAGACATAGCGGGATACGTCGGTCAGCGTGCCGCCGGTCACGGTGGACCGGTCCAGGTAACCGAACCCTTCGCCGTCGGTCTGGCTGTACCCGCCGAAGGTGACCCTCGCGTTGGCATAGTTGGCGACGGTGTTGACGCCGTTGGGCTCGACAGTGTGGCCCCAGCCGACCGAAGTGTCCTGCACGGCCCACTCGTTGGCCTCAAAGTAGTTGTAGGCGTTAAGGCACACCAACGCGCCTTCGTTGTAGTCGGGGTTGAACGTGACGTCTCCGCCGCTCGGCGGGTTGAGGGTCGAGTTGTCGGTGGTGCCGCCGTCGCCCCTCACCGACCCGGTGTACTGACTGGCCGCGATGGCGGCGATGCCGCCGATCAGCGCATCACTGGGCGCCGAGGGCGTGGAGACAACCGAGCTGTCCAGCAGGAACCATTCGGCGCGACCGTTATTGGAGACGTACGTATCGCAGCCGTAGATGACACCCGTGGCGGGGTTCATGGTCATGACCTTGATGCCGCCGTTGTTGGTCCTCGGGTTCAAGATGTCCGGCGAATTGACCATCGCGGGCTCGCCGCCGATTGTGCGCATGACGACGTTCGGCCCGTCCACGGGCACGGCAACCGCTATCGCGCCAGACACGAGCATGACCGCCACCAACATTGCCACACCCAACATGTGCTTACTCATCGCAAGCCTCCTTTCCTGAGAGAATGCCCAATGTCCAAGCACCAATGCCCAATGAAGTCCCAAATCCAAAACCCCAATGACCCGAATCCTCCTTTCTTTCATCTCTGAGTTCCCTGGTTTCTGTCCTGTTTGCTCTCTGCATTTCCGAGCTCACACAGGTCTGGCTGTCCGGGCGACGTGTCCGCCGCCCGGACAGGTCCGTGTCAATCTGTGTCAATCTGCGTCTAACTTCTCCTTCTTCTCAGGCTGAGCGCCGCCAGACCCAGCAGAGCCAACGCCGCGGAGCCGGGCTCGGGGACGGGTGGGGCAATCGGCTTGAGCAGGCCGCCGCCGCTTAGCGCCCACACGCCGTCCTGAAGCCCGTCGTGGACGTCATCGTCGAACAGGTATTCGTTGCCCGGCACCAGCGGGTAGTACCAGACGACGTCGGGGCTGGTGATCTCCGTGACCGTTGCGTCGTCGGTGTCGACGTTGTCGAGCAGCCCTTCGATGAACGTCTCGACGCCGGGGTCGAAGACGTGGCCCGAGGCGGGCGGATCGAAGAGACCGCAGTCGAGGCCGCCCTCCAGCGTGATCGTGCCGCCGCACGCGAGCGTCAGTTCTCCGTCATAGTAGTAGCCGGCGCGGTCGACGCCATCCAGGTCGATAGTACCCGTAATGGTGATGTCGTTCGTGATCCCGGTCACGCTCAGGAACCCGGCGTCGGTGTACCCGCCTTTCATGCGGGTGTCGACGTTGCCGATGGTGGCCTCGGTGTAGCCCTGGATCGTGATCGTGCCGGTGATACCGCCGTAGGCGCCCCAGGTTGTCTGCAGGTCGTGGGTATCGATCAGGTCGGCGCTGAACGTGCCGGACGCGCCGTTGCCCAGCGTGTCGCCGTCGAAAAGGAGGTCGCCGGGGTCGGCCACACCCTGCCGGACGGTCGCGGTGATGTCGCCGGCGACGAACGTGCCGTCGTGGTGAACCTGGATGTCCCCCGAGTTCCTGTTAACGTAAATCATGTCCGACCTCAGCGGCTTGGGCGTGCCGCCGGAATCCTGGATCAGCACGTCGCCGGAGCTGTGGATGATCACGTCGCCGGCGTTGCGGTTCCACCACGTGGCCGAGCTGATCCCGGCGACCTGGACGTTGCCCGCGCGGGGACCGGCCGTGCCGTCCTGCCCGATCAGCGTGCTGCCGTTCGGGTCCCAGGCTCCGCCGTAGCCGGAGTTGACGTACCAGCCGGAGTCGATGTACGCATCGCCCATGGCGATGGTGCCGACGTCGTAGATGTGGATGTCGCCCGTGGCCCGCTTGTTGGACGTGCTGATTTTACCCGAGGTGGCGGTCAGGTCGCCGCCGTTCAGATTCAGCTTGATGGACGCGCTGTTGTCCATGTCGCTGTACAGGCTGTGGGTGCCCATGCTCAGCCCGGCGGGCGAGACGGGGTCGTCGCGGGTGCCGTCGCCGTTCTTGTCGCCGAAGTCGTAGTAGCCGGTCCACGCGCCGGCCGTCGCCTGGGTCACGTTCTCCGTTCCCCCCGCCAGCGGAATCGGCGGGGCCGCGTCCAGATCGACCGAGCTATCCAGCGGGGCCGCCCACGCGACCGCCCCCGCCAGCCCGATCGCAACCATCACCACCAACACTGCCACACCCAACATGTGCTTACTCATCGTAAGCCTCCTTTCCAAAAGAGAAACGACAAATGCCAAAGCCCAAATAGCAAACAAGCTCCAAATCCCAAAACCCAAATCCGTTCCCATCTGCATCATGTGGCTAACTCCTCCTTCGTCTCAGACCGAGCCCGTTAGAGGTGGATTTCGCGCTGCGGCTCCGCCACAGGCTCAACAGCGCCAAGCCGAGCAGCCCGAGCCCCGCCGGCTCCGGGACGGGGAGCGGGGTCGGCTCCAGCGTGCCGTCGATGCCGCCACCCGTCAGCGGATACACACCGTCGCCCAGCGGCCCGCCGGTGAGCAGGTCGGGGTTCGCACCGCGGCTGTAGTACACGACGTCACCGGGGTTCCCGACGCGGAGCGTGTCGCTGCCGTCGCTCCAGTTGTCGATGTCGTGCCAGATCCAGCTCACCCCGGTCTCCGAATCGAACAGGATGTACTTCACCTTGTCGAGGTCCAAGATCTCGGCGCCGGGGTTCGCCTCGTCGCCCAGGGTGATCTTCGACGCGATGGTCTCGAGGGTCAGCACGCCGTTGTACTGGGGATCGGGAGGGGTGCCGCCCGTGTTGCCTTGCAGATCGATGGCCCCGACGATGACGATGTCACCTTCGATGTCCTCGATGGTCACGTTGCTGGCGTACTTCGATGTGTTGGAGCCTGTGGCGGTGCTGTGGGTGTCGATGCCCCCGGAGATGAGAACGCCGGTGTAGCCGGAGATGTCGACGAAGCCGACGTTCCCCCTGTAGCTCCAGTAGGTGAAGTACTGGTTGATGTCCCGGCACTCGAAGGAGCCGCTGGCTCCGTCGCCCACCACGTCGCCCTCGGCGGTGAAGCTGCCCATCATCTCGCCGCCGGTCCACGCGCCGCCCAGGTAGTCCTGGACGTCGCGGGCCTTGAACGCGCCGTCGTGCTGGATGTTGATGGTGCCCGAGCGGCTGCCGCTGGTCGCGTAGGCCAGGATGTCGCCGGGGTTGGCCGCCCCATCCTCGATCTTCACGTCGCCATTGGAGTAGATGGTGAGGTTCCCCGCACGCGCGCCCGCGCCCTTCCCGTGTGTGTCGATGTAGTCCACGCGGACGCTGTTCGCCCGGTCCCCGGCCTCACCGATGACGACGTCTCCCGCCATACCGTAGTTACTGCCCGTCAATTCGCAAAACGTGACGATCCCGCCCGCTGAAACGTCAGCCACGTTCCTCACCGCCACGTCGCCAGCGAGCCAATATGTCTTTGTGGCGTGATACCCGTGAGTTCCGCCCGGCACCCCCACGTCAATTGTCTCGATCGCCTTTGCGCCTGTTCCGGTGAGATTGCCGCCAGCCAGATCAAGCTCAAAGGACTCGGCGTTATCGTTCCAGAGCTTGTTGCCTTGGAGATTGATGCCCGGGCTGCTCACCCCGGTTGTGCCAGGGCCGGGCCCGTCCTGGTCGGTCAGGTCATACTTGTAGCCGCCGAGGGTGGGGTGCCCGAACGTGCTCGGGCTGGGCGTCACGTCGTCCCCCGGCGGGTTGGAACTATCCAAAATGGCCCCGCCCTCCAACTCCTGGTCCGCCGAGATGTCGAAGCCGAACGCGTTCGAGACCATCAACCCCGCAACCAAAGCTACCATGAGCACCGTGATACCTAACACGCGCTTACTCATCGTAAGCCTCCTTTCCGAAAAGAAATGACCAATGCCCAAGACCCGATGAAATCCCAAACCTGAAATCCCAAACCTGAAATCCCGATGACCCGAATCCTCCTTTCTGTTATCTCTGAGTTCCCTGGTTTCTGTCCCATTTG
>CAZDHT010000134.1:0-2495 GCA_964505325.1 uncultured Planctomycetota bacterium | reverse complement strand
GCCTCCTTTCCGAAAAGAAATGACCAATGCCCAAGACCCACTGCCCAATGAAATCCCAAATCCCAACGACCCGAATCCTCCTTTCTGTTATCTCTGAGTTCCCTGGTTTCTGTCCCATTTGCTCTCTGCATTGCCGACCTCACACAGGTCTGGCTGCCCGGCCGACCGCTCTCGCGGTCGGCTTCGAAGAATGGCGGCCGGGCGGCCGCCATTCTTCAGGGCGTCATGCCGTTAGCGCCTGCGACGCTTCAGGCCCAGAAGCCCGAGACCGAGCAGCGAGAGCGCGCCCGGCTCGGGGATGGGGGGGCGTTCGAGCGCCAGGATCACCTGGCTGTTGTCCACGTCGAGCCGCACCTCGGCGATCATGCCGGCGGGGACGTTGTTGATCGTCCAGGCCGGCAGGGTCGGGTCGGCCCCGGTGTAGGTGAAGAGGACGTAGTCGTCCGGTTCCGGATCCGGGTAGAGGCCGCCACTCTCATCGATCCAGGTCCCGAGGTTCAGCACGGCGGCGGCGGTGCCGAACTCCAGCGTCTCGGTCGCGATCAGGTCGTTCTTGCGTTCGTAGACGGGCGGATCGGCTGCCGCCGCGGTGTTGACGTAGCCGTAGTCCCAGTTGTAGTCGCAGCCGTCGCTGTCAGAGCCGAACTTCAGGTCCTCGACGTACATCGTGCCGATGTTCCTGGTAACCACGCTCAGCCCGGTGTCGCGCGGGGCGAAGCTCCCGGTGGCCGTCAGCACGTAGCTGCCGGTCCCGATCTTGCCGCGCCCGCGGAACGCGTTGGGCATCTCCAGGTTGGCGTTCAGTCGGAACGCTTCCTTGGTGTCGGCGTCGGACCTGAGCTGGACCGGGCCAGTGCCGAAGGCGTTGTTGTGGCCGACGTAGGTCTGCTTCTCGTTCGACTGCTTCTCGGCAATCGTGCCGCCGGTGTAGCGGTTGTCGCCGTTGAAGTAGAGCGTGGTGTCGTAGGAGTTGTAGCCCATAATGTAGAGGGCCCCGTCGCCGCTGATGATGCCCGTCTGGTACCAGGTCCCATAGCCGTTTGACCGGTCGACGTACGACGTGGTCCCTCCCGTGAGGATGATGGAGCCGTTGTGGAAGCGGTCGCCGGAGTTGGCGGCGTCGAACCCGAACATGCCGCCCGACAGGGTCACGGTATTGCCCATCGTGACGCCCTCGCCCAGGCGGAGGATGCCGGCCGTGCCCACGGTGATGGGGCGGTTGGCATTCAAGCCGGCCGCGTCGCGCACCGACAGATAGGCTTCCTGGCTGTTGCCACTGACGCCGCTCACGGTGACGGCGCCGGTGCCCGTCCCCAGGCCGTCCGCCTTGGTCACGATGACCCGCGCCTTCGTGCCCACGTTCACCAGCCCGGTGAAGGTGTTGACGCCGTTGACGATGGTCCACTCCTGGTACGAGCCGTATCCCGTGCCGCCGAAGGACAGCCCGCAGTTGGCGACGTTCTCGCCGATGACTCCGTCCAGGGTAAGGTCCGCATCGTCGGCGGTGATGTTGGCGGTGCCGCTGTCCAGCGTGATCGTACCCGTGTGCGTGCAGTTCGCGTCGTAGGCGTTATCCGGTTCAATTCCCAGCGTGGCGCCGTTTTCGAGCACGAAATTGTTCCAGATCGTCACGCTGTCGCGCAGGTACAGGGTGCCGCCCGTCTTCACGGTCACCGTGTTCGAACTGAACGCGCCGTTGACGGTCGCCGCCAGCTTCCCGCCATTCTCAACACTGATGCCCCCGGTCAACGTGTTGGCCTTGCGGAAGAAGGTCGGGTTGATCCGGTTGGTGCCCACTTTCGTGATGGCGACGCCCTCGGTCCCGGCCAGGACCACGTCCATGTAGGCGCCGCAGTCGGAGTTCGAGGCGTTCCCCTTGTTGGAAATCGTCGGGGTGCCCGCGCCGCCGGTGTCCAGGGTCAGGATGTTCGTGGCGTGGGCGATCTGCCAGCTTCCGCTGTTGTAGCCGCCGCCCGTGTCGCCGAACTTCAGGTACCCGATGGTCCGGGCCGTGTCCAGCGTCACCGCCACCGTGGCGTTGGCGATGTTCAGCGTGCTGAAATCGGCCGTGTAGTTCGAGCCGTCAGCAATCGTGCCGCCGGACCAATTGGTGCCCAAGTCCCAACTGCCGCCGCTGGTGTTCGTCCACGTCCCGTCGGACCCTACGCCGTAAGCGAGCGGCGCGCTCACCAGCAGACCCAACACGCCCAAGACACACATCACGCGCTTACTCATCGTAAGCCTCCTTTCTTCCCCCCAAGTTCACTCTCTCTCGAACGTCCAACACACATTTGTTTTCCGCCTCTGACCTCCTTTCTCTATATCTCCAAGTTCCCTGGTCTGTTTCACACTTGCGTTCTGCGTTTCCGACCTCACACAGGTTTCGCTGCCCGGGCGACCGCTCTCGCGGTCAGCTTCGAAGCATGGCGGCCGAGCCGCCATTCTTCAGGGCTCCATGTCGTCAGCGCCTACGACGCTTCAGGCCCAGAAGCCCG
>CAZDHT010000133.1:0-13877 GCA_964505325.1 uncultured Planctomycetota bacterium | reverse complement strand
GAGCGAGCCGCAGCCCCAGACCCACTCGCTGTAGGGCACCGGCATCGCCCCCTTGCTGCCTTTCCAGGCGCCGGGGTTGGAGTGGCTGCAGTTCATCCACTTGCCGTCCGGCCAGAGCTTCTTGTACATGTCGACGAGGTCCGCCGCCGGCGCCCAGCAGTAGCTCAGGTGGCAGACCGCCGCCACCTCGTACCAGCCCTTCTTCACGAGGCGCTGCTTGAGCCTGTCGAACACCGGCCGCCAGAACTTCTCGCTCTCGGGCGTCGCATAGGGCGGCTGAGGCATGCTGCTCACCTCCTTGGTCGCCGGGTCGTACACCGTGACCTGGAGCGGCTTGACCTTGCTCTTGTCCTTCGCCTTGTAGTGCCCCCAGCAGTTGACCTGGACGATGGCCGGCTTGCCGCAGGCCTTCTCGTAGAGGTTCATGTACTTCTCGACGATGCTGAAGTCGTGCTTGAACGAGCCGTCCGGCTGCTTGATCCAGCGGATCATCGACTGGCGGTTGCCCAGGCTGGGGGCGTGGCAGACGAGGTTGAGCACGAGGATCTTACTGCCGATCTGGCTGAGCACCTCAAAGGACTTGCCGATCAGCTCGAAGTGCTTGTCGCTCCAGAGCTCGACGTTGTAGTAGCGCGCGACCGACTCGGGGGACTGGTAGATGTTGTGGCGCATCACGAAGTCCTCGGGGGCCGGGAGCTGCCAGCCGTGGACCTTGAGTTCCACCGGCACCTCGAACTTCGCCCCGCCCGCCTCCAGGCTGAGCGTGCCCTTGTACTCCCCGATCTCGGCCTCGTCAGGCACTCGAACGGTCACCCACACCGGGACCACCGCGGCCGGCTCGGGCTGGACCTTTCGGCCCCGGATGCTGATCTTGACCGGCTTGATCTCCTCGGGAATGTCCGCCAGCAGTTGCTCGAAGCGCTGGTGCGAGTTCCAGCTCGACCTGCCGGCGCCGGCCTGCACGGCGCAGCGGACCTTGATCTCCGCAGCGGGGATGGCCCCCTTGCCTTTCTCCTGCTTGAGATCGGTGACGGTCGCCTTGAGCCCCTTGATGCTCCCGGCGGAGCTCAGCACCACCTTGCCGGAGAACGTCCCGCCCCGCGCCCCGACCATGCGGATCGGATAGATCTTCCTGGCGGCGAGAGCGCCGTCCCACACCTCGACCGACTCGATAGGCTGCGCATTCGACATCCTCACGCCGGCCGCAGGACCGGGGCGGGTGGCCAGCCCTTGGCCCGACGGCGCGCTGAGCTTGGCGGCGACGACGCCCGCGTGCGGCCAGGGCGTGGGCTTGCCGCGCCAGTTCACCGTGCCCATCGGGGCCGTGAAGATCAGGTCGCGCACCGGCGCGGCGTGGATTTCCACGGCCAGCACGTTGATTCCCTTGCGCAGCGCCTTCGAGGGTATCTTGACGCTGAGCGCCCGTGTCCGGGTCCGGACCCGGTCGGGATGTTTCCGCTCCTCACGCAGGCCGTAGAGCTTGTTGTCCGGCCGGAGGTAGGCCGGGTCGGCGTAGTGCGTCGCGGGCGTGTCGGGCTTGATCTCGCCCTGCGGCAGGTGCGCGCGCGTGATCTCCGCCCCGTTGAGATAGACCGCGGCGCCGCCGAAGTAGCTCAGATCGAGCTTCAGGTCGCCAACCGCCTTGGGATCAGTGACCTCGAAGCTGCCCCGCAGACACACCAAGTCCCACTCCGCAGGGTTGCCGCACTGATACATCCCGTTCCGACCGTACCACAATCCCACGTACACCCCACCCCGGGCGCGCGGCCAGCGCGCCGCGGGGAACCCCGGCTTCGTCCAGCCCTCCGGCGGCGGGTCGGCGCTGATCACCTTGAGCGGCTTGCGGTCCGACTCCTTCTGGCCGCGGCGCTTGGGCGCCAACAGCGGCTTGAGCTTCCCTTCGCTGTCGCATAGCCGCGGCGTCCTGAACCGCAGAAACGCCCGGAACGAACCGCGGGAAAGCTCGAGCACGGTGTGGCCGCCCGCGCCGGACGCCTCGCCGCCGAATGCCGCTCCGCAGAATGCCAACACCGTTGCTGCCAGAGCCATCACGTTGCGCATGAACCGCTCCTCTTCTCTTGGCCGGGATATGCCGCGTCGGCGGCCGTCATCTGCCGCCTGGCGGCGACGATCATTCTTTCGCCTACATTTTCACTGTTTTCGAGCCGAGGCGCAAGGCCAGGATCGGACGCTTCTGCGGCTCACCGCCGGAGAAACGGAGTGATGAGGGAGTTTGGCGAGCGGACACGATCATGATATACTGCCGTGCAGCGGTCACGGGCGCCGGCCTGCCCACCATCCGGCCGAAAAGGAGTACCACAATGACTCGCTCTCTGCCCCTCGTTTGCGCAGTTCTGCTCGCCTTCTCCACCGTCGCCCGTGCCGCGACGCTCACGGTCGGACCGGGGAAGAAGTTCGCCATGCCGTCGCAGGCGATCAAGGCGGCGAAGGACGGCGACACGATCGAGATCGATACCGCCGGCAAGTATGACCGCGACGTGACCTACGTTCGTGCGAACAATCTCACGATCCGCGGCGTGGGCAAGAAAGGCCGGGCGCTCCTGGACGCCAAGGGCACGTGCGCCGGGCGCAAGGGCATCTTCGTCACCAAGGGCAAGAACATCACCGTCGAGAACATCGAGTTCCGGAACGCCGGCGGTGAAGTCAACGCGGCGGGCATCCGCGCCGAGGGTCAAAATCTGACCGTGCGCAACTGCAAGTTCTACGAGTGCCGCGACGCGATCCTCGGCGGCGCCGGGGAGGTCCTGATCGAGCACTGCGAGTTCTCGCATTGCGGGCACAACGCCCGCCCGACGACGCACAACCTCTACATGAGCGGACGGGTGACCAAGCTCGTCTACCGCTACAACTACTCGCACCACACCTACGAGGGCCACCTGCTCAAGTCGCGGGCGAAGGAAAACTGGCTGCTGTACAACCGCCTCACCGACGAGGACGGCACCGGCAGCGCGGTGGCCGACTTCCCCAACGGCGGCGTGGTGGTGCTGGTCGGGAACGTCCTCCACAAGGGGCCGAACGGCCACAACAACCGGCTGATCGCCTACGGCATGGAAGGCATCAAGCACAAGACCAACAAGCTGTACGTGGTCAACAACACCATCGTCTTCCAGCCCAACAAGAAGGGGTGGTTCCGCCGGAGCTGGTTCATCCGCACCGAGAAGGTCAAGCCCGACTTCGTGACGGTCAGCCGCAACAACCTGTGCGTGGGCGAGATCCCGCTCATCAAGAACGGGGTGAGCGACTCGAAGGGCGACCTCATCTTCAAGACCGCGGAGCAGGCCGGCTTCGTCGATCCGCAGAAGTACGACTTCCACCTGAAGCCCGGCTCGCCGTGCATCGGCAAGGCGGTCGATCCGGGCAAGTTCGGCGAGTTCTCCCTGAGGCCCGAGCTTCAATACGTGCATCCGCATGACAAGCAGCGGCGCCCCGTCGGCGGCAAGCTCGACGTCGGCGCGTTCGAGTTCATGCCGAAGGCCACAACGGAGGAGGCGAAATGACGCACCTGAATGCTGAGAAGCTGACGCTCACTTGGAACGCGGCGGACCTCGCCGCGTGCCGGCGTGGACAGACGGTCGGCCTGCACGAACGCGGCGGCGTCACGAAGGGCGTGACGTTGATCGACCGCGAGTTGATCCAGGACGAGATCGGCGGGACCGTGCATGCGCCGACCGACATCTCGTGCGAGATCGTTGAGGGCGATGTGTGGGTGAAGAAAGAGCTGCACCTCGACAGCGCCTATGCCCGTGGAGCGGAGCTGTGTTTCTGCGCGGATATCCTTGAGCCGAAGACGCGCGACAAGGGTCTCCGCGCGACGCTCAACGGCGTGTCCCTCCGGTACACGTGCGTCCGCAACCTCCCGCGTCCCTTCTCCGGCCGCTGCACGCCACGGGAATTCAGGAAGGGCGAGCCGCTCCACTACATGAACGGCAAGCCGTTCCGCCAGTACTGGGAGGGCGACTGGCATCGGGTCCAGGTCGACCCTAAGCTGCTCCGCAAGGGGACGAACACCGTCGTGCTGCATGCCCCGCGCGGCACGCGGTTCCAGTTCCTCATCGAGCCGTCACGTTCGCCCAACCGCAGCGCGGTCAGCCGCGACGGCGGAATGACCTGGGACTATGACCGCCTCTCCCAGGGCGGCAACATCGACGGCGAGTACATCGTGCGGCTCGCCCTCGAGCGCCATCCCGCCGGCGGGTGGGTCGAAGGCGAGCCCGTCGACCTGTGGCCACGCATCGAGGGCACCGCCGTCGCCCGCCCCGTTCGGATCACGAGCGTCAAGCTCGACGTCAAGGCGACGCGGCCCCAAGGCACGCGCGTCCGCGTCCAGGCGCGGATGGGCAGCACGCCGGCGTACGACCCGCAGACGTGGACGCCGTGGACCGCGGCGTCGAGGCTGACCGCCGCCGCTGAGGCGAGGCACCGTTTCCTCCAGTGGCGCGTCGAGCTGTCCGCGTCGAAAGACCGCCGCCGCGCGCCACGGCTCCGTAGCGTCGGCGTCGTTGCGACGGCCGAACTGAAGCGGTCCGGCGTCCCGAAGCTGGCCGCCTGCCGTGTCGACCAGCCCGCCATCATTCGTCCCTCACATCCGTTCGTTCACGCCCGGAACACGCCCCGACTCCAACTGCTCCGCGAGGACTGCAAGCTGGACAACGTCGTGAAGGGCAAGCCGCGTGGTTTGGCGCAACTCCGCGCCCTGAACGCCTGGATCGACGCTCAGAAGATCTACAACAAGGGTGGGCGGCTCCTCGTCGAGACGCCGTGGGACGGCCTGCTCTTCTGGCACAGCGGCCGGCACGCGATCACCGGGCGGATGTGCACCAATCGCGGCGCGTTCTTTGTCCAGTGCGCGACCGCGCTCGGCTATCCCGCTCGCGTCGTGATCTGGAGCCACTGCATCGCCGAGGCGTGGTGCGAGGACTGGCAGAAATGGGCCGCGTTCGACCAGTCGGGCGGCCACTACTTCGAGGTCGACGGCGTGCCCGCCAGCGTGCTCGATATGGCGATGGCGTGGGACGGCCGCCGCAAGGGTAAGATGCGCCGCAAGGTGCGGCAGGTCTATATCGACGGCCGCCGCCGCCCGGCCAAGCCGCACCGGCCGAACCCGAAGGACGAGGTCTGGCCGCTGATGTGGTTCACCCGGTTCTTCGTGCCGCTGCGGAGCAACTTCCTCGAGAGCCCCGAGCCGCACGAGCACGGACACGGCAAGTACGCGTTCAAGTACGACGGTCACCTGCGGTGGCTGCATCCGCTCCGTGAGCCGCTCCCGTGGTTCGCGTTTACCACGAGCCGTGAAGCCGACTTCCATTTCACAATGAACGCGGTGAATGTTCACCTCGCCGGACGCTGCCGGGACGAACTGTCTGTGCTGCTCGAAACGACCGGCCCGGACGTCGCACGGTGCGAGGCGCGGCTTGGCGGCGGCGAGTGGACCGAGTGCGCAGCCACGTTTCCGTGGCGTCTTGTGAGTGGCGCCAACACGCTCGATGTCCGCACAGTCAGCACGTTCGACATCCCCGGCTACCCGGTGCGCGTCGAGGTCGAAATACCGTAGCGTGGCGGTTTGCGCCTCCACGCGCCGTCGATACAATGGCGGAAAGCAGAGGACTGCCGTGCCCTTTCCACAGCGGAGGATCGGTCTGATGAGAACTGCCAGCCTTGCCGCCTGCCTGCTGGTGTGCTGCGTCGCTTCGTACGCTGCCGCGACCTACGAGGCGCCGCGTGCCTCGACGCCGACGGCAACCTGATCCTGCGGGTCGGCAAGTACGGCAACGTGGACGACGGGGGCCCGCTGATTGCCGAGGCCGGCCCGGCCACGCCGCGTTCGATCGGCGGCGACGAGGTCGCCCTGTTCCATGCCTGCTACGTCGGCAACCACACCGACCGGCGGCTGTTCATCGCCGACTTGGGAAACGCGCGGATCGTCAGCGTGAAGCTGGGGTACCATGCAACCGCGAGGGTAAGCCTGAAAAATGTCCCGGACTCCGCGGGACCGTGAGCGGCGAGCGACAGGAGGCCATGACGGCCACGCGCCATGTTCCTGGCTTGCCTTCGCACGGCGTCTGTTATAACATGGCAGGCCCCCATCTTGGGGCCGGAGAACCCCGACCGGTTCGGTAAGGATGTCGCGTGTGCACCTCTGAGGGCGCCAGGACGCCGGTGATATTGTCGTGCGCTATTCTCTCCTTGCTCGCCGCCGGATGCGCGGCCGCGCCCGACGCGCCGAGGGCCGTGCCCGACACGCCGAGGGTCGTGGTCGACGCGCCGAGGGTCGTGGCCGATCCGCACGTGGGAACGGACAAGTCAGTCGATTGCCGGACCGTCGACCGGATCGTCAAGTGCCTGATCAAGGAGGGCATGACTGACGAGGAGAAAGTGCTTGCCGTGTTCCACTGGATCCGTCGCCTGATCTACCACGGGGACGGGCCGCTCCGGTACGCCTACAACTTCCACAACATGATCCACATTCACGGCCACGGCAGTTGCCTGCGCCAGACGACGCCGATGTGGGTCCTGCTCGATCGGCTCGGATACAAGTGCCGGGGCTGGGCCACTGGGGGCCATCACGTCATCCAGGTCTTCTACGGGGGCAAATGGCACCTGTTCGACCCACACATGAACTTCTACGTCTACGACCGCGGCAAGCCGCCGACCATCGCCAGCATCGGGCAGATCAGGAAAGACACCACCATCGTGAGCGACGCGGTCAAGGAGGGCCGCGCCTGCCCCGGCTTCCTCCTCTGCGGGGACTCCGTCGGGACGTTCGCCCGGAGCAACGGGTGGCGGGACCTGGGCGACTTCCCGGAGGCGCGCAAGTATACACCGGTCATCAAGGAGCCCTTCGGCAAGATCACGCTGAGGCGTGGCGAGACCTACGTCCGCACCTGGATGCCGGGCAAGTACTGGTTCCGCAAGGGATACTACAAGAAAGACACCGGCCCGCGCCACGGGTGCGGGCGGCGCGACCGCAAGGACACGGTCAATTGGCCGATCTACGAACCCCACGCCTGGGATACGAAATACCGCCACTGGGGCGCCGGCCACCTGGTCTACCGGCCCGACCTCGCCACCGGCCACTACACCGACGCGGTGGTGAGGCAGCGGAACCTGGCACCGGGCAAGAGGGGCGGCGTGGCGTCGCTGCGGACAGAGAACGCGGGCAAGACGGGCGAGATCGTCTTCTCGGTCAACTGCCCGTACGTCACCACCGCCGGCGAACTGGAGTTGACCCGCTCCGGCACGGGCAAGTTCAGCGTCGCCGTGAGCGTGGATCGCGGCAAGACCTGGAAGCCGGTCGAGGTGAGAGCCGAGGGCAATGCCGTCACCGCGCGTTTCATCGAGGCCGTCGACGGCGCCTTCGACGGCTACTGGCTCAAGATCGGCGTGCCCGCGGGCGGCGCGTTCGCGAATCTCAAACTCAAGACCCATTTCCAGTTGAACCCCTACTCGCTCCCCCACCTCGTGCCCGGCAGGAATATCGTAAGCGTCGAAGCGGCCGGCTTCGGTGCGCCTCTGACCGTCACCTACAACTGGGCCGAGGGACCAGGCTGGGCGAGCCCCCGGCAGGTCAGCAGGACTTTCTCGCAGAGCGGGACGTTCAGCGTCGAGGTCAAGGGGCCCAAGTACCCGCGGATGGGCTCGCTGCGCTTGAGCGTGGCGCCCTGACCGACTGCCGGCCGAGCGCACGGCGCCAGCGGCCTGCAGCGGCAAAGGGATCGGGAACCCGCAAAGCGGAAAGAGCCCATGACGTGTGCAATGCCCCGCAATCTGAGTACCGTGCCCTTACTGCTGGTTCTGTGGTCCGCCGCGACGCTGGCACCGCTCCCAGCCGCGGCGGGCGAGCCCGGCGGTGCGACGCTGGACCTGATGAACGGGTACTGGCGCTACCACTTCACCTTCTCAGCGTCGAGAGTCTCGCCGGCCGGGTTGGCGGGGCTCGGCACGGACGCGCGGGCCCGCCGGCTCCAACGCCGCACCTATTTCGACCTGGGCTGGTATGCCGGGCACGGCACTTCCACGCCGCTCGCCTACCTCATCCGCTCGGCGCCTCCTCCCGCCGACTGGACCAAGCCGGATTTCAACGACTCCGGCTGGGTGCGGCATAAGAGCCCCTTCATGACCGGCCCGGGCGCCTCCACCTTGGGACTGGCCGTGGGGCTGGCCTGCTTCAGGACATCTGTGGTCGTGGACAACCCTGACAGAGTTCGGGAACTCAAGCTCGACCTGACCTACCGGGGCGGAGTGGTCGTTTACGTCAACGGGCGGGAGATAGCGAGGGGACACCTGCCCAAGGGCGAGCTCGAGCCCGATACCCCCGGCGAGGACTATCCGCTCGAAGCGTACGTACTTCCGCCTACGGATCTGGTGCCTGGCGGCAACCAGCAGCGGCCGCTGCCGGAGTTGTGGTCGGACGTCTTCCCCGGGCCCAAGGGCGGCGACTGGGTCTGGGTGAAGGACCAGTTCCGGGCCAACCCCAAGACCTTCAAGATCCCGGCCGCGGACGTCGTGAACTACTACCGCCAGGGCTGCGGCCGCTGGACTTTCACCCGCCAGGAGTACGAGAAGGTGCGGGACATCCGCGACAGGAAGCTCGGGCCCGTGGCACTCCCAAAGGGGCTCCTGCGCAAGGGAGCCAACGTCGTCGCCATTGAGGTGCATCGCAGCGACCTCAACCCGGTGATTCACGACCGTAAGCGCCTGGGAAGCCACAACGGCTGGGGCTATTTCGGCGGGGTCGTCTGGATGCACGGACTCTTGAAGTATGCGAAGCTGACCGCGGAGCCGCCCGGATCCGTGCGGGCAGAGGCGCGCCCCCCGGGCATCCAGGTCTGGACGGAGGACATCCACCGGCGCTGCTTCTCTCCCGAGTTTGGGCCGCCAGGCCGGGCCCCCGCACCACTGCGTCTGGTCGGGGCGCGCAATGGTTCCTACTCGGCCCAGGCGGTCCTGAGCACCAGCGGCCCGCTGGCCCGCGTGAAGGCTTCGGTCAGAGCCCTCGTGCACGCCGGCGGGAGCAGGATCCCGGCGGGGGCGGTGACCATCCGTTACGGAGTTCCTCTCCCGGTGACCCGGTTCGCGGACCTGGGAGTCGGCCGCGGTTCTCCCAGGCTGGGGGAGCGGAGTCCCGCCAGATTGCCGGCCGTCAGGCGGGCCGTGCAAACCTATGGCTCCGGCGAACCGGGCAAGGACTTCAAGTCCCTCATCCAGACCATTGCCTTCTTCGACCAGTTGGCCGCGTCCGCGCCGAAGACGGTGCCTGCCAACTCCTGCCTGCCGGTGTGGGTGACGGTCAAGGTACCCAAAGGCGCCCGGCCGGGCGAGTACCGCGGGGAACTTAGCATCATTGCGAGGGGCCAGGCCGCCAAGCTGCCCATCAAGCTCTGGGTCATGGATTGGACCCTGCCTGACCCGTTGGATTTCGAGACGGTCATGGCCCTGGAGCAGTCGCCCTACGGTGTGGCCGCCCACTACAAAGCCGAGCTCTGGAGCGACGAGCATCTGCGGCTGATGGAGAACTCGTTCCGGCTCCTGGCCGAGATCGGCAACGACTTCCTGGTGATCCCCGTGCTGACGGGCAGCGAGTTCGGCAACCGGGAGGACTCGATGATCCGATGGGTGCGCGGTGCCAAGGGCGCCTGGGACTGCGACTTCTCGGCCTTTGACCGCTACCTCAAGCTGGCCTGCAAGTATCTCAAGCCGCGCTGCGTGTGCTTCGTGGTCGGCCACCCGACGGACAACAGCCTGTTCGTCAAGCCCCGCGTGCTGGTCAAGGAGGGCAAGAAGCTCTCGCTGCTCGACGTGCCCGAACCGGGGACGGACGAGGCCAAAGCGTTCTGGCGGCCGTTGGTCACAGGCCTGAAGAAACGGCTGGCCGCACGGGGCCTGGAGGGAGCCATGCACTGGGGGTTCTACTGGGACACGTTCGATCACCGGAGGACCGGCGGGTATTGCGCGAAGACCCAGCAGATGCTGGCCGAGCTGGCCCCCGGGGTGGGCTGGGCGCGCGGCTGCCACAGCCCCAGGGGCCTCGGCAAGGACGGCTTCACCTTCGTTTCCTCGATCTACTATCTGCGGAGCTGCCACCATCGCGACAGGGCGACCGGGCAGCTCCGGATCATCAGCCGCAAGGGATGGAAGAACCCCATGCTCCATCTGGTCCTCCCCCGTGTGGTGAACACGGTGATCACCGTGGAGGGAACCTCCCCACCGCTCTGCTACCGGCTGGCGCCGGAGCGGGCCATTGTCCACGGCGCCCGAGGCGTGGCACGTATCGGCGCCGATTACTGGGCGGGAACCTACCAAGCCGGCTGGCGCGGGGGCGTCCAGGTGGGGATGCCCGTCACCGCAGTGCTCTGGCACGGACAGAATGGGGCCGATTCGGGCGCCCGGTTCGAGTGCCTGAAGGAGGGCGTCCAGGAGACGGAGGCCCGCATCTTCCTGGAGAGGAAGCTTGAGGGGCGGGTCCTCAACGACGCCGATGCCAAGGCCGCGCAAGCCGTCCTTGACCGGCGCATCCAGGAGACGCTGCACATACCCCCCGCGTACTCCGAGCCGCGCGTCTCGGAGTACTACGGCGGCTGGCAGGAGCGCAGTTGGGACCTCTACGCGGCGGCTGCCAAGGCCGCTGGCGGCCCCGGTCCCTCGGCGGAGGAGAAGGCTCGGTTCTTCCGACAGGGAATCGGGTCGCGACGAGTAACGAACCGCAGTGAGCGGAGGTGACCCCTCCGCCCTCCGTCTGATGCGAGACCTTGACGCAACGAGGTGATATGGTAGCATACGCTGCAATCCCGGTTTAGCCGGCCGGAGACGCCCTCGCTGCGACCGCTGTGGCCGCGAATCGCGCGTCTGACACTCGAACGAAGGGAGGCCGATGATGCGGCCCTGTCTGAACGTCTCGCAGTGGCGCCTGGTCCCGGTCGTGCTCGCGATGGTCTGCACCCTCCCCTCCTGCTCCAAGAAAGAGGAGCCGGCCAAGCCCAACCAGGCGGCGCAGCCGGCGAAGCAGATCGACAAGGCGGCGGACAGACCGGCCGACAAGCCCGTGGACCTGCCGGCAGACAGAACCACCAGCGCCCCCGCGGCGACTACGCCGCCCGTGACCGTCGAGGACAAGCACGCAGACAAGCCCGAGCCGAAAGAGGAGCCGAAGACGGTGAGCTTCGCGTCGAAGCTCGAACTCGATGTCTTCAAGGTGGACGACACGGGCGCCGTCACGAAGGTCGGCTCGACCCCAGGCAAGGAGCTGACGCTGCAGGGCACGTGGTTCGTCGCGCCGAAGAAGTCGCCGCTGACGGAAAAGGACCTGGCGGCGCTGGTCGCGGAGGTGAACAAGGGCGCGATCCCGGCGTTGAGCCTGGCCGGGCGCAAGGAGATCACCGACCAGTCGCTGGCGGCGCTCAAGCAGTTGACGGCCCCGGTCCGGCTCACCCTGGCAGGGACGGCGATCACGGACAAGGGCCTGCCGGAACTGGCGGCGATGACCTCGCTCACAGGGCTCGACCTGAGCAGTAACAAGATCACCGGCGGGGCGCTCAAACACCTCGCCGCGCTGAAAGCCCTCGAAGAACTGTCGCTGAACTGGCTGAAAATCGAGGGCAAGTACTTCGTTCATCTCAAAGCGCTGGCCGGGTTGAAGCGGTTGGGCCTGGGCGGCGCGGTGGCGGTCGACGGCCAGCTTGCGCACCTGAAAGACCTGAAGCTCGTGGAGCTGTATCTGACCGGGGCGCAGCTCGGGGACGGTGCGGCACCGCATCTGAAGGCGATTCCCACATTGGAAGCGCTCGACCTCAGCAGCACGGGGATCGGCGATTGGGGCCTGTCGCAGTTGACCGCACTGCCGCTCAAGCGCCTGCGGCTGTATCCGACGAACGTATCGGACGCCGGGCTGGTGTACGTCGGGCAGATGAAAGGACTGGAGGTGCTGCATCTGGCCGGCGGAAACATCTCCGACGGCGGCATCGCGCACCTGACCGGCCTGACGAAGCTCCGCGAGCTGCACTTGAACTCGAACCGGGTGAGCGACCTCGGCCACACGTGGATCGCGAAGCTCAAGGGCCTGCGCACACTGCGGCTCCACGGCAACGTGGCGGGCGGCTGGACGCTCGACCGGTTCGCCGGGCTCAAGGGCCTGCGCGAGCTGGAGATCTGGGGCGGGCTCCATCCGGATGCGGCGGACGGCTTCGCGAAGCTGACGCAACTCCGCTCGCTGACGCTGATCGACACCGCCATCGCCGACAAGGGGCTGGCCGAGATCGGGAAGCTGAAGAATCTGGAACGGCTGCACATCACGGGCGCGGGCAACGTCCGCGACTTCCTGCTGACGCGGCTGGAGGGGCTGCCCAAGCTGGAAGAGCTGGCCGTCACCAACTCGAAGCTGTCGAGCAAGGGACTGGCGGCGCTGAACCGGCTGTTCGGGGGCGCGGCGGCGTCGGCGGCGGACCTGAAGGAACTGGCCGGGCTGGACCGCATCGGGATCGGCGGCACGGCGCTGACAGACGACTCGCTCGCGTATCTGAAGGCATGTGGCGCGCTGAAGCAGCTTACCGTGCGCAGCGGGAAGGTCTCCGACGCCGGGCTGGCGCATCTCAAGTCGATGGGATCGCTGGAGACGCTCGACCTGCGGGACACGAGCGTGGCCGGCGCCGGGCTGGCACAGCTCAAGGGCCTTGGCAAGCTCGGCTGGCTGCGTCTGCCGGCGACAACGCTGACCGACGCGGGGCTGCCGCACGTGGCGGCGCTCAAGGCGCTGCACACGCTGACGCTGTCGGGCGAGCAGATCACGGACAAGGGCGTCGCGGCACTGGCTCCGCTGAAAGGTCTGAAGCGGCTGTACGTGACGTGCCCGAAGCTGACGGACGCCGGGCTGGCGAGCCTCGCCGCACTGCCGGCGCTCGAGACGCTGCACCTCTACAAGAACACGGCGTCCGGCAAGACGCTCGACAAACTCGCCGGATTGAAGAACCTGCGCGACGTGTGGATTCGCGGGGAGATCGATAACGACGGGGCCGCGGCGTTGGCCAAGCTCAAGCAGATCAAGTCGCTCACACTGATCAACTGCGAGGTCACTCGGGAGGGCCTTCCGGCGCTCGGCGAACTCACACAGCTCGAGGCGCTGCGGCTGAGCGTGGACGTCGACGACTTCAGTCTGAAGCAATTCAAGGGGCTGGGCGCGGTCCGCGAGCTGATCCTGACGGATGAACGGCTGAGCGACGCCGGGCTGGCGTACCTGCGGCGCGTGTTCGGCGCGAACGATCCGCGCGCCGATGTGGCGGCGGTACAGAACGTGTGGAGACTGGCGCTCGCAGGCTCGGAGTTGAACGACGCGCGTCTGGAACCGATCAAGGAACTCCAGAAGCTGGAGGAGCTGACGCTTTGGTCGGGGAATGTCGGTGATAATGCGATGCTGCACCTTGCGAAGTTGCCGAAGCTCGCACGGCTCGACATCAGCGGTACGAACGTGGGCGACTGGGGCTTGGCGCACCTAGGGAAGATGACGCTCGGCCGGCTGCACGTGCCAGCGTCGCGGGTGTCGGACGGCGGGCTGGCGCACGTCGGCCGGATGACCACGCTGGTAACACTTCACATCCCGAACGGGAACATCACGGACGCGGGAATCGCGCATCTGCGGGGCCTGAAGAAGGTCAAGAAGCTGTACTTGTACAGCCCGAAGATCAGCGACCAGGGCGTCGCGTGGCTGGCCGGGCTGAGCAGCCTGGAAGATCTCCGGCTCTACAACAACGTGGCGTCCGGCACGGGCCTCGAGGCGTTGGGCAAGCTGGAGCACCTGGTGCATCTCTTCGTGCGCGGCGGGCTGAGCGATGACGGCGCTGCGACGGGGCTGGCCGCGCTGAAGCGGCTTG
>CAZDHT010000132.1:0-13902 GCA_964505325.1 uncultured Planctomycetota bacterium | reverse complement strand
AAGCTGAACGCGCTTGGGGCCGGGACATTCCGCCTGCCCACGGAGGCGGAATGGGAGTTCGCCTGCCGGGCCGGCACAGACACCCCCTTCCACTTCGGCAAGTCCATCTCGCCTGACCAGGCGAACTACCGGGCCAAGGAGAAACACCGGGCCAAGACGGTTCCGGTGGGAAGCTTCCCGCCCAACGCTTTTGGCCTGCACGACATGCACGGGAACCTGTGGGAACTGTGCGCGGATTGGTACGGCGCATATGCCAAAGAGCCCCAGACGAATCCGCCGGGCCCCGAGACCGGCACGGATCGCGTCGCCCGCGGCGGCGCGTGGGCGGAACGCCAGGCCGAGATCCGGTCCGCCATCCGCCGCCGGAGAAAGCCGAACTTCCTGGGAGGGCCGTTCGGCTGCCGGCTGGCGTTGGCGTGTGGGGTGGCCTCTCTGGAGGGTGCCAAGCGGGAAACACCACCGCAGCCTGGAAAGCGCGTTACCTACGCGGCGGAAACGGTGAAGAAGTTGTTCAACGGCAGAATGTTGCGCTTCGATCCGAACACGCTCCGCATCAAGCTGTTCTACGATTTCAAAGAGCCCGCACAGGGGCGGGACTGGTCGCCCAGCAAGTGGCACTTCAAGAGTGGCGACGCCATCACCTTCAACGGCGGATCGCTCCAACTGATGAAGACCCGAATCCAGGCCCTGACGAAAGCCCGGTTCACCTCCGCCGCCATTCGCGCGGACTTTGCCGTGTCGGGCGGATCCTTCGGGGCCACGCTGCTCGTCTGCGCCGACGGCCAAGGCAACCATTACGAACTGTGCGGCCTCTGGAAAGACAAGGCGCCCCCGGTATGGCGAAGCCACCTGGCCAAATACATCGCCGGGAAGTTCCCGGCCAAGGAGTTCGCCAGCGGAAAATGGCCCGTGAGGCCCTCACCCTTCGCCGCGTCGAAGCGGGGAGCCATGATGCTCAGCTTCACCGGAGGCCAACTCCGGGGCCAAGTCAGCAGACTGGTCCTCGAAGCCAAGGACTCGTCTCTCAAGTCCGGCCACGTCGGCGTCTGGGCTTTCGACGCCGACAAGGCCACGTTCGACAACGTCCACATCGTCGGAACGCTCGAGCGCGCCTGGCTGGACGAGGCCATCAAGAAGGCCGGCCTCGACGGCGGCTGAGCCGTCGTTCTTCACGGCCTTGTCAGATCAGCGCCGCTTCCGCCTCAACGCCGTCACGGCGAGCCCGACAAGGCCCAGCCCCGCCGGCTCGGGGATGCACGTCCCCTGCATTACCGCTATGTTGTCCCAGTAGGCCTCTCCGTGGTCGTAGTTTACGGCATCGGCATTGCGGTCACCGAACCGGAAGGCAGAGAATCCTCCCGATTGCCCGGCCCCGATGAACGGGATATCGTTGACGGCGGCTTGGTCAACCCACTGGCTGCTGGCCCAGTCGTAGACCTGCTGCGTGCCGGCGGGACCGGCAACCGTCAGGTCGTACGTTTCCGTCGGGGGGTCTACGTCTATGGACAGGTGGTACCAGACGTCTTCCTTCAGTCCGGCCACATTGTGATTCGACGGGACCGCGTCTCGATAGACCAGCTTGTCGTGCGGGTTGCCCGGTGGTGCCGCCGGCGTATCGAGGTACAGCCCGACCTGACGGGACACGCCCCCAGGTCCGTTCATCGCCATGACCTCGAGGAAGTGAAACCCGTTCGGGTCCTCGCTCTTGTCGTAGTTGAAGTCGAAGTCAATGGTGTAGGCTTTCGTGTAGTCCAGGTTGAGGAACGTCGCGGCATTGCCCAGCGCGTAGGCCTGATCCCCTTGCTCAACGGACTCAATGTGCATGCTCCAGAATCCCCCGCCGAGGGGACGGTCGGTGTTGACCTCGACCACGCCGGTTCCCGTGGTGACCGTTGTCCAGTCCGAGATGTCGCCGTCCTCAAAATCATCCGAGAAACTGAAGGGCCCGGCGACAGCAACGCCCGGAACAAGGACGGCCGCTACGAACACCAGAAGCATGGCGGCGGGGCCGAGTTGTCGGTAACTGCTCATCATGAGATCTCCTTCCAGTTTTTGCACCTGATCCACCTCCGACGCCTCTGGACGTCAAGACGCCGTGCGGGGCGCTCTGTTGGCACGTCCCAATGTTGCGCGCAAGCTCAGCAGCGGAGAAGCCGTGCCTGGCGCACGCGCACTATGTTCCCGACCGGGCGGCTCGGCAAGACGAGCTTTCCGGGCCGGGTCTTGGCTCTGCTGCGGACCTATCCCTGTAGTATCGCCCCCGTGGTCTACTCAGTCCGCACACCGACTGAGAAGCAGGCAAATCCCGTGCCTTCGTTGTCGGAAAACGCGCCGTGTTTTCTCCGAATCCCGCTATCTCTTGACGGAACAGTCGGATACAGCCGATCAAGCCGCACGGCCCGCCCGTCGTGTTCAGGGAAAACCCGGTGCCCGCGTTGCCTGATGGCAACATGCACCACGGATTGGCGTTGTCGGCCCGCAACGCGGCAACAGTGCGGGGATGCGGCCGGCTACGACATGAACCCATGGAAAACACGCGATTCTGGCGGCAGCTCGAGATCTGCCCGCCCGAGAAGCTCACGTTCCCAATCACTGTCAGCTAATCAAGCGTGACGTCCCCAGAACTCAGATTGCACACTTCACTTGACGTTATCACGCCTGCTTCGGGCTTGCATTCACGCGTGGCCTGGGCTAGACTGTGTAAGGATTTCGGGGCGTGGCGCAGTTTGGTAGCGCGCTTGAATGGGGTTCAAGAGGTCGCTGGTTCGAGTCCAGTCGCCCCGACCAGCACCCTGCCAGTGTCTGGTGCCTCTCTGCGGCGGCCAAGGTCTGCGCATGTTTCGTAGCGGATCCGTCGAGCGGCTCCTTGTTCGGCGCCGGCGGGCGGTGTAAAATTCGGCGCAGGAATATCGCGTGGGGCGCCTTGTGGCTGACCAATGACAACACCCTTATCCGGAAGGAGAGACGAATGAAGCAACGGTATCTGCTGATCGCAGTCGCAATGCTGTTCGCAAGTTCGGTTATCGCGGCCGAGGTCCGCCCGGTGCCGAAGGACCTGCCGAAGGTCGAGCGCAAGGGCGAGACGGTGGTCAAGGAGACCTGGGACTGGGCCGAGGCGATGCTCCCCGTCGCCAAGAAGTTCACCGGCAAGCAGGGGCAGATCATTCTCATCGGCGATTCGCTCACCTATGCCAATCAGTCGACACGGTGGGCGTGGAGCGTGCCGGGGAACAGAAAGGGCGGCCACACCGACGAGGACAAGGCGATCCTCCGCTGGTCCCACGCCTACGAGCAAAACAAGGACACCAACGGCTGGTACCTGGCGAAGGTGGACAAGCCGAGCGGCCGCAGCGAGACGGCCGCGTCCGGCATCCGGACCGACCAGTATCTCAAGGGCGGGTTCCACGGTCTCCCCTCGCTCGCGAATATCATCAAAAAGTACAACCCGCAGATCGTGTTCATCCTGCTCGGCGCCAACGACGTCTCCGCCCGCCGCAAGCCCGACGACGTGCTCCGCGATATGAACACCATCGTAGAGATGATCCTGAACAACAACAGCGTACCGGTGCTCACCACGCAGCCGCCGATGCGGGGCAAGCGACGGCACGAACTGCTCGAACAGGTGAACGACCGGTACCTGGGGCTGGCCGCGGCGCGGAAGATCCCCATCATCGACCTGTACGGCGAGTTCGTCTCGCGGCAGCCGAAGGGCGCGTGGGACGGCACGCTGGTCGGCCGCGACGGCGTGCACTGGACGCACAAACTCTCGAACGGCCCGCCGACGGAGGAGAACCTGAAGAACTGCGGCTATCTGCTCCGCTGCTACGTCACCGTGCAGAAGCTCAAGGAAGTCAAGGCCAAAGTCATCGACAAGGTTGTGCCGGCGAAGTAGCCGCAGCCGGCCACTCTCCCCGAGAGCCCGTCGAAGGCAGAGCGGCCCGAAGCGGCTGTTGTCTCCGCGATCTCGACTCGCCTGAGCTCGTCGCAGCGCCGCCCGATCCCGTGAGGGGGTGCGCCCCCCCGCGCGTCTCTGCTTCGCTCGGTCGGTGTCCTTGACACCGTGCAGACCGCGCGGTATCCTTCTGGCTCACGTGGCAGATTGTGCCGTGCGGAGAGCCTGCCGCTATGACCGTGCCGCTTCGGCGCCCAAAGGTGAGGCGGGAGGTCCAGGAGCTCTCGCTCCTCTTCGAGATCAGCCGCATCCTCGATCAGAGCCTCGACCTTCACGACGTCCTCGGCCCCGTGCTCAAGGCGATGGCCGACCACCTGGGCATGGCGCGGGGGATGATCGCCCTGCTCAACCGGGACACGTCCGAGATCGTCATCGAGGCGGCCTACGGGCTGTCGCGGAAGCAGCAACACGGACGCTACCGGCTGGGCGAGGGGGTGACCGGCAAAGTGATCGAGACGGGCCGCCCCGCCGCCATGCCGCGGATCTCCGAAGAGCCCCGGTTCCTCGATCGCACCGGCACCCGCAAGGGGCTGAGCAAGAAGGACATCTCGTTCATCTGCGTCCCCATCCGGCTGGGCAAAGAAACGATCGGGGCCCTGAGCGCGGACCGGATCTTCCGCCACAAGGCGGGGCTGGACGAGGACGTCCGCCTGCTCTCCATCATCGCGTCTATGATCGCTCAGGCCGTCCGCCTGCGCCGGTCGGCCGAGGAGGAGCGCCAGCGGCTGATCGACGAGAACCTCCGCCTGCAGGAGGAGCTCAGGGACCGGTTCCGGCCGACCAACATCGTCGGCAACTCGCGGGCCATGCAGGCGCTCTACGACCTGATCGCCCAGGTGTCGGGGAGCGACACGACGGTCCTCATCCGCGGCGAGAGCGGGGTGGGTAAGGAGCTGGTCGCCCACGCCATCCACTACAACAGCCCGCGGGCCAGCCAGCCGTACATCCGGTTCAACTGCGCCGCGCTCCCGGAGAGCCTCCTGGAGAGCGAGCTGTTCGGGCACGAGAGGGGCGCGTTCACCGGGGCCATCGCCCGGCGCCCGGGGCGGTTCGAGCTGGCCGACGGGGGCACCATCTTCTTCGACGAGATCGGGGACCTCACCGCGTCCACCCAGATCAAGCTGCTCCGCGTGCTCCAGGAGCGCGAGTTCGAGCGCGTGGGGGGCGTCGAGCCGATCCGGGTCGACGTGCGCGTCATCGCCGCCACCAACCGCGACCTCGAACAACTTGTCAGCGACGGGACGTTCCGCCCCGACCTGTACTACCGGCTCAACGTGTTCCCCGTCCACGTCCCGCCGCTCCGCGACCGGAAGACCGACATCCTGCTGCTGGCCGACCACTTCGCCGACAAATACAGCAAGAGCCGGCACAAACCGGCCAAGCGGATCTCCACCCCCGCCATCGACATGATGATGCGCTATCACTGGCCGGGCAACGTGCGCGAGTTGGAGAACTGCATAGAGCGAGCCGTGCTGCTGAGCACGGACGGCGTCATCCACGGCCATCACATGCCGCCCACCCTCCAGACGGCGGAGGCCAGCGGCACCACCCACCAGGGCACGCTCGTGGAGTCGCTCGACAACCTCGAACGCGAGCTGATCATCGACGCGCTGAAAAGCGCTCGCGGGAACCAGGCCAAAGCGGCCGGGGCGCTCGGCATCACCGAGCGGATCATGGGCCTACGCGTGCGGAAGTACGGCATCAACCCCCGGCGCTTCCGCGACCGGACCTGAGCGCGTGAGACAGCCGAGTGGACGCGCCTGTGCCGGGCGGAAGACGGGCTGGCCGCCCGAGGGCCGGTTTCGAGTTGAATCGCGGCGGCGGTTTCAGTAGACTCTCGCACCGTGAACGGGGGCGGGAACACCTGCGTCAGGCGTTCGGCCGGGACCGTTGCGAGGCAGACGGATGAACCAAAGGCCGGGACCGATGCGACAGAAGGACATCAGCAGCTGCGCCATCGTCGGCGTCATGTCCGAAGCGGGCCGGCGATTTGACGGCACGGCCATCATGCGGGCCATCGCCATCATGCGTGACCGCTCGAACGGGCTCGGCGGCGGGTTCGCCGCCTACGGGATCTACCCCGAGCACCGAGACCACTATGCGTTCCACATTATGTGTGAAAGCATCGATGCGCAGCGCAACGCCGAGCAGCTCGTCTCGCGCCGATGCACCGTCCACCACGACGAGCCGATCCCCATCCGACAGGTCGAGGCGTTCCACACCCGGCCGCTCCTGCACCGGTACTTCGTTTCCGTGACGGCGGAGGCGCGCGAGCGGAACTACGGCCTGAGCGACGACGACATAATTGTCCGGGTGGTAATGGACGTGAACGCCAGCGTCGACGGCGCGTTCGTCTTCTCCAGCGGCAGGAACATGGGCGTCTTCAAGGGTGTCGGCTATCCGGAGGAGATCGGCGAGTTCTTCCGCCTGGACGAGTACGAGGCGTACACCTGGATCGCGCACGGCCGGTTCCCGACGAACACGACCGGCTGGTGGGGCGGCGCTCATCCGTTCGGCTTGCTTGACTGGGCCGTCGTCCACAACGGCGAGATCTCGTCCTATGGCATCAACCGCCGGTACCTGGCGAACTTCGGATACCACTGCACGCTCCAGACGGACACGGAGGTGATCACGTACCTGTTCGACCTCCTGATGCGGAAGCACAACCTGCCGCTCGAGGTCGCGTGCATGGCAATGGCCCCGCCGTTCTGGTCGCAGATCGACCGGATGCCCGCGGACCGGCAGCGGCTGGCCCGCGCCGTCCGAAGCGTCTACGGCGGCGCGCTGCTCAACGGTCCGTTCTCGGTGGTTGTCGGACGTGCTCGCGGGATGATCGGCTTCAACGACCGGATCAAGCTGCGACCGATGGTTGCCGCCCGCCGCGACGACGTGCTCTACATCGCCAGCGAAGAGGCGGCGATCCGCGAGATTTGCCCCGAGCCCACAGAGCTCTGGCACGCCGAGGGCGGTGTACCGATTGTCGGAGAACTGAGAGATGAGCCAGTTGCGGAAGTGGCTGGTTGAGCCCGACTTCATTGTCGTGCGCGACCCCGAGCGGTGCATCCAGTGCCAGGTCTGCGTCCGGCAGTGCGCCAACGACGTCCACGAATACGACAGCGACGAGGACGTCGTGCTGAGCGACAGCTCGGACTGCGTCGGGTGCCACCGCTGCGCGACCCTGTGCCCGACGAACGCGGTCTCGATCAAGCGGGCCGAGCTCGAGTTCCGCCCCCACGGGAACTGGGAGGCGGCCGTCCTGCGGAACCTCTACCGCCAAGCCGAGACCGGCGGCGTCCTGCTCGCCGGGATGGGCAACGACCAACCGGCTCCCGTCTACTGGGACCGACTGCTTCTCAACGCCAGCCAGGTGACGAACCCGTCCATTGACCCGCTCCGCGAGCCGATGGAGCTTGTGACCTATCTCGGCCGCAAGCCGGACATGCTGGAAATCGAGGCCCGTGGCGTGTCACCCCGCCTGACCACGACGCTCGCCCCGCAGCTCGAGCTGCGTGTCCCGGTGATGTTCTCGGCGATGTCCTACGGCTCGATCAGCTACCACGCGTCGATCGCTCTCGCCCGTGCGGCTGCCGCGGCCGGGACGTTTGCGAACAGCGGCGAAGGCGGGCTGCACGAGGGCCTGCGCGAGTACGGCGACCACATGATCGTCCAGGTCGCCTCCGGCCGGTTCGGCGTCGACGTCGACTACCTGAACGTGGCCGCGGCGGTCGAGATCAAGATCGGGCAGGGCGCCAAGCCGGGGATCGGCGGCCATCTGCCCGGCGAGAAGGTCGACGCGGGCGTCTCGGCAACGCGGATGATCCCCGAGGGGACGGACGCGCTCTCGCCGGCGCCGCACCACGACATCTACTCGATCGAAGACCTCCGGCAGCTTGTCTTTGCGATCAAGGAGGCGACGGGCTACGCAAAGCCGGTCGCGGTGAAGATCGCCGCGGTCCACAACATCTCGGCCATTGCCAGCGGCGCGGTCCGCGCCGGCGCCGACATCGTGGTGATCGACGGGTTCCGCGGCGGCACGGGCGCGGCGCCGATGATGATCCGCAACAACGTCGGCCTGCCCATCGAGTTTGCTCTGGCGGCGGTGGACTCGCGGCTTCGCGAGGAGGGAATCCGCAACCAGGCATCGCTCGTCGTCGCCGGTGGATTCCGGTCGAGCGCCGACGTGGTCAAGGCGATCGCGCTCGGAGCCGACGCCGTTTACATCGCGACCGCGGCGCTCGTCGCCATGGGATGCCACCTCTGCCAGAAGTGCTACACCGGCAAGTGCAACTGGGGGATCGCTACCCAGGACCCATACCTGACAAAGCGGCTGAACCCGAACATCGCAACGCGGCGGCTGGTCAACCTGTTGAACGCGTGGGCGCACGAGATCACCGAGATGATGGGCGGGATGGGCATCAACGCCGTCGAGAGTCTCCGCGGCAACCGCGAGCACCTGCGCGGCGTTGGCCTGACCGACCGCGAGCTCCGCATCCTCGAGATCAAGGCCGCCGGAGAGTAGCCGACATGAAGCGCATCGTCATCCACGAGGAGTTTTGCATCGGCTGCCGCCTGTGCGAGATCCACTGCCTCGTCCAGCGCTCGAAGTCGAAGAAGATCATCAAAGCGTTCCGCTTCGAGAAAGACCAGATCGTGCCTGGCGTCCAGGTCGAGCAGTCCGGATATGTCTCGTTCGCGCTCCAGTGCCGGCACTGCGACGAGGCGCCGTGCATCGAGGCGTGCCTGTCCGGGGCGATGTACCGCGACCCCGAAACCGGCGCCGTCCTCTGTGATACCGACCGGTGCGTCGGGTGCTGGATGTGCATCATGGTCTGCCCGGTCGGCGCGATCCAGCGAGGCGCCGAGAAGCGCGTGGCCTCAAAGTGCGACCTCTGCATGGGCGAGGAGGTTCCGGCCTGCGTCGCCAATTGCCCCAACGAGGCCATCGTCTTCGTGGATGACAATGACGACGAATAAAACACCGTACCTGATTGTCGGCAACTCGACCGCGGCCATGGGCGGCGTGGCCGGGATTCGCAGCCGCGACGCCGAACGGCCGATCACCATCGTGGCGAGAGAGACCGAGCACGTATATTCTCGCCCGCTCATCTCGTACTTCCTCGCGGGGAAAGTTGACGAAGACGGGATGTTCCACCGGCCGGCCGACTTCTACGAGAAAAGTGGCGTCCGCACAATGCTCGGCGTCGAGGTCACAGGCATTGACACCGAGGCCCGCGCGGTCCGGACCTCCGAGGGCGAGCTCCTGGAGTTCGAGAAGCTGCTGATCGCGACCGGCGGCCACCCGCTCGTTCCGTCGGACGTCTCGGGCCGCGACGCGGACGGCGTGTTCACGTTCACAACGTGGGCCGATGCACGGCGGATCGGCGACTTCATCGAGGCCCACGATGTGCGCCGGGCCGTCGTCGTCGGCGGCGGGCTGATCGGGCTCAAATCGATGGAGGCGCTCGCCGAGCGGGGCCTCGATGTCACCGTCGTCGAACTCGCCAGCCGGATGCTAAGCGCAACGTTCGACCAGACGGCATCCGATATTGCACAGCACCACCTCGCCGAGCGCGGCGTCGAGGTCCGCTGTGGCACGACGGTCTCGTCGATTTCCTCGGGGGGCGGACGGGTCACCGGTGTCGCCCTCCGGGACAGGTCGTCCGTCCCGTGTGGGCTGGTCATCTTCGCGATCGGCGTTGTCCCCGACACGAGCATTGTGGCCGGCACCGAGATTGCGACCGACCGCGGCATCCTCGTCGACGACACGATGCAGACGAATGCACCGGGTATCTACGCGGCGGGCGACGTCGCCCAGGCCACGAAGCGGCTGAGCGGAGAGAAACGCGCGCTGCCCATCTTTCCCGTCGCGTTCCGCCAGGGCGTCGTCGCCGGCAGCCACATGGCCGGCGGGGCCCGGCCGTACGAGGGGGGCCTGGCGATGAACTCGGTCGATGTCTTCGGCCTGCCGACCATCTCCGTCGGGATCACGTCGCCCGAGGGTGACGAACACGAGGTCCTCAGCGCCCGCGACGACGCTGAACCGAGCTACAGGAAGATCGTGCTCAGGGACAACCGGATCGTCGGAGCGATCTTCATCGGCCGGATCGACCGGGCGGGGATCGTCACCGGCCTGATTCGCGAGGGCGTAGACATCGCCGGCTTCAAAGACCTGCTCCTAACGGACGAGTTCGGTCTGATTTCGCTCCCGACCGAGTACCGCAAGCACGTCGTGTCCGGAATGGGGATCGAGGTATGAGGATCGACGCCGAGGGTCTGCAATACCGCGAGCTGAACGAGCGCATCCGGGCCGCCGTCGCGAGCGGCGTACGGGAGATCGAGCTGGACAACGTCCGCGGCCAGCGGTACATCGGCGTCGGGCTCGGCGAAGGCGTCAGGATCACGGTCAACGGCGTGCCGGGGAACGACTTGGCCGCCTTCATGAACGGGGCCGAGCTCACGATCCACGGCAACGCCCAGGACGGCGTCGGCAACACGATGAACGGGGGCACGCTGATCATTCACGGTGATGCGGGCGACATCCTCGGCCACGCGATGCGCGGCGGGCGGATCTTCGTCCGGGGCAACGTCGGCTACCGAGCCGGCATCCACATGAAGGCGTATCGCTCGCGGTTTCCCGTGGTCGTGGTCGGTGGCCGGGCGGGCCCGTACCTCGGCGAGTACATGGCGGGCGGCGTGCTCGCCGTCCTCGGCCTCGATTCCGACGGCCGCGTCCCGGTCGGCGAGTATGTCGGCACCGGAATGCACGGCGGCACGCTTTACGTGCGCGGGCGGCCCGAACCGTGGCAGGTCGGCCGAGAGGTCGCCATGCACGAGCTCGACGACGACGAGTGGCAGGAGCTGGCCGGCATTCTCGCCGACTACGCCGGCGCGTTCGGTCTCAACGGCTCGCAGTTTCGCCGGGATGAGTTCGTCCGCCTCGCACCGTTCAGCAGCCGCCCCTACGGCACGCTCTACACCTACTGATCGGCGGCGGCCGACGCTCGACAGCGCCGCCGCCGGGCATATCGTTTCTGGGCATGTTGCTCGGATTCCCGGTGGCGCCCGCCGCCAGCGGAGTCGAATGCCCGCCATTCTCACTTGACACCGGGCCGCGCGCGCGGTACCGTGCCGGGCTGGTATCGGCGGCTTTCACACCGACTCCGGAGGAATGTGACGTGGCCACGGGAACCATGGCGCCGGCGGACTATATCCAGCACGCTATGGATATCGTGAAGCGGAAGAACCCGCACGAGACCGAGTTCATTCAAGCGGCGACCGAGGTTCTCGAGACGCTTGAACCCGTCCTCGACCGGAATCCGAAGTACCAGCAGACGAGCATCCTCGAACGGATCACCGAGCCGGAACGGCAGGTCATCTTCCGCGTGCCCTGGGAAGACAGGCACGGCAACGTACAGGTGAACCGCGGCCTCCGGGTGCAGTTCAACAGCGCCCTCGGGCCCTACAAGGGCGGCCTGCGGTTCCATCCCACGGTGAACCTGAGCATCATCAAGTTCCTGGCGTTCGAGCAGACCTTCAAGAACGCGCTGACCAGCCTCTCCATGGGCGGCGGCAAGGGCGGAAGCGATTTCGATCCCAAGGGCAAGACCGATGAAGAGGTGATGCGGTTCTGCCAGAGTTTCATGACCGAACTCCAGCGGCACATCGGCGCCGACACCGACGTGCCCGCCGGGGACATCGGAGTGGGCATTCGCGCCATCGGCTTCCTGTTCGGCCAGTACAAGCGGCTCCGCAATCGGTTTGACGGCGTGGTCACCGGCAAGGGCGCCACCTGGGGTGGGAGCCTCGTCCGACCCCAGGCGACCGGATACGGCCTGATGTACTTCGTCCAGGAAATGCTCGAGGGCATGGGGAAGAAGCTCGACGGGCGGCGCGTCGTCATCTCCGGCTCCGGCAACGTGGCCATGTACGCGACCAAGAAGGCTCAGGAGCTGGGGGCGACCGTCATCGCATTGTCCGACAGCGCCGGCTACATCCACGCGCCCAACGGCGTGGAGTTCGAGACCGTCCGCCAGATCAAGGAAATCCGGCGTGGGCGGATCAAGGAGTACGTCGCAGAGCACTCCGACGCCACGTACCACGACGGGTCCCGGGGCATCTGGACGCTGCCCACCGACATCGCCCTGCCCTGTGCCACGCAGAACGAGCTCGACGAGGAAAGCGCCCGGGCGCTGGTGAAGAACGGGTGCGTCGTTGTTGCAGAAGGGGCCAACATGCCCAGCACCCCAGGGGCCGCGCATGTCTTTGTCGAGAGCGGCACGGCCTACGGCCCCGGCAAGGCGGCGAACGCGGGCGGCGTCTCTTGCTCCGCGCTGGAAATGACCCAGAACAGCATCCGCATGCCGTGGACGTTCGAGGAGGTCGACAGCAAACTGAAGGACATCATGCAGAACATCTACCGGTCGGCCAGCCACGCCGCCGCGGAATACGGCTCGCCGGGGAACCTGGTGGTCGGCGCCAACATCGCGGGGTTTATCAAGATCGCCGACGCCATGATCGACCAGGGCTTGGTCTAGCGTTGCTTCAAGGTCGAGTTTCTGAATTGGAGGTGTCCCTCCTGACGGCATAGAGGGTTGAACCACGCGGCGAAGCCGTGTGCCCTCCGCCGGCTTGTGGGCCGAACCCGCTTGACCTGCGTAGCCCACGCGAAGGAGGCCGGCGAAGGCCCAAGGCGGACCTTGGAGTGCGGCAGCTTGATGCCGCTTTCCAAAAAGCTCGGGTGCCGTCGCCGCTTCGCACCTCGGCAAAGCGGTGTCGGTCTGCTCCTGCGGAGCAGGAGACAGCCACCGCCTTTCGACCGGCTCAAGGCGCCCTGAGCTTGTCGAAGGGCGCACTCCGAAAGACGCTTCGTGTCAGCCGTCACCGCGCAGCAATGAGTCATCTGTCCCTTCTGTTCCCGCGATGCAGAATAACAGGGCCTCCACGGTCATTCTCTCCCATCTTCTTCTGGGCGCCGCTTAGACCCCGGCGGCCTGTCCGGCGTAGCGCCGAGCGAAGCCGGGTCGCTCTCGTCGGTCCCTGTCCGCCGAAGGCGGACCTTGGAGTGCGGCAGCTTGACGCCGCTTTGGAATCGGCACGGAGTGCCGAGGCCGCCGAGGAAGGCGTCAGCCTCAACCGGCTCGCCAACGCGGAGCTGAACCGCTGAACGCGGTCCGCGGCGGTTGCTGATGCCGGATCGCTGATGGCCAATAGCTGACAGCCGATAGCTGATAGCTGGTAGCTGCTCGCTGACAGCCGAAAGCTGACGGCTTCTCCGCGCTTGACAACACACCTTGAAGTGAGAGAATGCCCCCAGCGGCGCAGCGGGACATCACTGCTCCGCGGAAATCCGCCGCCAAGAAACCCTTGACATGATATCAATAGTGGTACTATAATATGGGTGCGCCGGACGATATCCTGGAGCGCATGCGGCGGAATCCTAAGGGCGTCCGTTTTGAGGACCTGTGCAAGGCCTGCGACCGCTACTTCGGAGAGCCGCGCCAGAGAGGGACGAGTCATCGCGTGTACAAGACGCCCTGGCCGGGCGACCCGCGGGTGAAAAACGGGGACTGGCACCAGCGAAGCGAAGCGGAGACGTGCCTGTCCCCCGCTTTTCAGCACTGAAGGCAATCGACAAGCTGGAGTCGGACGATGCCGCTGCGGAATGACCGATACACCTACCGCGTCACGTGGTCGGAGGAGGACGGCGAGCACGCCGGCCTGTGCGCGGAGTTCCCCAGCTTGAGCTGGCTGGCCCGCACGCCCGAGGCCGCGCTCCGCGGCATCCGCAAGGTCGTGGCCGACGTCGTTGCGGACATGACGGCGACCGGCGAGACCCCGCCCGAGCCGCTCGCAGGAAAGCGGTACAGCGGCCGGTTCGTCGTCCGCGTCCCGCCCGAGGTGCACCGCCGCCTCGCCACCGAGGCCGCCGAGGAAGGCGTCAGCCTCAACCG
>CAZDHT010000131.1:0-13931 GCA_964505325.1 uncultured Planctomycetota bacterium | reverse complement strand
GCTGGCCTTGATCGAGTCGACCCGCACGCCTGCGTTCCACCGGAGCTGACGGTTGCACCGCAGGCCCTTGGGGCCGGAGCTGCCCCCGCGCCAGTCGAGCCGGTGCTTCTCATTCCGGAAGTCGTAGGTGATCGTCACCCCGTCGGCTCCCTCGAGCTTGGCCTCGCCGCTGAACAGGTAGGGGAACCCCCGTCCCCTTCCCGAGGCCAGCAGAACGAGCTCGGTCAGTTCGGCGGCACTTCTGCGGCAGGCTTCCGTCTCGCCGTACTTGACCAGCTCTTTCAGCTTCTCATCCAGCTTTTTCCAGAGCTGCTGCGCCGCGGCAGCCCGGGCCTCGACCAGAAGCTTGATGGCGGCCCGTTCGGGCTCGAGGTCGGTGAACAGTCGGATGTACTCCCGGCCGCGTGCGGCTTGCGCCGCTGCGCCGCGCTTCTCGGCGGCGTCGAAATCCTTGCGTGCTTTGTCCAGCTTGCGGAACTTGTCGAACGTGTAGAACAGGCCGCGTTTCAGGCACGGCTTTGGGTCGCTGTCGTTCCCGGTGAAGTACGCGGCAAGCAGCTCGAACAGGTCCACATCGCGCATCGCTCTCAGGGGGAGGGTCTTGATCTGCCCCGAGACCTGCGCGGTGACCACGCCGTTTTCGAACTTGACGAACTTCCGCAGAATCGAGTCCAGCCGGACGTCGTCCCCCGGCTTCATGGCTTGAAGGCGTTGCTCGGCGTCCCGCCAGAGCGATTCGAGGTTCTTGATGTCTTCCTGGAGCAGGCGGAATTTCTTCGCTTCGTCTCCCAGCCGCGTGTCGTGCGCCGCGGCGGCGGCGGCGGTTTGTGCGGCAGCGTACTCACGGTCCTGCAGCGCCGAGAAGATCTTCTCGGCGTGAGCAACCATGATGCTGAACCGTTGGGTCTCCGCGAGCTTTTCCTTCCGGGCCTTTTCGTCGCGCCAGACGGCGACGAGTTGGAGCGCGTTCGCCTTGGAGTTGGGCACGCCCCACAGCGTGACGTCCGTCATGATCGCGATGGCGCGGTCGAAGTCCTGCGCGTCGGCGGCCTTCTTGGCGGCCTGTTTGCTTTCCTCGAACGCGCGGGCGGCGCGGGACACGATACGGCTCTTGGCTTCGGCGAGTTTGTCGTTCCATTCGTCGAGACGGAGGTCGTCGGGGAAGTGCTTGAACTCGGCGATGGCCTCACCGTACTTCTTCTTGAGGCACAGGGCGTGGGCGCGGTCCTCGAGTTCCCCCAGCTTCGCCTCGGCGGTGATGCGAAGCTCGGCGGTGGCCTGGTCCAGCAGCAGACTGACCGCGCTCTCGTACTCCGTCTTGCGGCAATCCTCGAGGAGGTCTCTGAGGTCGGGGATGATCACCCACGGCTTGGCCTTGTTCTTGCGGGCGAGTTCCTGCGCCAGCTCGTGAGCCTTCGCGCCGGGCCTGATCTCTCTGAGTTTGGGCGGCTTGAGCGGGCGCTCCACGACGTCCTTTGGCGATTCGATGCTCGGCTCGACGCGGGGTTCCTCCGGCGGCGCTTCGCCGCCGCGAGTCGCCAGGAAGATAACCAGCGCGATCGCCGCGGCCGCGCCGCCGAACAGGAGCGCTGCGGGAAGCCAGCTCGACCTGGGCTGCTGTTTTCCGGCTCTCAGTCTGTGCATGAGGGGTGGCGCGGGCGCGGGGGCCTCGGACGGGGTGAGCCTGTGCAGCTCGACCTCGAGCGCGACCGCCATCTCCTCAGCGGTCTGATAGCGGCCCTCCTTGTCCTTGTGCATCGCCCTGCGGATGACGGTCGTCATGCCGTGCGAAATCCCCGGCCGGATGTCCGACGGATCGGGCACCACGTCCGTCAGGTGCTTCGCCATGGTGACGTTGGCGGTCTCACCGGTGAAGGGCGGTTTGCCGGTCACCATGTGGAAGAGGGTCGCGCCCAGCGAGTACACGTCACAGCGGCCGTCCAGATTGACCTCGCCGCGGATCTGTTCGGGGGAAATGTAGTCGGGGGTGCCCAGCGTGACACCGCTGAAGGTGACCGTGCCGTCGCCTTGGACCGCCTGCCGGGCGAGGCCGAGGTCGGCGAGCTTGACCGTGCCGCTCGGGTCGATCAAGATGTTCTGGGGTTTCACGTCGCGGTGGATGATGTTGGCCCGGGTGTGGGCGTGTTCGAGCGCACGGGCCACCTGGGCGCACACGGCGAGCGCTGCCTCTTCCGAGAGAGGGCCGTCGCGTTTGATCTTCTCTGCGACCGTTTCGCCGTTGATGTATTCCATGGCGAAGTAGTAGTAGCCGCTGGATTTGCCGACGTCGATGCCCTGGACGATATTGGGGTGGTCGAGTCTGGCGGCGGCGCGCGCCTCGCGGAAGAAGCGCTGCACGTACGTCTGACTTTGCGCCAGGCGCCGTGAGAGCACCTTCAGGGCGATCACCCGGCCCATGCTGAGCTGGCGCGCCCGATAGACTGTCCCCATGCCTCCCCGGCCGATCTTTTCGAGGAGTTCGAACCCGCCGATCTCGGCGCGCTGTCCCAGCGACCGCTCGACACGGTCGTTCAACGCCTGGCAGTCCGCTGCGGAAATGAGGCCGCGGTTGACGGCCATCTGGGGCAGTGAGTCGCCCGCGCCCAGCGACTCCGCCGCGCCGAGGTCCGCCAGCAGCGCGTCGGCCTGGTCCTGGGTCAGGAGTGTCAGCTCGACCGCGATCCGGGCGGACTCGTAGTCTCGGTCACTCGGCAACGAGAATCCCTTCCTGCACGGGCGGGCGCGGCGGCTGGGCGAAGCTCACTTGAACAGCGGTTCCGCACGAGCGACGTCAATGATGTTCGTCTTCTTCTTGCCGGAGGCGAGTTGAACCTGGCCGGCGAGCTTGCCCGCGACCCGAACCTGTCGCCCGACGAACGCGTTGAGATCGATCCGCCCGCTTCTCACCAGCGCTTTCACCTGGCCGTTCTCGACAATCGTGTGCGTCGCGCCGGTGTGCTCGAGCCCTGGGCTCAGGTAGAAGATCCAGCCGTCGGAGGTCGGCTGGCGGGCGATCCGGCTCTCGGCCTCCTTGGCGATCTTTTGCGCCAGCAGGTGAGCTGCGAGCAGATCGTCGACCGCGCGGTGCACGCCGTAGGTGGTCTTGGCCGACGCGAAAGCGGACCGGGCTTCGCCTTCTTCCGAATGGCCGCCTGTACCCTCTGCATGTCCCGAATCACCACGATGCTCACCGTCGACTTGCCCCGCAACTGGGGGTTCTTGACCTTCCGCTCCACCTCCTGATAGGCCCGGAGCGCCTTGTCGAGTGACCGGGCGCGAATGTCCTTGGCCAGCTCGGCGGCGAACAGCTTGTCGGCACCGGCGATCATCTGGGCCTCGCGCTTCTTGCGCTCGGCCTCTTGGCGCAGCTTCGCAAGCCGCGCGGCCTCACGTTCCCGGCGCTCTCGCTCCCGGCGCGCTTCTTCGGCCTTTCGTGTCTCGAACGCCGCCAGTTCAGCATCGGTCAGCCGCTTGACGTACTCGGCGTGTATCCACGCGACCGTGCCCGCGGGCGGCGCCACCTTGACCCACTCCCCCTCCCGCCCCTTGACGTTCACCACTGCGCCCCGGTTCAGTTGGTTGACCACTTCGCTCTTCAGTTCCGGCCGGACGCGCACGCGGACCTTGTCGCCGGTTAGCGTTCCCTTCTCCCCTTTGACATCCACGAACTCCGCAGAGATCCATACCGAGCCGCTGCCGGGCGCCACGATCCGGGTCCACTTGCCGTCGTTCGAGATTGCCAGGATCTCGACCACGTCATCCTTGCCCAACTGGCCCATCTCGCGGAACGCCTTCGCGGCGCCCGAGCGCACGTTTACGTCGTCGCCTGTGACCACGCCCCAGGAGAGGCGCTCAGCCGCCCACGCCGAGTTCACGAAGAGCGTCAAAGCCACCGTCACGATCGTTCGCATCTTCATTCCACTTGTCCCCGCAACGTTTGGAACGGTCCGGTCGACAATTGCACCGCGTGGTGGCCGAGGGGAGATTCGAACTCCCAAGTCCCTTGCGGGACAACGAATTTTAAGTCCGTCGTGTATACCGATTCCACCACTCGGCCGGGTCGGCAGGTACGCAGGGCGCCCTGACATCCCATACTGCTATTCTATCCGCGCCGGTGCCGCCGTCAATTGCTTCTGCACGGACGTGGCACGCCGGACGGCAAAGGGTCACGGCAGCGCGTCCAGAATCTCCCGCAACCGCTCGATGGGCAGGCCGACGACGTTGGTGAAGCTGCCCTCGACCTTCTCGACGTAGCGGTCGGCCGTCTCCTGGATGGCGTAGGCGCCGGCCTTGCCGTCCGCCTCGCCGCTCCGGACGTACTCGCCGATTTGCGCCTCGGTCATCGGTGTCATCGTCACCGCCGTCGACACGCGGCCGGCCACGCGCCGGCCCGTCCGTGTGTCCAGCACGCAGAGCCCTGTGATGACATGGTGCCGCGTGCCGCTCAGCCGGCGGAGCATCTCCCTGGCGTGCCGGCGGTTGCGCGGCTTGCCGATGATCTGTTGCCCGAGCGCGACCACGGTGTCCGCGGCGATGATGATGGCCGGCTCGACCCGTGCGGCGACCTCGTCGGCTTTGGCGATCGCCAAGCGCACCGCCTCTTCCGCCGGGTCTGCCCGTTCGCGGACGCGCTCGTCGACATCCGGCGGCACCACGTCAAACCGGTACCCCATCTGCCGCAGCAGCTCGGCCCGCCGCGGCGACGCCGACGCCAGGATGATTCGCTTCCTCATCGTGCCCAATAGACGGTTCTCTCAAGCAACCTGCCACACTTGGGCCAGGTATTCCCTGCCGCGCCTGACCGCTTTTGCCGAGTGTTCGGCTGCGATCTCCATCACGCGGATGACATCGGGCCGGAGATACTGAGCGAGGAGGCCGAAGTCGAAGTCGCCGGTGCCCGGCGGTCGATGGTCTTCGCAGCCGCGGATGTCGTGGAGATGGATCCCGGCCAGCCGGCCCGCGTACCGCTCGAGCAGTCCGAGGTGATCGATGAACCCGATGCGGTCGAGCACGTACGCGTGGCCGACGTCGTGCCAGTAGCGCAGGTTGGGCGCCGCCACCCGGTCGAACATCCGCTGAAACTCGTCCCCGTACGGCAGCTCACCGATGTAGTATCGGTTCTCCAACCCGAGGAGAAGGTCCGGCGCATATTCGCTCAACTCTTTCAGGCTGGCCTCGAGCGCATCGAGATAGGGCGGCGCCACCCGCCGCCGCAGTTCCACCAATGGCCGCAGCTCCGGCGGGTCGTGGAGCGGCTCGGCCGTGTTCGCGGCGAGGCGGCACAGCGCTCGCTGGACGATCCGCGCGTCGAGCAGCGGCAGGACGCCGCAGTGGAGGACCACCGCCGGTGCGTTCACCTGGCGGGCGATGTCGATGGTCTCCTTGACCAGCGCCACTCCGTCACGGCGGCGGGCTTCGTCGGGCTCGGCAATGAAATCGCCGCGCCGGTTGGCCGGCGGCACCTCGCGTTCGCTGCACACCGCGTGGATGCTGGATATCGTGATGCCGTCCCGTTCGATCGCGCCGAGGACCGCCTTCAGGTCGAACGGCGCCGGCGAGACGCCGAGCTCGAACGAGCGGAACCCGATCTTCTGGCCGGCAGCGAATACCTTTGCGAGGCTCGGCCGTTTCCGGGGGCTCCATGAGGTGGACAATGATATCACTCATCATCTCCTGTGTTGTCGATCAACGATGCGGCGCGGTTGCGCGGGCGATTCATGGCGCACGGCGGGGCGAATTGGTCCTGACGGGCTGGGCAGGATTCGCGTGCGGGCGGGTGGGGCTTTGGGCGCCTCGGCCGACGGCAGGCGACTCGGACGCGACCCCGGCACGGTGCGGACGTTCCGGCGCGAGTCTGCTTAGTCCGCCGTTTCTCCGCTCGGCTGAGCGCTTTCCACCGGCTCCGTGGCCTGCTCGAGTAACTGCTGTAGGGTCTGGTGCGCCTCTTCCAGCAGCCTCTCCGCCCGGCGGAAGCTCGCCTCCCATTCCTTGGCCCGCACCTCCGCCCCCGAAAGCGGAACGGGGCGCGCTCTCAACGAAGCCATTAGCCCCTCCTCTCTGTCCTCGACGGCCTCCTTTATCTTCCGCGCCGGCAGGTGACGCCAGCTTGTCCGGTTGCCGAAGTGGTTGTTGGCCATGCGGACCAGGTGCACACTGGCCTCGCGCGCCGTTTGGCGGCGATCGGCCACCACCACCACCTCGATGTGATCGGGCGACGCCTGTTGGATGATCATCTGCATCACGTTCAGCGACGCGATCCGGTCCTCCGGCTGGCTGCCGGTGATCAGGATCACGCTGTTCGCCGTCGCCAGCAGCAATTTCGTCGACGCGGCAAACTGCTTGTGCACGAGCAGCAGGACAAGGTCCGGTGTGACCGTGTCCAGCTCTTTCCCCGCGGGCACGTGCCAGAACAGCGGCTCGCTCGCGCCGACCCCGGTGAGCACGACCGCACGGTCCTGCTGCGCCAGGTCGCGGGCCAACTCCTGCGCGGCGCGGATGGTCTCTTGCGGCGTCAGGGTCGAGATGACCATCGCCGCGTCGCCCAGATGCCGGCGCCAAGGCCACAACCCGTCAGCGAGCGTGGGGTTGAGAGAACTCACGAAGTCAGTCCTGTGAACGGATTTCGTGCCGTTTTCGACGACGCGCGCAATCCGGACTGTGCAGAGACACCAAGTCTGCGATGTTTACATGCAACGACGGTTTTATATCGTCACAAACCCGCCCGAACTTTAACGGAAACTCACCAGGCGCCGCTGGAAGAACGGAAGAACGGGGACAGATGACTTTTTTCGCCAGGTGGAGCGCCGGTGGCGATCCCTCTTGCTCCCTCGGCGAAAGAAAGTTATCTGTCCCCGTTTTCCGCGTAAGTAAGCCAGGAATCAATTGCATCCGGTGGCCGCCTGCGCTATGCTCGCCAAAGGCCGATTCTCAGGAGGCAGAGCATGATTCCAGTCAAGTTGGGTCTCGCATCGTTCGGTTCAGCCGTGGCGTTCCTGGCCGTCTGTTCGGCAGTCGCTGCCGTGGAAGTGGTCGATTGCCCCAAGGTTCTTCCCGACCGCGCCGTCGACACCTCGAGTCTGGCGGGCATTGTCAAGGGCGTCTGCAAGCCGGACATGAAGCCGCAGGAGAAGTTCCTCGCGCTCTATCAGTTCTATCGCCGGATGGTCTATCACAACCGCTACATGGGCGGAGATCGGCGGTCGGTGCTGCGGATGATCAACAGCTACGGGCACCAGTTGTGCGGCTCGCAGGCGGCCTCGTTCAGCGTACTGTGCCGCAAGGCCGGCTTCCACACCCGCGTCGCCCACATCAAGGCCAAGGGCTACGGCGGCCACACCGTGATGGAGGTCCAGTACGACGGCGCCTGGCACGTGGCGGACACGATGACGGCGTTCTACGTGCTGAACCGCAAAGGCGAGGTTGCCAGCCTGGCCGAGTTGAAGGCCGATCCGTCGCTGATCAAGGACGCGGTCAAGGAGAAGCGCGCCCCGGTCGAGTGGTGCCTGTGCACGCGCGAGTTCGAGAAGGAGCAGAAGGGCCTGAAGGAGTTGCTGCACAAGGACGCGCCGTGGTCGATCCTCCGCTGGGGCGAGGGACGGACGCTGCCCGACTTCTGGCAGAAGGCGGTGCTGAGCCACCGCACGCAGGACGGGCTCTACGGCGGGCACGTGCAGCCGGGCGAGATGGACATCGTGCTCAAGCCGAACGAGGAGTACGTGCGGCTGTGGGATCACATCGGGCTGTGGCTGAAGGTGCCGTCGTTCGCGAAGGTCCCGCCCTATCACACCTGTGGTCACATCGACGAGCAGGACGCGCCGAACTTCAAGTACTTCGAGCCGTACAAGAAGACCGGCTTCAAGCACTGCCGATACTGCTACCGCTACTACGGCAACGGCTGGCTCGAATGGAAGCCGGACGGCAAGAAGGGCGAGGTCAAGGCGGCGGCGCTGAAGACGACCGGCCTGGCGCCCGACCCGGCGACCGGGCTGTTCAAGGCGGCGGGCGAGGTGAAGCTGCCGCCGGCCCTCATCGTGCCGGTCAAGTCGCCGTACGCCGTGGTCAGGATCGAGATCGACCTCACCGTCCGCCAGGTCGAGAACGCGGCGACGACGGTCTCCGTCGGCCCGGTGCGGATGTATCGCGGGCGCCGCACGGTCAAGTTCTCCAAGGTCGGCGAGATCAAGGGAAAGAAGAAAGGCGTGCAGAAGATCGTGGTCGACTGCACCGACGACCGCACGCCGAAGTACCTGTACGACATCAAGGTCGAGGCGCGTGGTGCGACGGCGTTCAATATCGCCCGCGTGAAGACCGTCTTCCAGCTCAACCCTGCGTCGCTGCCGTCGCTGCACCCGGGCGAGAACACGGTGACCGTCTCGGCGAAAGCGAAGCAGGCGCTGGCGGACAACAAGCTGCTCGTCACGTACGAATGGGCCGACGGGGTGGGCTGGAAAGCCGAGCACAAGGACACGCAGAGCGTGACCGCGCTGCCCTATACCTACAAGCTTGCCGCCGGCGTTCCCAGCGACAAGATGCCCCGCATGAAGCGGCTCGTGATGAAGCTCGAGCCAAAGTGACCGCCGCCCCCAGCGGAGTCCCGGAATGAGCCATGCGCGACCGAAGGTTGCGTTGGCCAACTGCCCGGACTACTCGCCGGCGAACGTCGAGCGGGCGGTCGGCCAGGTGCTCGAGCTGCTCGGCGGCATGGGGCGATTCGTCCGGCCCGGTCAGGGCGTATTCCTCAAGGCGAACATGCTGTCCGCCAAGCGGCCCGAGGACGCGGTGACCACCCACCCCCAAGTGGTCAGGGCCGTGGCGCGGGCGGCGTTGGAGGCCGGGGGGAAACCGGCAGTGGGCGACAGCTCGGGGTTCGGGGCTCTGTCCGCCGTGGGGGCAAAGACGGGCATCGCCGCGGTCGCCGACGAGTTGGACATCCCGTTGGAGGAGCTGACCGAGCCGATAGAGACCGAGCGGCCCGACGGCGCGAAATTCCGGCGGCTGCGGCTCGCCCGCCGCGTGTTGGACGCTGATGTGGTCATCAATCTCCCTAAGGTCAAAACCCACCAGCAGATGTTCCTCACGCTGGCCGTGAAGAACATGTTCGGGTGCATCGTGGGGAAGGAGAAGATCGCGTGGCACATGAGTGCCGGGCGCGACACGATGCTGTTCGCCCGGACCCTGGTCGAGATCTGTGCGGCGATCAAGCCGGCGCTGAGCATCGCGGACGGAGTCGTCGGGATGGAGGGCAACGGGCCGTCGCACGGCGACACACGGGCTTTCGGCTTCATCGCGGCCGGCACCGATCCGTTCGCTCTGGACGCCGTGCTGACGTGGCTGTTGGGTTTCGAGCCCGACGAGCTGCCCGTGCTGGCAGCAGCCCGGGAGGCCCGGGACGACGGGCTCGACGTCGGCGTGACGGACCTAAACAGCATCGACATCGTGGGTTATGACGCGGAGAAGCTCCGTGTGCACGACCTCAAGCGGCCCGCTGCGGGCCGGGTAATGTTCCTGCCGGACTTCCTCAGCCGAATCGTACGCCCGTTCATCACAGCGAAACCGCGTATCGACGCGTCAAAATGCCGCGTGTGCGGTATCTGTGTCGATTCGTGCCCCGCCCACGCGTTGAAAATCGTTGACCGGCGGGTGAAAATTGACGATACTTCATGTATCCGCTGCTTCTGCTGCGAGGAACTCTGTCCGCAGGGCGCGGTCTGGGTCAAGCGAGGATTGCTTTCGCGGTTTTTCTCGAAGTGAGGGGCCGTCCCAGTGAAAATAGACGTTGACAAGGTGGGCGAGGCGGTCCTGGTCGCCCTGACGGGCGAGATCATCTCGCGTGACGACCAGCAGGCGCTGACCGAGGCCGTCGAGGGGAAATTGGGGGAGGGCGAACGCGTCTTTGTGCTCGACCTCTCGCATGTCCCCTATGTCAGTTCGCTCGGAATCGCCGTGCTGGTGGCGACCTACGTGAAGGTAAACCGCGAAGACGGGAAGCTGAGGCTGGTCAACCCGCGCCCCCGCGTCGCGAAGGTGCTCGAAATGACCAAGGTGGCGGATATCTTCCGAACGCATTCCAGCGTCGAGGAAGCGCTGAGCGTGGACTAACCCCGTTGCCCGGCAACGAAGCCAGGATGACCGAATGCAGTTGGACGCGAAGAACAGAGTGACGCTCGACCTGTGCAGCAGCCGGGACAATATCACGCGGATCTCGGCCCTGCTGTCGGAAGCCTTCGAGAAACTGGACCTGCCGGAAGAGGCGACGTTCGACCTCAAGCTCGCCGCCACCGAGGCCCTGGTCAACGCGGTGGAACACGGCAACAAATACGACGAGCGGAAGATGATCCGCGTCAGTTGCGAGGCCCGGAACGGGGCCGTGATCATCAGCGTCCGCGACGAGGGCGATGGGTTCGACCCGGCCGGCGTCCCCGACCCCACCCTGCCGGAGAACATCCTCAAAGAACACGGCCGCGGGATCTTCCTCATGCGAAACCTCTGCGATGACGTCTGCTACAACGAGAAAGGCAACGAAGTCACCATCGTCAAGAAGATCCCGAACGCCGATTGAGGCGGCGTCAGCCGCCGCGCGGGACGTCGTGGATTCGTTCGCACCGAGGGCACCGGACCTGGGGAGACTTGAACCCCGGCGGGATTTTCAGGCGGGCCCCGCAAGCGCAGGTGATGAACACGTACTTGTTGAGCTTCCACAGCAGGTCGGTGGTCTGGCGCACCTTCTCCTGGGCCGTCGGCTCGGGCTTCTTGGCCTCGGTCTCTTGCCAGGGAGGGCGGACGCCGACCGGCCGTGATGTCTTGAGCGAGCCGCCGGGCACGATGGACCCGCCCCGCGCCTTGGCATACGCCGCTTCGTAATCCGCCAGCGAGGCGCCGCCCATCGAGCGCAGAATGCGGACGCGCTCCTTCGTCGGCGGATGGGTGGACGTCAGGCCCGCAGCGGCGAACGCCGACGCGATCGGCGGCACGATATACATCGGCGCCATTACCTTGCTCTTCTGCTCCGCCAGGCCCGGGTCGGCGGAGATCTTCTCCAGGGCCGAGGCGAGCCCCTCCGGGTAGCGGGTGAACTGCGCCCCGCAGGCGTCGGCCAGATACTCGCGCTTGCGGGAGAGTGCGAAATAGAGGAGCTGGGCGGCAATGGGCGCGAGAATCGCGAACAAGATGGCGACGACCATGATGATCGCCTGGGCCTGGCCACCGCCGCTGCTCCGCGAGCGGCTCCGCGTGCGGCCGCCGGCGAACCACATGTACCGGAGGAACACGTGGGCCATCAGGGCGATCACGCCGATCATCACCGCGGCCACCATCACATAGAGGATGTCGCGGTTGTGGATGTGTGCCAGCTCGTGCGCCACCACCCCCTGCACCTCGTCGCGGTTCAGCCGGTTCAGCAGCCCCGCGGTGACGGCGACCGACGCGTGCTCGGGGTCGCGCCCCACCGCGAAGGCGTTGGGTCGGCTGTCGTTGATGATGTACACCTTCGGCATGGTCGCGAGGCCCGCGGCGATGCACATCTCCTCTACGATGTTGAACAGCGTCGGATGGTCCTGCTTCTGGATCTGTTTCGCCCCCGCGCTCGCCAGGAAGACCGAGTCGCCGCCGTAGTAGCTGATGAGCGTCAGGATGATCCACAGCACGAACGCGAACCCGCCCCCGACGAACCAGGCGCCGGGCACCATGGCTTCGCTGATTATCATGCCGACGCCGATCATCAGCATGCCCATGACGGTGATGAGCACGTATGACTTGCGCTTGTTGGCCGCGATCAATTCCCACATGGCAATTACGATTATCCGGGTTTGCGCTGTCGGGCGCAAGCCCCCAACCGAGATTCGAGCCGCGCTTGACCGCCGCCGGGCCGGTGCCATAGAATTGATGCGGCTCCCTGGCTCAGTTCCGGGCCTTCAGGCGGGATAGAAAAATGAGACGCATGGTTATCATCACGCTCGGCTTCGTTCTCCTGGTGCCGGCCGCGCCCGTCATCGCCGCGGGGAAGGCGGAGGAAGACCCCACCCTGCCGCGTCCGGCGAAGGGCCAGTCTCCGGAGTACTACTCGCAGTTGGCAAGGGTGCACGCCGCCTTTCGGCTCTATGAGTCGGCGGAGAAGCTCCAGCTCAGGGCGCTCGAGCTGGAGAAGAACAGGGCCAAGAAAGAGCGGCTCTCGTACGAGCTGTTCGAGCACATCTACTGCCGCGCGGGGCAGTGGGACAAGGCCGCGCAAGAGATCCTCCGGACCATGACCCTGGCCGCGGAGGGGAACATCGCGCAGAAGCGCACCTATCACATCGACCGGGCGCGCGTCTTGAAAGAAGCCGGCAGGACCGAGCAGTACATCACGGAGCTGGAGAACGTGGCGAAGATCTCCCAGACCGAGGAAGAGAGGAAGCGCTCGCTCCAGGCGCTGCACCAGGCGCTGAAGACGCTCAAGAAGCTCGGGCCGAAGGTCACGCAGTACGAGGCGGCGGTGAAGAAGAACCCGAAGGACGAGATCACGTTGCGCATCCTGGCCGACATCTATGCCGGCAGCGGTCTGCTCAACCTGCCGGGCCGGGCGATCGAGAAGTACGAGCAGATCCGGACGTTCAAGCCGAACGACGTCAGCGCCTGCGAACACCTTGCCGGCTTGTACTCGGCGACTGCGAAGAAGGACAAGGCCGTCGAAATGTTCGAACTGCTGATGAAGTTCGACCAACGGCGATTCGAGTCGTACTTCGTGCCCGCTGCCGCCCTGTTGCTCTCCAAGGGCCGGGACCAGGCGGTCGCGTGGTGCGAAAAGATCCGGGGGCAGTATCCCCGCCAGCACATCGTGCCCGTGAAGATCGGAAACATCTACGGCGAGCAGGGCGACCATGCCAAGGCAGTGCCATACTATGAGAAGGCCGTTCCCTTGATCCCCGGGAACTTAGAGAAGCTGTCGGTGTACATCCGGCTGATTGAGTCGCAGATGTCCGTGCGGCAGTACGCGGCGGCCGAGAAGAACTGTCGGCAAGCCATGCTGCTCGCCACCCGGTCGCCCAGTCAGCGCCGGAGGCTGGGGCGGCTTCTGGAAGAGGCCGTTCGGCTCAGGCGGAAGTCGAGAGGCAAATAACCGGCGCAGCAAACCACCGGCGCCGCGATCATATTGCTCGCTCCCCGGTCGATCCCGCCCTGGCACCCCCGGCGGCATCTTTAGTTGGCTTCTTTCTCCTTTTCGGCCTCTTTCTTTTCGGCCTCTTTTTCAAGTTTCTGGGCCAGTTTCTCGGCGTACTTGTCGGCAAGTTCCGACGACTTGAGCGAGCCCTTCACCACCTTCACGTACGGCCTGACCGGGGCGTCGTCGCCCCGCTCTTTCGCATCCTTGTTGTTTCCCACCCATTCTATCTCCGCAGCTATGAACTCCTTGAGGAGCTCAATCTGCTTCGCGTACACCTTGTCGTGGCGGATCGCCGCTGCGGAGAGTTCGCCCTTGTGATTCTTCACGATGCACACGTCCCACACCTCGAGCTTTCGCTGGTATCTCTCCAGCAGTCTCTCTCGTCCCTTCTCGGTGGATGGGATCTTGGCCAGCGTCTGGATTTTCTTCTGCTTGGGCTGCGGAAGCGGAAATACCTTCTTGCCCACCGCCTTGTACCACGCCTGCTTCTCCTCCGTCCAGCCCTTGATGGCTTCCCTGTAGCTGGATTTGATCTCTCTCTTCATATCTGACGCTTCATCGGACCCCATTTGTGTCAATTCCATCGTCCCGTCGCTGGCGGTAATCATGTAGTAGTAGTGGTAGTACGTGCGCTCCTTGCCCTCGGCGGCAAAGCAGAACGCAACACTTGCCGCGGCAGCAGCGGCAAACACGAGTACTCTTCGCCGTAACATCGCCAGATTCCTCCAAAAAGATCCAAACAGCCGGGACATCACAGCCCTCCATCTTCTACATCACATGCATGCCACAGCGA
>CAZDHT010000130.1:0-13944 GCA_964505325.1 uncultured Planctomycetota bacterium | reverse complement strand
ACTGCCACTCGCTGGCTGTCCCGGTTTCCGCCAAACACCCCACGATCAGAGTACCTGGTCTGTCGCGCTGCTGCACTTGACATTCCCTCCTTCCGTGATAGCATGCACTGGGCTGTGGAATTGTGCCTCTGGAGTTGAGGCCGGTGCGACATGTCTTGGGAGCGCGACCGCGATGACGGAGCCTGAAGGCCACGAGCCGGTGGAACCGGACGACGAAGAAGCGAGACCTGAGAGAGACGGCGGCTTTCCCGGGCCGGACGGCCTGCCACGCAGCTACCATACCGAACGTATGATGCTGATGCCGCGCGACCCGGAGTGGCTATACGTGTATTGGGAGATCCCGCGCGAGCGCGTGGACGCGGCCATCGCCGAGCTCGGCGCCACGGCCGAGACGTCGAAGACCGTCCTGCGCGTACATGACGTGACCGGCCTGATCGACTCGACTTCCGGCCGGCCGCGACTGGCCGAGTCGAAAGACTACCTGACGCGCGAAGTCTCCCTGTCCTCCGACCACTGGTATATCAAGGTGGAACGCGCCGAACGGTTGTACTGCGTGGAGTACTTGGTGGTCGCAGCCGATGGCCGCGCCGTCTCGCTGGTAACGAGCAACCTGGCGACGACGCCGACCGACCGGGTTTCTCCAATTACTGAGGAGACGTGGGTGACGGGTTCGCCGGAGGGCAAGCACGTCGCCCGCGGCACCGGGCCCGCAGAGACCAAGTGGCTGGAAGGTCAGGGCAATATCCACGAGGCGCTGTCGAGCTTGGGGTCCGCCGGGCGCCTGCAGGACGCGCCGCCATCCGAGCCCTCCTCTTAATGTGACTACCACGTCTACCAGGGATGAGGGATGATGGGCCCCACGCCTAGTTCCGGCAACCACGTCACGGGCTATCTGGCGCTGATCCTTCACGCGCATCTCCCGTTCGTCCGGCACCCCGAACACGACGTGTTTCTCGAAGAGAACTGGCTCTTCGAGGCCATCACCGAGACGTATCTTCCGCTGCTCGGTATGTTCGAACGTCTGACCCGGGACCGGATTCCGTTTCGGATCACCATGTCGATGACGCCGCCGCTTGCGGCGATGCTCAGCGATGACCTGCTGCGATCACGCTATGCGCGGCGCATCGACCAGCTTGTCGAGCTGGCGCGGAAGGAAGTCGATCGCACACGGAACGACCCGCCGTTCGACAAGCTGGCGCGCATGTACCTCGCCCGGTTTGTTGAATGCCGCACGATGTTCAACAACTGGTACGCCGGCGATCTGATCGCTGCGTTCCGGCGATTCCAGGACCAGGGCATGCTCGACATCATGACATCCGCGGCGACGCACGGTTACTTGCCGCTGATGAAGCCGAACGACAAGGCAATCCGCGCCCAGGTCCGGATCGGCGTCAGCGAGTACGTCCGGCACTTCGGGCGCGCGCCTGCTGGATTCTGGCTGCCGGAGTGCGGATACGCGCCCGGCATCGACGAGATCCTGGCGGAAAACGGCATCCAGTACTTCGTCCTCGAGTCGCACGGCATCGCATATGCCACTCCTCGGCCCAGGTTCGGCGTGTTTGCGCCGGTATACTGCCCGTCAGGTGTCGCGGCGTTCGGCCGCGACATCGAGGCGTCCAAGCAGGTCTGGAGCGCCATCGAAGGCTACCCCGGGGACCATCACTACCGGGAGTTCTACCGGGACGCAGGATATGACCTCGACTACGACTACATCCGGCCGTACATTCACCCCGACGGCAACCGCATCGACACCGGGATCAAGTACTACCGGATCACCGGCGAGAACAGGCACAAGGAACCCTACGACCCGCTGCTGGCCCGCGACAAAGCAGAGGAACACGCCGGCAATTTCACGTTCAATCGCGCCCGACAGATCGAGCGCCTCGAACCGGGCATGGGCCGAAAGCCTGTCATAGTCGCCCCCTACGATGCGGAGCTCTTCGGCCACTGGTGGTACGAGGGGCCGGACTGGCTCGAGTTCCTCTTCCGCAAGATCGCCCTCAACAAGACGGTCTTCGAGACCACTACACTCGGTGAGTACCTGGAGGAATATCCGGTCAACCAGCTCGTGCGCCCGTGCGCGTCAAGCTGGGGTTGGAAGGGCTATCACGAGGTATGGCTGGAAGGGAACAACGACTGGATATACCGGCACGTTCACGCCGCCGCCGAGCGCATGTGCGAGCTGGCCGGAACCTTCGCCCGCCCCTCCGAGTTGGAACGGCGCGCCCTCAACCAGGCAGCGCGCGAGCTGCTGCTTGCCCAGAGCAGCGACTGGGCCTTCATCATGAAGACGAGGACCGCCGTGGATTATGCTGTCAAGCGCACCAAAGACCATATTCGGCGATTCACCAGGCTATATCAGGAGCTGAAAGCCCGCTCCATCGACGAGGAACGGCTGAACGAACTGGAGCGGCGCGACAATATCTTCCGCGACATCGACTACACAGTGTACGCCTGACCTCATGTTTGGTAATCTTGATCCTGCGTCTGGAGGGTTCTGTCAAAGCTCTGGTGGGGGCAGGCGTTCTTGCCTGCCGCGGGGCATACAGGAATGTCCGCCCCACCCCTTTGCCATAGCGGCTTAATCCTTCGCGGGAAATCCGATAAGGACTATGGTGGCGACGTTGTGAAGAAGGAAACCTGATGGCAAAGCTGCACGTCGCGTTCCTGTGGCATCACCACCAGCCATACTACATGGACCCGGTGACCGGACATTTCGCCCTGCCGTGGGTGCGCCTCCACGCGGTGAAGGATTACATCGGAATGGCGAACCTGTTGGCGGAGTTTCCGAAGCTCCGTCAGGTGATCAATCTTGTCCCGTCATTGGTAAGACAACTACTTGAGTATCTGTCCGGCCGAACCGACACGGCGATGATCCTGGCGCGCACGCCCGCCGACTCGCTGTCACAAAAACAGGTCGTCGACATCCTTAACACGTTCTTCATGGCCAGTTGGGAGAACATGATCCGCCCGCACCCACGGTATCGGCAACTGCTGGCGCGATGCCAGTTCAGCCGCAGGCCGAGGGAACAGATCGCCCGGGGATTCTCCACAGAGGACATCCGCGACCTGCAGGTATGGGGCAACCTGGCGTGGTTCCACCCCACCGTTATCGAGAAAGACAATGACCTCCGCGACCTGATAGACAAGGACCGTGGGTTCACCGAAGATGAGAAGAATCTCGTGCTGGACCGGCAGTTGGAGGCGATGGCCAAGGTTGTGCCCCTGCACCGGCACCTGGTCGACTCCGGCCAGCTCGAGCTGACCACCTCTCCCTTCTATCACGCGCTCATCCCCCTCCTGTGCGATTATACCAAGGCGCGTGCCGCTCAGCCTGACCTCGCGTTGCCGGCGCCCATGTTCTGTGTGCCCGAGGATGCCAGCGCACAGGTGGAGCGCGCCATCGCTCACCACGAACGGACGTTTGGCGCGCGGCCGCGCGGGATGTGGCCGCCGGAGGGCGCGGTCAGCGATGACGCCGCGGCCGTGTTCGCCCGCGCCGGGCTCGACTGGATCGTGACCGACGAGGAGATCCTGGCCCAGTCGCTCGGGGTCCGCTTCTCGCGCAATAAGGCGGGCGTCGTCGATCAACCCGAAAAGCTCTACCGACCTTATCGCTTGAACTGCGGCGGGCGCGAACTGGGCATCATCTTCCGCGACCACAAGCTCTCGGATCGGATTGGCTTCCGGTATCATCTCCGCCAGCCGCTCGACGCGGCCGAAGACCTCCTCGCCCGCCTCAGGCAAACGAGCCGGAGAGCACCCGAGAATTCGCTCGTCGTCATCGCGCTCGACGGCGAGAACTGCTGGGAGCATTACCCGAACCAGGGGGTGGAATTCCTTCGGAACGTGTACCGCCTGCTGTGCGAGACGCCGGAGATCGAGACCACTCGGATCAGCGACTACATGGACGAGTTCGGCCCCGGCGAGGAGCTGACTCACATCTTTCCCGGCTCGTGGATCGGTCACAGTTTCATTTCGTGGATGGGCCACTGGGAAAAGAACCGGGGCTGGGAACACCTGACCAGGGCGAGAGATTTCTATGCCACACGCGTCGCCGAAGGGAACGTCCCGCCGGAGAAGGCGGCCGCCGCGCTCGACGAGATTTACATCGCGGAAGGCAGCGATTGGTTCTGGTGGTATGGCGAAGACCATTCGACCCCCAGCGACACCCAGTTCGACGCCCTGTTCAGAAGGCACATCCGAAGGATCTACGAACTGCTCGGCGCCAGGCCGCCGGACGAACTGCTGAAACCCATCATGGACAAGACCGTCCACGAATCCTGGAGCGCACCTCGCGGCCTGATCGAGGTCAAGGTGGATGGACGCCGGACGACCTTCTTCGAGTGGCTGGGTGCCGGCACGTACCAGCGGGCCCGCGACGTCGGCACCATGCGGCGGTCGGATCTCGTCCCCGTCATGGCCATGTACTTCGGCTTCAGCGCCGATACGTTCTTCCTGCGCCTCGACGCCCGCGAGCCCGATCGCGAACCGGCGCCGGAACTGACCGTCGAGCTGTGGCTCAGCGGCACTCAAACGCCCGCCCTGCTGGTCCGCTTCGGACCGGACGGCACAAAGGCCGCCACGCTCGCCGACGACACCGACGCGCACATGCAGGCCGCCAGGGACCGTATCATCGAGATCGGAGCGCCGCTGCGCCGGCTCGGCCTCGCGCCGGGTCACGCGACACAGTTCTTCGTCCGTGTGTTGGAGTCACACAGCGTCGTGCAAAGGATGCCGGCTTCCGGCTCAATCCACCTCGACGTGCCGGCGGACTCCGAGTCGGCGTACTCCGGCGCCGAGGACATGGTGTAGGTCCTGAGGCGGGTCCAAACCGTCCCGCGGAAGAGCACCCCGCCGAGCCACGTGGGGATTTCACTGATTGTCGCAAGGGGTCCGAACAAACAGGTGCTGCTCAGAGCGACAGTTGCGGGTTGAACTCTCGCGCCCACAGCTCGAAGCAGAGCAGCGCCCAGAGCGGATACGCGCGGTCAGCTTTGCCGGAAACATGCTCGTGGAGCAGCCGTGAGACCTGGCCGGCCGAGAAAACTTGCCTGAAAATGGTGTCGGTGTGGAGCAGCTTTTCCTCCGCGAACGAGGCGAGGTCCTCTCGGAGCCACCGTGCGATGGGCACGCCGAAGCCCATCTTTCCGCGAGAGAATATCCGTTCGGGCAACAGGTCCCGGAACGCGTGGCGGAGGATGAACTTGCCGCGCCCGCCGTGCAGCTTGTGCCGCGAGGGGATCCGAAATGCCAGCTCGATCACCCGATGGTCGAGCAGCGGGGCCCGCGCCTCCAGCCCATTGGCCATCGTGGCGATGTCCATCTTCACCAGCGGGTCGTTCGGCAGGTAGGCCGTCAGGTCTGCGAACATGGCGGCCGTCGCCGGGTCCTTCAGCTCGGCGCAGTCAGCGTACGCAGCCGCAAACGCGTCCGCAGGGTCCAGTTGCGTGGCGGCTTCTGCGAAGGCCGGGGTGCAAAGCCGGCGTTTCGCGTCCTCCGACACGTACGCCAGCCACGCCGCGTGGCGCTTCGCCGGCGGGAGCGGCATGGCGTCCAGCAGCAGCCGTGCCCGGGTTAGCGTGCTCTTCCGGTCGCCGCCCCTCGGCAGAAACGAACCGATCAGGCCAGCCAGCTTGCCGAGCGTCGGGGTGATGCGATCGACCTGCCCACAGGCGCGGGCCGCCACGTGGCGCGGATAGCCGCCGAACGACTCATCGCCGCCATCGCCGGTCAGCGCCACCTTGACGTGTGCAGCCGTCATTCGTGCCAGGTAGTACGTGGGAATGGCCGAGGGGTCGGCGAACGGCTCGCCGTATCTTCTGGCCAGCAGAGGCAGAATCTCCACTGCGTCCGGCGTCACCTGAAACTCCGTGTGCGACGTGTTGAACGCTTCGGCCGCGCTCCGAGCGTAATCGAGTTCATCGTACCCCGGGTCGCCGAACCCGATGCTGAACGTCTGCACCGGTTCGTCGCACATGCGGCTCATCAGGCCCACCACAATGGATGAATCGATTCCGCCGCTCAAGAAAGCTCCAAGCGGCACGTCCGAGCCCAGCCGCAAACGTACTGCATCCTCGACCGCCGCGCGAACCCGGTCCGCGGCCTCGTCCAGCTTCCAGTCTTGCGGGTCGGGCGTGAGGCTCCAGTATCGCTCCAGCCGCGTCTTCCCGTTTTCGAAGACAAGGCGATGTGCCGGCGGCAATTTGCGGATGTCGCGATAGATCGTCAACGGAAACGGCACCGCGAGGTATGAGAGATAGTGCTGTAGCGCCGCGGGGTCTAGCGCCCGCGGGACCGCGTCCAGCGTGAGCAGCGCGTTCAGCTCCGACGCGAATGCGAAGAAGCCATCTCCCTGGTAATAGACCAACGGCTTCTCGCCAAGCCGGTCGCGGGCCAACAGCAAACGCTCCGCCTTTGCATCCCACAACGCGAATGCGAACATCCCGTTGAGCTGCTCGAGGCAGGCCGCGCCCTGCTCTTCGTACAGATGCAGGATGACCTCGTTGTCGCTCTTCGTCCTGAACTTGTGTCCGCGGGATTCGAGGTCGGAACGAAGTTCGCGGAAGTTGTAGATCTCGCCGTTGCAGACAAGGAGGAGCGAACCGTCCTCGTTGCTCATCGGCTGGTGGCCGGTCTTCAGGTCGATGATGCTGAGCCGCGCCTGGCCCAGCGCGCACCGTCCTGCCACCACCGACCCGGCGTCGTCCGGCCCGCGATGGCGGAGGCGGTCGACCATCATGCGGACGGCGCGGTCGGCCGACTCAGCATTCAGTCCTACGATTCCCGCAATGCCGCACATCGGGAACTCCGCTCAGAGCAGATCCTTGCCTGGCAGGTTACAATCGCTGCGGTGCCGTGTCAACAATGGTCGGGCTATGGCCGGGGTAGGCGAAAGAGGCGGATCTCGTTGGTGTTGTTCGGTCGGGCGCACTCGGCGTAGGCCCACAGTTGGTCGCCGACCCAGAGCCAGTGTGAATAGCGCCACGTGTGGTAGTCGCCCGGCGTCGTGCTCTGGAGCGCCGGCTCCGACGGGGTAAGGTCGATGAACGTCTCGAGGTCCAGCGTGTAGGCGAAGCCCGTGGCGATGTTGTACGGCGGATCATACCACGTGTTGTGCGAGCCTTCGTAAACGAACAGGTACCCCGCGCCCATCGGCACGAGGCATGCCGGGCGCGTGTAGAAGTTGTGCCAGCCGCTGCATTCGAACGCGAGCCCGTCGCCCACCGGCGACCACGCCTCGCCGTCGTCGCTCGTGAAGTGATACGTCCGCTCGACCTCCCGCTGGCAGCCGATGACGAGCATGTGGTAGCGGCCACCGAGATGCGCGATGAACGGGTCTTTGAACTGTTCGACGCCCGCGCAGCCGCAGTTGGCGGCCGTCAGCACGGGCAGGCAGGTTTCCGGCGAGAAGTCCCTGGGATCGGCCGCGTCGTCCAGCTTCATAATGCACCACGGCTCCTCGTTGAGCGGCCCGCAAAGGTAGAGCTTGAACGCGCCGGTCGCCGCGTCGCGGACCAGCGCCGGCCGCTCAAAGCCGGGGATGGGGATCGACTCGCGCGGGATGGACGTCACCGGCTCGAAGCGGATGCCGTCGTCGCTCTTGAGGATGCGGACCTCGTAGCCGCGCCGGCCGCGCGGCGAGTGGCCCTCGCGCATCCGCGCCGCGAGGTAGAACGTCCCGTCGCCGGCCCGCGCCACCGACGGCGCCCCCGCCCACCACTCCGGCGTGTCCTCGTCCGGCTCCAGGATGACGTCGTAGTTCTCGAACTGCGCCTGCGTGCACGGCGTGAGCAATGTTCTGTTCCTTTCGTTCGCATGGCCGACGGCAGCGGCGACCGCCGGGCGCTCAGAAGAAGCGGGTTACGATCCGCGCCGGGGTGAGCAATCCCAGAAAAAGCCCGACCAGCGCGTAGAACAATATCAGATTCCCGGCCCCGATGACGACCGTGGCCAGGAGTCCCATCGGCTTGCGCGTGTTGAATCCCACGCCCACCGTATACCGCTTCGCACCCACCACGGCGAACCCGAACCCCGCTACGGCGAGCAGACACGGGAAGACATAGCCGCCGCCGTGGAACTCCAGAACCCACGCGGCTCCGGTGAGGGCGAAGGCTGCGATGTACGGTCGCCACGGAGTGGGCCGAGGCGAGCCCTTCCTCGCCGATGGTCGTTGCTCGGGCATCGTCCCCACAACGGACCCGCCGGCCGCGTTCACCCGCCCAGCTTGTCCTCGAGGTACTCCACCATACGGCCGTCGTCAGGGGGCGGCATCCTGCCCGCCGTACTCGCCCTCACGCTCGGCCACCCGGTCCACCGCGGCCTTGCTCACCCGGACACCGTGCTTCTGGACGTACGCGGCGAAGCTGGCCGGGTCGGGTTGTTCGAGCTGGTCCGCGGAGAAGAAATGCAACTCGATGTCATTACCGAGTTCCATCTGAATCTGTGTGGCGGTGTCGACGTGCTGGACAAAGTTCCACGTCTCGACGCCACGCGCGAAGATGGCGATATCGATGTCGCTGTCCCGATCTGCCGTCCCGTCGGCCTGCGAGCCGAATAGAAAGGCAGCGGAAACATCCAGATGGCGCGCGACAACCGAGACCGCCTGCACCGCACGATCCATTACGCCAGCAACGTGAGCAGCCATTCGCACGTCTCCTCCGTCCGGCTCAACACCCTCGCGGCAACGACCCTGTCCGGCGACTCATGGGCGCCCGCGGGCAGGGTGGGGTATCGGGATCGGACATATGCGATTGTCAGCCACAGAAGAAACTCGGCGCGGTCGGTGCTGATTTCAAGCTCAGCGACTTCTGCCAGTCTCGGCAGGTTGTGCAGCCGGGGCGGTGTCTTGCCGGAGCGCTTGAGGATCAGCGCCTTGAGTGCCTTTTCCACCGCCTGCTGACAGCAGAAGATGACGTAGAGAAAGCGCTCCGCGTCGAGCATCGCCCGCGCCGTGTCCAGATCGTATCTCGCCCGTTCGACCCATTCGTCCGGCACGCTCATGCCGATCCCTCAACGCCATTACGCCATGAGATTATAGAACCCATATCCCCGAACACCAAGAACGACGGGGTCAGCTCCCTAGCTTGTCTTCGAGGTACTCGACCATCCGGTCGAGGCTGGGGCGGTCCTGGTGCATGGAGTCGCGATGGCGGACGGTCGCGGCCTTGTCCTCCAACGAATCGAAGTCGACGGTGATGCAGTACGGCGTGCCGATTTCGTCGTGCCGGCGATAGCGCTTGCCGATGGAGCCGCCGACGTCGTGGATCGCGGGCCAGCGCTTGCGGATGTCGTCGAAGAGCGGCTTGGAGACGGCGATCAATTCGTCCTTCTTGGAAAGCGGGAAGACGGCGACCTTGCACGGCGCCATCGCGTTGTTCAGCCGGAGCAGGGTTCGCGTCTCGCCGCGCACCTCCTCCTCGTCGTAGGCGTCGCACAGCACGGCGAGCACGGCGCGGTTCACGCCGAACGACGGCTCGACCACGTAGGGGATGTACCGTTCGCGGCTGACTGGGTCCTCGTACTCCATTTTCTGCCCGGACGCGGTCATGTGCTGCGTCAGGTCGTAGTCCGTGCGCGAGGCGGTCCCCTGCAACTCGCCCCACTTCTCCCACGGGAAGTAGTATTCGAGGTCGGCGGTGCGGTTTGAATAATGCGAGAGCTCCTCCTCTGTGTGCTCGCGCCAGCGCATCTTGTCCTCGCTCAGCCCGAGCGACTTATAGTAGTCCCACGTCTCCTGCTGCCAGCGTTCGAACCACTCGGCCTCGGTGCCGGGTGCCACGAAGAACTCGATCTCCATCATCTCGAACTCGCGGGTGCGATAGATGAAGTTCCCCGTAGTGATTTCGTTGCGGAACGCCTTGCCGATCTGGGCGATGCCGAAGGGGACGCGCATCCGCATCGACTGCTGAACGAGCGCGAAGTTGTAGAAGATGCCCTGCGCCGTCTCCGGGCGGAGGTAAGCGACCGACGCGTTGTCCTCGACGGACCCGACGTGCGTCTTGAACATCAAGTCGAACTTCTTCGCCTCGCCCAGTTCGCCACCGCACTTGGGACAGCGCACCTCGTGCTCGGCGATGAGCCGCGTGATCTCGTGGAGCGGGTGGCCCTCGAACTCGCCGCCCAGCTTGTCGGCCAGCAGCTTGTCGCCGCGGAATCTCTCGCGGCACTCCTTGCAGTCGACCAGCGGGTCGTTGAAATTCTCGACGTGCCCCGACGCCTCCCACACCTTGGGATTCACGATGATGGACGAATCGAGCCCCACCATGTCCTCGCGGTCGGTCACGAACCGTTTCCACCATGTTTCGCGGACGTTGCGGCACATCTCGACCCCGAGCGGGCCCCAGTCCCACTGATTAGCGAAGCCCTGGTAGATTTCCGAGCCGGGGAAGATGATGCCCCGCCGTTTGCAGAGCGACTTAAGCTTCTTCAGGGCTTCCGATTCGGTCTCGCGGGCCATGGGCTATTCCTTCTCGCGTCGATCCCCTATCTTCCGAAACCGACCAATCTTACGAACGAAGACGATCACCATTGCGAGCAGTGCCAGCGCCATCAGCACATCCGAGATCAGCAGGTGTGGCGCATAGACCTTCGGCCACAGCGCCAGTATCGACAGGATAATGACGACGGTCTCCCACACGGGCGTTTTCGGCATCTCTTCCACCGACCGGCGTTCCTCGGAGAAGCGCTGCCGCCTTGCGACGGCACAGGGATTATACCGGCTGCGCCGAGGGCTCGCAAGTTTGACAGGCTGGGCGCAGGGTCATTCAATTCTCGACCTCGTCTGCCCGGGCAAGTGGGGGCTGCGCTCAGGGAGCGTGTTTATAAAAGTCACACCTGTGACTTTTATAAACGAGATGCTCCGCGGCGGGCGCGAGAGAACGCGGGCGGGCGGCCATCAAGACCCGTTCGGAGAATTGAATGGCCCTGGGCTGGGCGGCTGGGTGGGAAGAAGAAACGCGGGGAAACGCCGAAGGATTCCCCCGCGCTGGCCGGTCGGATTTGATCCTGCTACGGCGCGTGACGGCGCCTCTGGCGCTTCAGGGCATCGATCGCACGCTCCTTCCTGTCGACCAGTCCATCCTTGTTCTTGTCAGCGTGCCTCTTCCAGGTGCGGTGCGTCGCGATGCCGTGCTTGACCTCCACCGGCTGGATTGTGCCATCCTTGTTGGCGTCCAGCCGCTTCTTGGCGCCGATCTTCCTCTCCACCGGACCCACCTTCCCGTCATGGTTGAGATCCAGTTTCTTCTTGATCGCGACCCGCTGGCGGTGCAGCGCCGCCGCCGCGGCCGGATGGTTCTTGGCCCACACGCTGTAGGGGACGCCCTTCTTGATCGCCGCCGCGGCCTTGGGGTGGTTCTTCAGCCAATGGCGATAGGCGTATGGGTGCTTCAGGTACTTCGCGAACCCGGGGTGGTCCTTGCACCACTTCACAAACGCGTTGTGGTTCTCGATGAACTTCAGCAGCCGCGGGTGCTTGGCGAGCCAAGCCTTCCAGTGCCGATGGGCGCGCAGCCAGGCCCACGCCTTCGGATGGGCCTGGGCCCATTCGTGGAAGTTCTTCGCCTTGAGCAGGGCCGCCGCGGCGAGAGGATGCGCCTCGGCCCATTCCTTGAACGACGGATACGTCTTCACCGCTTCGGCCATTTCGGCCGTGTCCGATGCGTACTCGTCGTCGGTGGCCGGATCTTCGTCGGCCGCCCAGGTGGTCGCGGGGATCACGAGCGCCGCGGCGAGCGTCACCAAAAGAACGCTCATCCATCCGTGCTTCATCGCCTTGTCCTCCAGAAAGGACTCTCAAACGAGGCCGCCGTTCGGCCTTGACTGGCTTTCCTTACAGCAAACGGCGTGCCAAACGGCCGCCGCAACCCGTAAGTTATTATGTGAAGTAGCGTTACGCGGGCTCGCAGCGCGCTTCCGGCGCCGCGAGTGTGTCGGATCTCACCACACGCTGTGTTCAACTTCGAGGCGCGATCGGAAATGAGCAAGGCTTAGTTCACTCTCCCCCGGCGAGATGCCCTGGATTGGCTCCCGCCGGCTTCCACTTCTCGGCCCTGGGCGAGTTGACCCCGTGTCCGGCAATTGGTAGGATTCTGGCGGACTGATCTTCCGTGAGAGCTTCTTCCAAAAGGGAGGCCCCGATGGCTGCCACTCTACCGCCCATTCTCATTCTGATGTGCGACCAGCAGCGCGCCGACGCCATGAGCTGCGCCGGGACGCCGCTCCTCGAGACCCCGAACATGGACCGCATCGCCGCCGAGGGGGTCCGCTTCGCCAACGCCTGCACGGTCAGCCCCGTTTGCATGCCGGCGCGGGCGTCGTTCGTCAGCGGGATCTACCCGCACAACCACGGGATGTGGCGGAATCGCGGCGAGCTGCCCGCCGACGACGAGACGTTCTTCCACCACCTCCAGCGGATGGGCTACCACGTCGCCTACGTCGGCAAGTCGCATTTCTACGACCACGGCCACATGGACCTGCGCGACCGTGAGCCGTGGATGAAACGCCGCGGCATCGACACCGTCTTCGAGACCACCGGGCCGTGGGCGACCTGCTCCGGCCGGTCGTTCGTCACCGACCACTGGGAGTCGAAGGGCCTGTGGAAGACGTTCAAGGAGGATTACGAGAAGCGGCGCCAGACCGGCTCGTGGAACTCGACGTGGCCCAGCCCGCTGCCCGAGGACGAGTTCCTGGACGTCCACATCGGCCGCAAGGCCGTCCAGGTCGTCGACGGCTACGCGGAGGACAGGCCGCTCTGCCTGTTCGTCGGGTTCGGCGGCCCGCACGAGCCGTGGGACCCGCCCGGCCGGTTCGCCGAGCTGTATGACCCCACCGACTGCCCGGTCGGCATCCCACCCGAGCCGCTGCCGGACACCCTGCCCGACCACGCGCGCGAGCGGCTCCGGGCCGGGCGCGTCGATGAGGTCGACGAGGAGCAGGCCCGCAAGATTCACGCGCTCTACTACGGCAAGGTCGCGCTGCTCGACGACTGGTTCGGCGAGATCCTCGCGGCGTACGGGCGGAAGGGCTGGCTCGACGACGCGCTGGTCGTGCACTGGTCCGACCACGGCGAGATGCTCGGCGACCACGGCCGGCTGCACAAGAGCGTGTTCTACGAGTCCGCGCTCAACATCGCGATGACCGTTCGCTGGCCGGGCCACGTCGAGGGCGGGGCGGTGAGCGATGCCCTGGTCGAGACCATCGACGTGTTCCCGACGCTGCTCGAGGCGGTCGGCGCGGAACCGTCGCAGCGCTGCCTCGGGCGGTCGTTGTGGCCGTGTCTCCGGCATCCATCGGCAGAGATCCGCGAAGACGTCCTTAGCGAGATCCACGACACCACGATGATCCGCACCCGCCGGTGGAAGTACGCCTGCGACGCCCAGGGCCGCGGCTACATGCTGTTCGATCTGGAAAGCGATCCCCAGGAAACGAGCAACCTGATCGGCACGCCGGACGCCGCGCCGGTCGAGGCCGAGATGCGCGCCCGCCTCCTCGACCGCATCCTGTCCACCCAAGTGCGGCAGTGAAGGGCAGGCCCGCTCCGGCAGTTTTGGCAATTAAGTATTGCGTCCCCGGAACTCCGTCCTGCAAGAATCTCGTCTGAAACCCATTCTCCTCCGCACCCCACGCATCGGTACTTCCACTTCATCTTTGCCATTGCTGATCCTCCCGGCGCTTCACCTATGCCCATTCACCGGATACTAGCGCGAGTCACGCTGTCCTTCCTCCGCCCCGCGGCTCACCGCCACGTCCGTCTTCGCATTGACGTGGCGCGGCTTCCCGTCCGCCGCTCAGAACTGGACCTTCGACGGCTGGCGGGCTACGGGTTGTCCTTCATCCGCTCCCAGGTTTGCCGCGCAGCGGCGAGGAACTCCTCGGCGTGGGCGAGTACTTCGCGGGCGTCTTCTTCGAGCGGCTCGGCGAACTCCCGGTAGTCGGACTTCA
>CAZDHT010000129.1:0-14052 GCA_964505325.1 uncultured Planctomycetota bacterium | reverse complement strand
ATCCTCCTCCTTGTCGCCGTGGCGGTCTTCTTGGTGAGCTCACTCAGATAGAGTTGCCCGCTAATGACCGCTCATTGCTACCTGCCGTCCTTCGGCCGGTGCTGCTCGACCCACTTGTCCGCCGTCTTCATCAGTTCACGAAAGCGATCAGCTGTGACGAACTCTGTGTGGCCATCGAAGAAGACAACGCTACGGCGGTCACCAAGGAGCGGGTAGAAGTCTCTGTTCTCCCACGCGAGCGGGAGTTCGGGCTGAATCGCCTGACGGCTGATGCGGGACCCCGCCCGGTCGAACAGGCTGTCGTAGTCGCAGGCGAACGAGCCTTGCTCGTGCCGCGGTTCGCTGTCAGCAGGACACACGAAGGTTCGGCGTTCCGTGATGACTCCGTCATTGAACAGCGACTTGAGCGACGGCGGGTAGAACTGACCATGCCCTTTTCTTGAGAGCCATGTGTGGGCGCTTTTCGCGATCATAGTCAGGTTGCTGCGGCTTCTGACGCTGTTCGCCTGCGGACGCGCCCGCTGAAGCTCTTGCCCAAGGTTCCGCCAAGTGAAGACCACGGTCATGAGCAACAGAATCCCAGCCACATATACCGCGGCTACGGCGGTGTCCCGGCCGGCGAGTCTGCCGACGCTTTGTCTTATACGATTCCATGCGGTGATGCCCAGGAAGAGCGCGGCAACTCCCAGGAGCGCGGCCACGCTGGAAATTGCGAGTACCCGTTCGACTGCTGGACCGGCGGGAATCGGCGCAGCAGCGTAGTAGACACCCCACAACAGCAATCCCATCAAACCCAGGACCAAGGACGTGACGGCCGCGCGCAAGGCCCCGGTCGGGTTGACATCCGCCGCGCCAATTGGATGCTTGGTTTCAGCAGTCATCTGCCTTCCTCCTTGCTCCCATGCGCCGGTGCCGTTCCAGCCGGCTGGGGTCTCGAATGCCCGAATAAGGTGAATAAGGTGCCAGGCACCTTATAGAAAGGCCGCTAGGGGCCAAATATCGAGCCCTGAATAAGGTGCCTGGCACCTTATTCTATTCGGTGGCCTCTACCCGCCGGATCAGTTCGTCCTGCTCGACGGGGGAGAGCTTGACGAACAGCGCGTTGAAGCCGGCGACCCGCACGATCAGGTCGCGGTGCTTTTCGGGATGCGCTCTTGCGTCTTTCAGGGTGGCGGAGTCGAGGCAGCCAAGCTGCAGCTCCTGCCCGCCGTCGGCGAAGAACGCGTCCGCCATGGCTTTGATCTTCTCGCGCAGCTCCGGCCGGGCCATCATGGGCCCGGGCAACGTGAGATTGAGGTTGTAGCCTCCGCGCCAGTACGTGGCAGGCTCGAGCTGGATGACGCTGTTGAGTGCCGCGGTGGGGCCGGCGAGGGCGGTCCCGGTCTGCGGGCCGACGCTGTCGGCGAGCGGCTCTCCGTCCAGCCGCGCGTCCGGCGTGGCGCCCAGCCGCCGGCCTTCGACGTGATGCAAGCTTCGGACCACGTGGGCGCACAGATGGGGCTTCTCCCCGGTCTCCGCTTCGACGTCCTTGCGCACCTGCTCTCTCAGGTTGAGCCAGGCGCGCGCCCATTTGTCGGCGCGCTCGTCATCATTGCCCCATTTCGGCGCCGCCAGCAGTTGCGCTCTCAGCTCCGCGTGCTCCTGGAAGTTGTCTTCGATTGCATGGCAGACCTGAGACAAGGGCGCCGCGCGATCCAGGAATACCACCCTTTCGATGGCGGCGAGGGCATTGACCAGGTTGGTGAAACCACGTTCCGTCATGGTTGGCAGATCGTACGTGAGTGCCCGGTGCATGTCCCGGCCGCGCCCAAGGCATCCGTCCATCAGCGCCGACGTGAACGGGGTGGGAAGGCGTTCGGCGATGCGCCCTCGGTGCTTCCTGCGCCCGCTCACCCGCGCGCGGATGGCATCACGCAGGGTCCCGCTGAGGACCCTCATCAGTTCGCCCATGTCGCCGATCCGGTCGGGCTGCGGGATCCCGAGCAGGGTGTCGCGGAGGAGGGCGACGTCGTTGATCGATAACGTGTCGTAGATGAGCTTCGCCGGGACGCCCAGTTCGTTGCATCCCACCACGCAGTAGTTCCAGGCATCGGCGGGCCGGACGCCGGCTTCGGCAAGGCCGCGAGCGGTCTGGTCGTCGCCGATCAGCATCGGCATGCCCAGGTCCGCGGCGAGCATCTCGAGCGCGCGGGTCTTGACGCGGTCGTCAATGTTTTCGTGCCACCGCACGAACACGTGCGGGTCGGGCATTCGGATCGTCTCGAAGGCGTCCAGGAACGCGAGTGTGAGATCATTGCACTGATCCCGGCCGTCAGGATCCACTCCGCCCAGCGTGACGCATTGGGTCTTGGAATGACTTCCCCACAGCGAGTTCGCGGACAGCTTCAACAGGAAACCTGCGAGGAAGAAGGGCACGTCGGCGTGTGCGTCCTCTTTCTCGTAGTATGGGAGGAGATATTGGTCCGGGCGGCCGAGCGAGACCGAGTAGCCGTGGCCTTCGATATGGATCGCCAAGTGCGCCAGCACGACGGTCTGGAGCGCCTCGAACAGGTCACGGGCCGGATTCGCGGGGACCCACGTGCAGGCCTCGGCCACTCGGAGCAGGGCGCGCTTGCGGCGGCCGTCGTCTGTCTGGTCGGCAGCCCCGCGAGCGGCCTCGGCATAGCGGCCGGCCCAATGGATGACCGCCCGGCACGCGACGATACAGCCCTCCCGAAATGCCCGCGCCTCCGGATCGCTGTCGTTTGCCTGAAGTGATTCGGCCGCCTCGATGATGCCGTTAAGTCCCCCCTCGAGGAGTATTTCATGGTCCGGAACGAGATGGCCGATTCCCGCCGCGACCCCGAGCGCACGCTCCTTCCAGAACGCCCGCAGATCATCGGGTACGGCGTCGCCGTCGAGGAACCCATCGAACGCGGGATTCTCGACGACCGCCTGTGCCGGCACGCGGAAGCCGTACTCGGGCAGGAGCATCCAGGCCCTCGGGCGACTCGACGTGTTGCCCGCGAAGATGGGGTTCGTGCCGAGGTCGAGCGTCATGTGGGCGAGCACGTGTGCGAAAGCCTTGGCGCTGAGAAGGGGCGCTGGCGCGCCGGCGTGGATCTGATAGGCTTCGGTGACCAGGCGCGCCCGCTCAAGACACACGCTGTCCGGCGTGCTCACGAGGGTGTCTCGGATCGATTGGATCAGATCGTTCACAGTTCGGCTTCCGTGCGTTTGCCGACAACGTGGAGCCCGGCGCCCTCCATGATGTCAACGGCCCGGTGGTACTGCGCCGCATCAACCGTGACCCTTCGCGAGCCGGCGCCGCCCGCCCGTCGCGGGTGGGAGTGTCCCGGCAGCAGTTCGACGTCCGCCTTCCGCGGCTGATTGTTCAGCCACGCGGCGATGGCCGCCAGGTCCTCACGTGACGCATTGAAGTCGGCAATCAGCGGGACACGGACGACCACCGGAACGTCCGACCGCCCCAGAACCCACGCCAGGTTCGCCAGTGCCAGACCGGGGTCGCCGCCCGTGGCTTCCCGATACCTGGCCGGGTCGAGCGTCTTGACGTCCCACAGCCACAGGCTCACGTGTCGGCTCAGCCGTTTGACGTCTTCGGCGTCGCCGTGTCCGGAGGTGTCAATCGCCGTGTGGTGGCCGTGCGCACCGAGCCGGCGGACCAGTTCATCGGTTGCGTCGGGTTGGGCAAGCGGCTCTCCGCCCGACAGGGTCACGCCGCCGCCGGACCGCTCCCAATATCGCGCGTCACGCTCCAGCTCCGCGACCAACTCGGCCACCCCCATTTTCCGAGCGCCGGGCGAACGCGACGGCTGCGTCTCGGGGTTGTGGCACCACCAGCAACGCAGGGGGCACCCCTGAAGGAAGACCACAGTCCGAATGCCCGGACCGTCGTGCAGGCAGAAGCGCTGGATCGCGTTGACCCGAATGGTCATCCGTGGGTACTCCTGCCGACACCGGGGCAGGATTATAGGCGGAACGGCCGCGCCTCGCAACCCCCCTTCGTCGCGAGCGCTCGCACCTTACCGGTGCGAAGACGACGCCGGCGAAGACCGCCGACGGATCGGCTCTGTGCGCCCACGCTCCCGCGAGCCCATGCCATCGGGCGCCCTTTCTGCTTGCGGCTTGGCGAGCGGGCGGATATAATCCCGACAGGGATTGCGGTTGTTAGCGGTCTTTCACTGGGTAGCGGGTTGGCACTTCTCGACAAGTTCCTTGCCTCCCGAGACGGGGATGGTCCCGGAGCGGCGCAGATCGGCGGTTGCACGCTGGTCGAAAAGCTTGCCGAAGGCCCCATGTCTGCCGTTTTCCGGGCCACCGACCCCGACGGCAATCAGGTCGTGGTCAAGGCGCTGTCCGCGCACGGGAACCGAATCGCCGAGAAGCTCTCCGTCAAGCTGGGCAAACCGTGGGAGGGCGAAAGGGCCCGGTCGCTGAACCACCCCAACGTCGTCCGGACGTTCGCCTGCGGCAAGGAGAGGGGCCAGTACTACATCGTGATGGAGTACTTGCCGGGCGGCGGCTTTGCCGAGCACCTGCGAATCCGGACGCCGGAGATCATGGCCCGGCGGCTGGAGATCTTGATCGGTGCGGCAAACGGCCTTGCATACTTGCACGAAAAAGGCATAATTCACCGAGACGTATGCCCGAAGAACCTGATGTTTGACAGCAGCGGCAACGTGCGGCTGATCGATTTCGGCGTCGCCATTCACAAATCCGACCGCCTGAAGCAGACGGAAATCCGCACCGGCCGGTCCAGCTACCTGGCGCCGGAGCTGATCCGGTACAACAGGTTCAACGTGCAGACCGACATCTACGCGTTCGGCGTCACGCTTTATGAGACGTTTACCGGCCGCCGGCCGTTCACGGCCGACACGCGAGAGGAGTTGATGAACCTGCACCTTCGGGCCGATCCCGTGCCGCCGTCGAAGATGGATCACTCGCTGAACTCGGAAGTTGATCGCGTCGCACTGCGGGCGCTGGCAAAGGTCCCCCAGCAAAGGTACATGACGGTGCGGCAGGTGATCACCGCGCTGGTTGGGTTGCGGGGCTCGGCCATGTAATCTGTCGACGAACTGTAGGAGCAATTGGGCCATGGCAAAAGAGATGACCGAGATACGGTGGCACGGGCGCGGCGGGCAGGGCGCCAAGACGGCCGCCCAACTGGTCGCACAGGTGGCACTGGAGGAAGGCAAACACAGTCAGGGATTTCCCGAGTACGGGCCCGAGCGAATGGGCGCCCCCATCCGCGGCTTCACGCGGATCAGCGACGGAGCCATCCGGCTCCACTGCCCCATCGAGCGGCCCGATGCGGTGGTCGTGCTCGACGAGACGCTGCTGGGGATGGACGCGATCACGGAGGGCGTCGGCGAGGACACCCTCTTTGTGGTCAACTCCGCCGCCGCGCCGGCCGAGGTTCGGAAGAAGATCGGCGTGACCGGCGGGGTGGTGATGTGCGTGGATGCGACGAGCATCTCCATCGACGAGATCGGCCGGCCCATTCCCAACACGCCGATGATCGGGGCCCTCATCAAAGCCACCGGTTGCATTTCGATGGAGGCGATCAAGAAAGACATCGAGAAAAAGTTCCTCAAGAAATTCGGCGAGCGCGTCGTGCAGGGAAACATCCGTGCCATCGAGCGCGCGTACGAGGAGGTGAAATCCGAATGAGCAAGCTTCTCAGTTGGAAAGAGATGCCCATCGGCGGGATGATCGTCGAAGCCGGCAACAGCGAGCAATACGACACGGGCTCCTGGCGGACCTACCGCCCGGTGCACGTCGAAGAGCGCTGCATCCACTGCCTGCGCTGCTGGATCCTGTGCCCGGACTCCGCCATCATCGTCAAGGACGGCAAGATGGCCGGGTTCGACTACGGCCACTGCAAGGGCTGCGGGATCTGCGCCCGCGAGTGCCCCCCCAAGTGCCATGCGATTGAGATGAAGCTCGACGAAGGCTAGCGCCGTGTCTCACGACGGACGATCTGGAGCAGAAGAGCCGTGATCGAGATACACCCCAAAGAGATCGCGGGGCCTTGGGTCAAGGGCTTCGCTCTCGACGACCACACGGTCAGCAGCGATTATCTCGGGGAAGACGAGTTCGGGCATCCGCAGTTCGAGACACGACGGAGCGAGATGGGAGACCTGTTGTATCGGCTGAAGTTCAAGGGCGACACAACTGTGCTGAAGTTGATTGTCGACACCGCCGCGGATTTCATCCGTTCCCGTGAACTTCCTGTCGGCCTTGTGGTACCCGTCCCCCCTTCGAAGATGGAAAGGGCCGTACTGCCTTCATTGGCCGTGGCCGAGGGGATCGCGGAGCGTCTGCAGATCCCGGTATGCTGTGACTGCGTCGTTAAGGTTAAGCAGACGCCCGAATTGAAGAACCTGTTCGACCGCAGCGCCCGCTCGAAGGCGCTCGAGAACGCGTTTCGCGCCAGCGAGTCTGAACTCGCAGGTCGGAGTGTGCTTCTGTTTGACGATCTCGTTCGGTCCGGCGCTACCCTTGGGGCCGTGACGGGTGCGCTGTATGGGAGCGGGAAGGCAGCGCAAGTGTACGTGATCACGCTGACCAAGACGAGGCGCCTGCGATGACGAAGGTCTTCTTCAGCGGCTCTCGGCGACTTGCGAAGCTGAACCGCGCGGTCCGAGAACGGGCCGACGCCATCATCGCCAAGGGCTTCACCGTTCTGGTCGGGGATGCTGACGGGGCAGACGCGGCCATGCAGGAGTATCTTTCCCGGAGACAGTACGACAAGGTGATCGTCTTCTGCACGGGGCCTGTGTGTCGGAACAACGTCGGACACTGGCCGACCCGGCATGTGACACCCGAGGCAGGCGTGCGGCGGGGCTTCCGGTACTACGCATTGAAAGACGACAGGATGGCAGAAGAGGCCACCTGCGGATTCGTGATGTGGGACGGCCGAAGCAAGGGGACGTTCAACAACACCGTCAATCTCCTGGGACAGAGCAAGAAGGTCCTCGTCTATTTCTCTCCGTCCAAGACATTCCACTGTCTGGCGACCCGCCGGGACCTCGCGTCGCTTCTTGCCGACAGCGGCCCGCAGACGCTCGCGGAGCTCGAGCGCCAGCTTCGTGTCAAGAAAGGCAAGACTTCCAGAGAGAAGCAGCTAACGCTTACCTGACAGAGAGGACTACGCCGTGTTTTTGGAGAGAGAAAATGGCTGAACTGGTTGGACTGACAGGGAACGACGCGGGCGCGGAGGCGCTGAAGGACGTCAATCCCGACGTCGCGGCGGTGTTCCCGATTACGCCCCAGACCGAACTGATGCACAAGTTTTCGTCGTATGTTAACGACGGCGTGGTAGACACCGAGTTGGTCCCGGTGGAGTCCGAACACAGCGCCCAGAGCGCCTGCTTCGGCTCCGCGGCCGCCGGCGCCCGGACCATCACCGCCACCTCGTCGCAGGGGCTCCTGCTGATGGCGGAGATATGCTACATCACCGCCTCCACCCGCCTCCCCGTGGTGATGCCCGTGGTCAACCGCGCGCTGAGCGGCCCGATCAACATCCACTGCGACCACAGCGACACGATGGGCTGCCGCGACACCGGCTGGATCCAGCTCTTCAGTGAAAACGCGCAGGAGGTCTATGACAACGTCATCCAGGCCTTCCGCATCGGCGAGCACAAAGACGTCCTCCTGCCCGTGATGGTCTGCCTCGACGGCTTCATCCTCAGCCACACGATGGAGTCGGTCGAGGTCATCGGCCCGGAGGCGGCGCAGAAGTTCGTCGGCGAGTACAATCCCGCCTTCAGCCTGCTCGACACCGAGCACCCCATCTCCATCGGCCCGCTGCACCTGACCGATTACTACTTCGAGTGCAAGCGGCAGGAGGTCGAGGCGATGGAGAACGCCCGGCAGGTGATCCTCGACGTGGGGGTGGAGTACGGCGAACTGACCGGCCGCGAGTACGGCTACTTCGAGAAGTACAAGCTTGACGATGCCGACGTCGCCGTCGTGGCGATGGGCTCGACTGCCGGCACGGCGAGCGTGGCCGTCGACCAAGCCCGCGAAAAGGGCATCAAGGCCGGCATGCTCAAGCTCCGAATGTTCCGCCCGTTCCCCGGCGACGAGATCGCCGAGCTCGTCAAGGCCGTCGGATGCGTCGCGGTGATGGACCGCTCCGTCTCGTTCGGCCTGCGCGGCGGGCCGTTGTTCAACGAGATCCGCTCGTTCGTAAACGGCGGGTGCCCGCTCCTGGTCAACTACGTCTACGGTCTCGGCGGGCGCGACATCAACGCGACCGAGATCGAGAGCATTCTCGACGAGTTGGTCAAGATCAAGGAAGCGGGCGACCCGGGCGAGCTCTACCGGTACAAGGGCCTGCGAGAGTGAGAGAACGATACATCCTATAAGACCTATAGGACCTATACGACCCACAGAGGAGTGACACAATGGCGATTAGCCTCAAGAAGATGTCAGCAAACCCCGAGCTGCTCGCACCCGGCCACAGGTCGTGCGCCGGCTGCTCCGCACCCGCCATCCTGCGGCAGGTCCTGCACGTCGCCGGCCCCGACACCGTGATCGGTTTCGCCACCGGCTGCATGGAAGTCTCGACCACCATCTACCCATACACCGCGTGGAAAGTCCCCTACGTGCACTGCGCGTTCGAGAACTCCGCCGCGACCATCAGCGGCGCCGAGGCCGCCTATCGCGCCCTCCAGCGCCGCGGCCGAATCCCCAAGGATAAAAAGATCAACTTCATCGCGTTCGCCGGCGACGGCGGCACCTACGACATCGGGCTCCAGTCGCTCTCCGGCGCCATGGAGCGCGGCCACAACATGCTCTACATCTGCTACGACAACAACGCGTACATGAACACCGGCATCCAGCGGTCCAGCGCCACCCCCCGCGGCGCCGCCACCAACACCAGCCCCGCCGGCAAGGTCATCCCCGGCAAGCAGCAGCAGCGGAAGGACCTCACCGCCGTGATGATCGCCCATCACATCCCCTACGCCGCCCAGGCGTCGGTCTCGAACCACCTCGACTTCATGAAAAAGGTCGAGCGGGCGCTCGCGATCGACGGCCCGGCGTTCATCAACATCCTCCAGCCGTGCCACCGCGGCTGGCGCCACAAGCCAGAGGACTCCATCGAAGTCGCCCGCGTCGCCGTCGAGACCCGCTACTGGCCGCTCTACGAGGTCGACCACGGCGCCTGGAAGGTCAACTACAAGCCCAAGGAAATCGTCCCTGTCGTCGAATGGTTCAAGCTTCAGGGCCGCTTCAAGCACGTCGTAACCGAGGACAAGGAAGGCGTCATCGATTGGCACCAGGAGCAGATCGAGAAGAACTGGGCCGAGCTGCTGCGGAAGGAAGAAGCCAGCAAGGCCGCGGCGGCGAAGAAGGACGACGCAGCCGACGGCGAGGCGTAGGAACCCGCCCAATTCGATTCGGCAGAAGGACCGCTTTCGTGTTTTGAAACGCTCCCTGTTCCTCATAGTGCTTCTGGCCGCCATCGGATGCGGCGAGCGGGACGAGCCGGCTGCGGCCCCGCCGGGCCGCGATAAGCCCGCGCCCGCATACCAGGGCGAGGCGTTTGCTCATCCGTGGCCGCACGGCGAGCAGTCGCGCCCCGTCTGGGAGCGGATCCCGCCCCCACCCGGCTACGGGCGCATCCCGGCCGCCAAGGGAAGTTTCGGATCCTGGCTGAGAAGCCTGCCGGTCAAACCAGGCCGGCCGGAGGTCCGGCTGCACAACGGGGGCCTCAAAAGCGACCAGTCGGTCCATCACGCAGTGCTGGACATCGACGTGGGCGGGCGTGACCTCCAGCAGTGCGCCGACGCCGTCATCCGCCTCCGGGCCGAGTACCTGCTGTGCCGCGGCCGGGCCGACGAAATCGCCTTCAACTTCACCAGCGGCGACCGTGCGGAATGGGTGAAGTGGAAGGGCGGATACCGGCCCCACGTCCGGGGCCGCGCGGTGTCGTGGTCCAGGACCGCCCGACCCGACGCGAGCTACGCCGGCTTCCGCAAGTATCTCGACGTGGTCTTTACCTACGCCGGCTCCGCGTCGCTCGAAAAAGAATTAAGCCCGGTGAGCGCCGCCTCGGAGGTCGAGCCGGGCCAGGTGTTCATCAAGGGCGGATTCCCCGGCCACGCGGTGATTGTGCTGGACGTGGCCGCCGACCGCCAGGGCGGGCGCGTGATGCTCCTCGCCCAAAGTTACATGCCCGCCCAGGAGATCCACGTGTTGCGGAACCCCGGTTCGGCCCTCAGTCCCTGGTATCCCGTGGACCGGGCCCGCCCACTGCAAACCCCGGAGTGGACCTTCAGCAACGACCAGTTAGGGCGATTCCCCGACTGACCGCTCCGCTCAGGCCGACAGGCCCAGCCGCTCGTACTGCTCGGGCGGGGCGTCGGTGGCTTTCATCAGGCGGACGATGTGCTCGGTCATCCGCCCTTTGACCGCGTCGTCCTCGATGGGGTTTTCCTGTTTCGGATCGGCCTCGGTGTCGAACAGCATGCTCCCGAAGTCGTACGCGCCGGCGCCGCGCCTGCTCCCCGCCGGCACCCTGAGCACGGGGCAGCCCTTGGTGAAGGTGAACCCCGGGTGCAGCTCCGCGCCGCGAAGCTCGTCGAACGCGATGAAGCCGCGCATGTTCGTCGGCATCACGGTGTAGTTGAACAGCGGAGCGTTCTCGGCGGAAGCCGGCGGGTGCATGTACACGTAACGGCCGTCGGTGACGTTGACGTGCCCGCCGTGGATGCCGAAGAGGCCGGCCTCGCGGACGGGTGTGTCGGTCGCGACGGGGCCGCGCAGCGGCACGCCCTGCATGTCTGGCGTCCGGTCGACGCCGAAGTACTCGAGCAGCGTCGGGGCGAGGTCGATCTTCTGGACAAGGCTCTTCCGCCGCTCGCCGCTCACCTTGCCCCGCGGGTCCCACACGAACAGCGGCGTCCGCGCGATCTCGTCGTAGAACGGCATCGAGCACTTCGACCACCAGCCGTGCTCGCCAAGCAGGAAGCCGTGGTCGGTGGTCACGATCAAGAGTGTCTCGTCCCAGAGGCCGAGCTCGTCGAACGCGTCGAGCACGGTGCCGAGCGAGTGGTCGCAGAAGCTGATCAGCGCGGCGTTCAGGAAACGGTAGTGCTCGGTCAGTTCCGAATCCTCGTCGGTTAGCGCGCGGTACACGGGCCAGTCGTTGGCGAACTTGCCGAAGTCGTGATCGTAGAGGTCCTTGAACCGCTGCGGCACGAAGTACGGTTCGTGCGGATCGAACGTCTCGACCTGGAGGAGCCAGTTGTCGTGCTGGTGATTGGTGCGGAGGAACTCGAGCCCGCCGGCGAACGTCCGCGACTGAGGCCAGTCCTTCTCATCGGGCATGTACGCGCGGTTGACCCAGTCCTGGTGCTGCATGACGCCGCGGCGTTCCGGGTTGGGTTCGGGGATGTCGGGATCGTTCAGGTCGGCCTTCCAGAAGTCGCCCTCCTGGCCGCGGTTGAAATGCCACGTCGAGTAGCGATTGTGGTAGGTCGAGCCGCCGTCCTCCCAGTAGTGATAGCCGTCGCTGACGAGGTGGGTGTGCACGCCGTTCTTCTTGAGGATCTCGGGCATCGAGTCGTCGAACGGCTCGACCGGGCCCCAGCTTCGGTGCAGGAAGTTGTACCGGCCGGTGTGCAGCTCCCGCCGCATGGGGATGGTCGGCGAGGAGCCGATGTAGCTGGTGTCGAACGTGACCGCCTTTTCGGCCAGGCGGCTGAAGTTCGGCCCGTGCACCCAGTCGCAGCCGTACGGCGGCAGCAGGTGACGGTTGAGCGAGTCGTACATCACCAGGACAGCTTTCATGGCGGAGTTCCTTTTCAGCGCTTCGAGTCGGACGTCATCCCGTCGGAGCCGCAAGTTGACCAGAAAGATAGTCGACCGCGGCGCTCGGGTCAAGTGGTTTTGACGCAATGGCACCGGCGGGTTCTACACAATCGACGGGACCACCGCCGCCGCGGTCGCCGACGCCGCGGGGGCGCCGCGTCCTCTCAACGGCGCGCGTCAAGGGCAGCTCTCCAGAAGCTCGAGGAGCACGCCGAGTTTGGCCGCGCTGTCGACGTAGCTGTAGCGGCCGCCCTTGTAGTCACCGGTCTGAACGACGGGCATTCCCTTCTCTTCGAGCATCGCGACGTGCTCGTCCATCCCTTTGACCCGGAAGGCAATGTGATGAACGCCCTCGCCGTTCGCGTCGAGGTACTCCTGCCAGATACTCGGCCCGCCCACCGGCTCGATCAACTCGAGCGAAATATTGTCCATCTGGAGGAAGGCGAGCTTGGCGCGGCCCTGGGTGGGCCTGCCTCGGTAACGGATGTTCGTCTCCTCCTCCGGGCCGGTCAAGTGGTAACCAGGCACATCGACCCCCAACAGGTGTGCATAGGTCTTCGCCGACCTCTCGACGTCGCGGACCACCACCGCGATCTGACATATTGTCCGGCTGCCGAGCGCATCCATGTGCTCACCCGCCATGCTGTCCTCCTTGTCCTCTGCCGCTTCCGTTCGTCCGCGCCGGATTCCCGGCTCTCGGCTCGCCCACGATTTCTGTGCGCGCTACACGCCGGGCGCGTCCTGGGTTCCCGACTGTTTCAGGCGTCTCGCCTGGGCGACCAGCTTCCGCGCTCTCCAAATGTGCTCGAGGCCGGCGAGCAGGATCAGGAGCCCCAGCACCGACATGACCAGCAGGAAGCCGACGCGATAGTCCAGGAGCTTGCTCCAGGGCTGGCGCCCCCGGAGCAACTGCACCGTCAGCGCCACCACCACCGGGACACCCCAAACCGGGAAGTCGCACGAATCAGGGTGTCTTCTTCGACAAGCTGCTCCGGATCATTTCGACCACGTTCCTGATCTCCGTCATGAGCAGCAGGCGCCAGCCGGCTCGATGACGCCGAAGGCTGATGGCCGAGACCCGGGATGCGGTTGATCCCTGCACGGAGACCTCCATCCGATAGACCACGTGAGCAAGAGAGTCCCCCTCCTTGACGTGGCCGATCAGTTTAATCTTCGCCTTGGCAAGGCTCTCTCTGGAACCCGGCTGCAGCTTCATTATCCCCTTCAGCAATGACGCGACCAGGGCTTTGTGACTCAACTTCCTCAGGGCCGCCGTGTCCTCAACGCCGTCGAACATCGCGAAGAACCGGCGGCGAGCGGGCCGATCCCTGTCCATCATCTCCACCATCTCCACGAGGGAGAGCAGCGTGTCCCGAAACTGCTTCAGGGCTTCCGGATGCATGTACTCCATTGCGTCCTTCACCCGGCCCGCCTGCATGGCGTCGAAGTACGCCTGGGTGACGGACTCGGGCGTCTCGAGCTTTGCCGGTCTGTTCTCGGCGCCCGCCGCGACCGCCGCGACAGCCCAGGCGGCCAGGATCACCGCGGCAGAACGCAGGCCTTGTCTTCTCATCCCCGTCTCCTTTCACCGGCCTTGGGCGCCCACCAGGTACGCCGGGCTTGTCCACGCCATGTGCCCGTCCTCCTGCTGAACGCGGACGTAGATGGGATTGTCGCCCTCGTGCACTGTGTTCAGCGCCAAGGAGAAGGAGAACTCGTGCGACCGCCGCCGGTCGGGAAGCCGATAGACCTCGAGCTTCTTCCGCAGGCCGCCGCAGTGCCAGGTCCTGGGCCGGAGCCCGACCGTCTTGATGGCACACCTGACCCGGCGCTGAGCTGTCGCCATCTCGAGTGTCCCCGCGTTCACCCTGGCCAGGGTCAGGATCATACCGGCGAGTCCGCGCGTTGTGTCCGACTTGCACGCGAGCTGGTTCCTGCCGATCCGTTCCAGCGGCTGGTTGGCGTTCCAGAAATTAATGGGCTTCACGCTCACGATGGTGTTGCCCTTCACACAGAGGCCGCCGTCCCACTCCACGCTCCGCGCCCGCCCGGGCACCTCGGCTCCGCTCCATACGATCTTGATGCGGCGCCCGAGGTCCGCGCCGCGATACGGACGGAGCACCCTCACCGTCTCCAGGCCGTTGCGCACCTCGACGCTCTCAATCGGCCCCGTACCGGCCGCGCGCACGTGCAGGCGGGGGGTGCCGGTGCCGGCGTCGATGACGTCGC
>CAZDHT010000128.1:0-14115 GCA_964505325.1 uncultured Planctomycetota bacterium | reverse complement strand
GACGAGAAGTGGGCGTTCGTGTACAAGAAGGAGCAGCGCCGAAAGGCGGACGATCTGGCCGGCCGTGCGGTCAACCCGGCACTCGCGCGGACACAGCGCGCAGGAGCGCAGCGTTTCCGTGAGTTTGCGTGCGCGTTCGGCGGTCATCCTCGCCCAAGCGAATCCTCGTCTGCTTGTATTGCTTCCTTCCCGCTGATAGGATAACGCGTGGGGCTTGAGGAGACAAGACATGCCTGTGCGAACGTTCTTTGCGTTGCTTCAGCGAGAAGGTGACGGATACGTGGCGATCTGTCCCGAATTCGACGTCGCCTTGACCAGTGTCCAGACCAGGTCCGACCAGGTCAACCTCGAACGGACGTGTGCGAGCCTGCCCGGTGACGGCGCCGACGAATTGGGCCCGCACGAGCGCGAGGATGTGCTCCTATCGATCAGGAGGTGTTTCATGTCCCGCCGCTCCATCCGCTGCCTGATCGCCGTCTGTCTCGTGCTCGCTTGCGCGAGCATCGCCCGCCCCGCGGAAACACGGCTCTGCCCGCCGAGCATTGCGCTCACCAAGGCTGACTGCGACGAGATAAACGGCAAGTCCACCCTCCGGGGGAGACCGGTCTCCGGCCGAGTTGCCTGGGCCCCGTCTCAGGCCACGTGGGACGGCGAACGTGTCTTCACCGGCAAGAAGAGCGACATCATCGCCTGGTTCCGCGGCTACCCGCAGCTTACCGCCCAGACCGTGATGGGCGGGGACCAGTACTCTGGGCACCAGAAGATGCGCAACTACCAGTACGACCTGCTCTGCGACGCGCTCCTCAACTCCGGCGACCCGGAAGTTCGGAAAGCGGTGGTGTGGGACTACGTCGGTTTCGGTACGGGTTATCTGCGGCCCCGGTGGGAGGCGCTGCTCAAAGATCCGAAGTTCGCAGGCCCGGGGGATCGGCTCGCGGCGGCCCTGCGCATCGTCCGTTTGGCCCCCAGCAAGTGGCCCAAGGCATTCTGGACCACGTACGCGAAGGATACGCGTCCGGAGGACCTCGTCGCGGTCCATCTCGAGCTTCGCGGCTGGAACCCGAACGGATTCACATGGGAGGTATTTCGTCCCCGACACGTCCACTACGCCGAGGCGCGAGCGCTGCTTCGCCCTCTGGTCCGCCGCGAGTACCTGGCTTCGCGCCTCGGCGAGCGGGGGCGCAGCATCGTCGAGTTGGCGCTCGTCTTGCTTCACCAGTTCGGCCCCGCAGCGGCCGCCGACGTCGAGACTGTTGTGCGTGAGGCCATCTGCCACGCCGAGAAGTGGCGAGCCGGTTCCGACCTGCTGCTGCCACGTCTTGATGTGAGCCACCTCGCCGCCGATGTGGCTCGTGAACTCCGAGCGCTCGCGTTGGGATCGGGCGAGCCGGACGTCGCCGGGGCGGCGTTCTGGCAATACCTGAAGACCCCGGCCGGGCGCCACGAGCTTAAGAAGGGCGGCGCCGAGCGGTACCTCAGCGGTGTGATGACGGCCGCTCTTGCCAGGCCCACCCGGGAACAGCGCGTCAAGTACCTCCGGGCGCTGGTCGCCACGCGCGAGGCCCGCGCCTGCCTGCTCCGCCTGCTCCGAGACCGAAAGGCGGAGATTGCCGTCGCCAAGGATCAGTTCCCCGTGCTCAAGTCCGCATGGCGCAAAGCGCCCGAAGCGATTAAGTTCATACTCCCCAAGGAGGAAGACTGAAAGTTTGTGAAAGAATCGTTTTCGCCGCGAAAAAGGCTCTGTAAGTCCTGTGTTTACGTAGGCAAGATGCCCGATTTTCGGCATTGCGGCGATTAATTCACACACTCTGAGATCGTCGTGGAAGCGCCCGTCGTCACACCCGCGCTTCGCACGCTTGCGCGCCCGCCGCTCATTGCCCGGGCCCTCTGCCCGCTGTGCGTCCTGGTCCTGCTGCCGCTGTTGACGGGAGCGTCCGGGGCTGCCGGGCCCGACCAGCACCGGCTCTTCGCCGAAGTGCGGGCCGGCGGACGCCACCTTCGCGCGCTCGCCGATGCGGCACGCGCCGACCTGGCCGGCCGTCCGATCCACTCGGCATTCGCGCGGACACAGCGTGCAGGAGCGGACCGTTTTGCGAAGCTCAGCTATCCTTCGGTCACCCATCGCGAGGCAATCCCTGCTGCTGCATAGCAGACGGTCGCGGTGAGAATGACCACCCCGAAGCCGACCTCCGCGGCCAGGAGCGGCGTGGCAACCGTCGCCACGACCGACGTGAATCCGTTCACCGCCCACGCCCACGGCACAAGGCCCGGCTGGTCCTTGCCGACCTGCCGGAGGCCCGTGGGGAACATGTGACCCATTGCGAACGCGAGCGGGGCGATGGTCGCACACGCCACCAGGAATCGCAGGGCGATCGGCTGGGCCTGCGTCAACCCAAGCCACCCGTCCAGCACAAGCGAATAAGCTAGGGAAATGATAATGATCACGGTCGCGGCGGCGGCGACGACGCGTTTCGGCCGCGTCTTCCAGTGGCGGCTGAACTGGCTGCCCAGCCCGCTGAACACAAGGAAGCTGGCGATCACGGCGGCCGCCGAGTAGATCGGGTGCGACAGATACAGGATCAGCTTCTGGAGGAAGCCCATCTCGAGCAGCATGAAGCCGAGGCCGAGCGCCAGGAAGTAGGCGAAGACGGCGGCTCTGCGCCGAGCGGACCGGAGCGACTGAATCCGCACGAGCAGCGGCAAGAGGATCAGTGCGGCGGCGACCAGGATACCCTGCCCTACGGCAACCACCGACATCAGGTAGCCAAGCGGCAGGTGGGCCGGCCCCCGGCCGCGCGCCTGCCAGGCCAGCATCGGCAGGGCGCGCCAGCGGAACGTCAGAAAGAAGTACGGTCGGTCATCGGTCACGGCCGTAATCTCGAACGGGTACGCCGACAAGTACGCGTCTCGGCCGGGCCCCAGCAGTTCCTTTGCCGCCTCGAAGTAGTAGGGCCGCGGCAACTCGTGAAACTCATTGACCTCTGTCGGCGCCAGGTCCGGGAGCCAGCACCGTCCGAAGTTGCGGTCCTGGCAGAAAGTCTGCAGCGTCCGTGTTTGGCGCGGGGTCAACGCCCGCTTGAATGCGAGTATGGTGACCGTGGGGTTCGGCGTCGTGAAGTACCGTATCATCGCAAGGCGCGTCGCCGGTCCCAGGCCGCGGCGCCGCAGCGCCTCGGCGAGCATGTGGAACGCGCGCAGCTCGTCGCGGGGCGGCGTCCAGCCCCAGCGTGTGAGGCAAAGCACGCCGTCCTCGCTGAGGTGGTCGAGCATCGTCTCGAACGACTCGACGGTGTAGAGATACGACTCGCGGGTTGCGTAGAGCCCCGCCCCCGACGCCCCGAAGGCTCCGATCGGCGGGACTTGGATGACGTCGAACCTGCGGTCGGTCGTGGCGAGGTATCCACGCGCCTCCTGATTGATCACCTCGACCGAATCCGCCAGGTAGATGTTGCCCCCGCGCTCGCGCAGCGGGCCGGTCATCGCTGCAATGACCTGCGGATTCATTTCGAGGGCGACCACGGCGGCGGACCGGTGGTAGAGCGCCAAGCCGATGTCGGTGCCGCCGCCGGCGCCGACCACGAGTACCCGCGGCCGCTCCCTGCACACGTGGAACGCCGCCGCCTGGGTGGTGTAGTCCATGAATGCCCAATCCTCCGCCCGCGACCACTGGTACACCGGGCTGGCCTGTTCGCCGTCGAGCACGAGCACGACGCCCGGCGGCAGCTCTTTCTCGTAGCGAAAGCTCAGCGCCGGCTCCTGCCGCACCGCCGGCCCTTCGACGACGTCGATCCGCCCGAGCGGACCCTCGGCGCGGAGAATCGTCTTCGTCCCCGGGAAGCTCTTCAGGTACGAGAGCGTCTTGTACTGCGAGAGGGCTGGCTCCCACGGCGCGAGCCAAGCCAGCAGGACAATGACGCCGGCGGCGAGCACCGGCCAGACCGCGGCGCGCGGCCGGCCCCAGGGGACGAGCAGTGCCGCGGCCACGTATCCCCCGGCGGCCAGCGCCGTGAACAACTGGCCGGTGGTCAAGTGATACATGGCCAGGACAATCAGGGCCGCGCCCAAGCCCGAGCCGATGAGGTTGGCGGCGTAGTGCCCGCTGATCCGGTCCGGCTGGTCCATCAGGGCAATACCCACCACCGCACCCGCGAGGAAGAAAGGGACGAGCATCAGCAGCTCGACGAGCAGCACGTAAACGACCTGGCCCGGGTTCCACGCGAGGAAGCGCACGTTAAGCGGGACAAGCTGCGCGGCGCGCGGGACCACCAGGACGCTGAGCGCGAACGACAGCGTCAGCGGCCACATCCACCGGTCTGGTCTCCCGAGTATCTTCGAGCGGAGCAGGCTCAGCATCGTGCCGCTGGCGCCGAACCCCAGCAGAGCCACGCCGATGACCATGTAGGCAAAGTGGCTCCAGAACCGCAGCGAGAGCGCCCGCATCAGCGCCAGCTCGAGGCCGATCGTGCTCATTGAAACGAGGGCGATGGCGAGGCGTATCCGAAGCACGCGCATCACGTCACTCGGACTTCTTCTGGCGGGTGAGCGGCACGAACTGGACGGCCATCAGGGAACGGCTGCGGACCTTGCCGTCCTTCCCCTTCTCGACCAGCATCAGCGACTGGACGGCAAACGGGGCGCCGAGGGGGATCACCATCCGGCCGCCGGGTTTGAGTTGTTTGATGAGCGGCGGCGGAATCCGGCCGGTGGCGCAGGTGACGATGATCGCATCGAACGGCGCCTCCTCTTTCCACCCGTGGTAGCCGTCGGCATGGCGGACCGTGGCGGGGGTGTAACCGAGGCGCTTCAGCCGCGCCGCCGCCGCATCGGCCAGCGGCTTGATGATCTCGACCGAGTACACGTGCTTGGTGAACTGGGTGAGCACCGCCGCCTGGTAGCCCGAGCCGGTTCCGATCTCCAGGACCTTCGACTTCGATGTGAGCTTCAACAGGCGGGTCATCTCGGCGACCATGTAGGGCTGCGAGATGGTCTGGCCGTGGCCGATGGGGAGGGGGGTGTCGGCGTAGGCCATTCTGGAACGCCCGGCGGGGACGAATTCGTGCCGGGGCACGGCGGCCATCGCCTTCAGCACGGCCTCGTCCGAGAGGCCATAGCGTCGGATGGTGCGGACCATTGCGTCGCGTTCGCTCTGCCTGGCTGTAAACTGCGGCGGCGACCACTTGTCCGGCTCGGCCTTGGGCACGGGGGCGGAATCGGCTCGGTAAATCGCCACCGCAGCCACCGCCAGCGCGCCGACCACCGCCACGCACGCAAGGCGCCCGAACCACCCGAGCGGCCGCCCTTTTCGACTGCCTTGCCCTGTCATCGCACCGCCTCCTGCGCTCACCGCGCGAGCACTGACAACCGATCGATGCCCCATGAGCCATTATCGCCGAAGGGCGTCGGAAAGCAACGGATTTGGGACGCTGCGCATCCGAGGACACGGGAGATTCTTCCGCGGTAGTCACGCTCGGTGTGAGAGGTCGAGCCCGTTCCCGTCGGTCCTACAGCTCGTGCTTGATCACCTTGCCCGATGCGGTGCGGGGGAGCGAGTCGTGGAACTCGACGATCTGCGGGACCGCGTAGCCGGCGAGCTTGTCGTTGCAGTAACGTTTGACATCCAGCTCGGTCAGTGCGGCGCCGGGCTCTGGCACGACGACCGCCCGGACGAGTTCGCCCATCGCCTCGCGGATTCCCTTCGCCGGCGCCGCGACCACGGCGACGTCCCGCACGCCGGGCATCCCGCGAATGACGTTCTCGACTTCCGCCGCGTATACGTTCTCGCCGCCGACGATGATCATGTCGTTCTTGCGGCCCTTGATGTAGACGTAGCCCTCTTCGTCGTGGGTGGCGAGGTCGCCGGTGTGGAACCATCCGTCGCGGATGGATTGGCCCATCAGGCCGGGCCGGTTCCAGTAATCGCGGACAACGTTTTCCTTGCGGAAGCAAAGCTCGCCGACCTCGCCCGGCGGCGCCTCGGTGCCGTTTTCACGGGCGATCTTCTGCTGGATGCCGGGCAGCAGCTTGCCGATGGAATCGGGCTTGCGGGCGGCGTCAGCGTCGGGCAGGACGTGGGTCATGGCGATGGTTTCGGTCAGGCCGAAGAAGTTGTGAAGCTTGACCCACGGGAATTTCTCGCGCAGTTTGTTGATCGTGCTCACCGGCATGGGCGCCCCGGCGTAGGCGAGCAGCCGCAGGCTTCGCAGGTCGCGCTGGTCTATGTCCGCCCGTGACGTCAGGAAATGGAACATGGTCGGCACGCTGAACAGGGTGGTGCAGCGGTGGGCCTCGACCAGGTTGACGATGTCGTTGAGGTCGGGCGCGGGCGCGATGACGATCTGGCTGCCGAGCAGCGCCGAGCTGGGCAGCATGCTGTACAGCGCGGTGCAATGGAACATCGGCGCGACGAGGAGATGGATGTCATCGCCTGTCAGCTCGTGGGCGTGGATGGCGATGTCGATGTTGAACAGCAGGTCGGCGTGGGTGACCATCGCGCCCTTGGGCTTTCCGGTGGTGCCCGACGTGTGCATGATGAGGATCAGGTCGTCGGGCTGAATGTCCGGATCGGCATCGGCGCCGCCTTCATGCCCGGCGAGTTCGGCGAACGGAATCACGCCCTCCGCGTCCACGTCGACGCCGACCGTCGTCGCCGGCCGCTCCAGTCCTTCCAGCGACGGCCAAATCTCTTCGTGGGTGAGAAGGAGGCCGGCGTTGACGTCGTCCGCCACGGCCAGCATGTCGCGCGGCAGGAGCCGCGTGTTGAGGGGCACAACCACGATTCCGCTTCGGACCGCCGCCCAGTAAGCGAGGTAGAACTCGATGCAATTGGGCATGGCGATGGCGAGGAACGAGCCGCGGCGGAGGCCGAAGCGCTCGGTATAGGCGGCGGAGATGCGCCGGGTGGTCTCGTGCAGTTCGCGATAGGAGAAATCGCGGCCGGCGTAACTGGCGCCGCGCCGGTCGCCCAGGCGCTCCGGCACGCTCTCCCAGATCTCGGCGATGGATCGGAAGGAGCCTGATGGACCGGTGTTCATGAATCCCCTGCGGTTGTTCGGCCGATTTCGGTTTCCAGGCTCGGGCTGCGGCTCAACGCGGCGGACGGCTAAAACTCATCCACCCGTCCGCCCGGCGGCGGCGGCGCCATCATGCCGCCCATCTTCTTCTTCACCGCGTCGACGATATCACGGATGGGCTTCATGGGAACGAGGACGTCCATGACGCACCTGTTCCCTTCCACGCGCGCGGAGGACGTGATGGGGGTTTCATCTTTCGGAAGCTCCGACCGCTTGGGAAACATACCCATCACCATCCCTGCGTCGGGCGTGGCTTTCGCCATCATCGTGGTGACAGTTTCCAGGTAGCTGAACAGGGAGAGATGCCCCACGGCGAACGACTTGCTGGGGTGCGCGTTGAGGGCCGTCTTGTACCAACCCACGTTGCCGATCCCGTCGGCGCCGCCCGACTTGATCAGGGCGACCTGCTGGTTCATGGTGTCCTGGACGCTCGGGCCGTACGCCATCACCATCAGCTTGCTGCCGTAGGCAAGCTCGCCGACGATCTTGTCGGAGTGGCCGTAGGACATCTTCAGCATCTGGCTCAACTGCTGCTTCATCATCGGCCGCGCATCGGGCGGGATGGGCATGGGAATGGCGCCGAGCAGTTTGTCCAGGTCAAACGCCACCTCGACCTGATCGATCGGTACGCCCAGGTGCTCCCGGTGCTTTTCTTTCAGTGCGGCGGTAATGCCGTACTTCTTGAGGAAGTTGCCCACGGTGCCGGTGCCAGTGAGCGCGACGAGCGCTTTCGTGTGCTGCCTTGCCGCGGCCCGGTCCTTCATGCCATACAGTCCCACGCCGCCGTATCCGCCGTCCTTGCTGGCGACGCCCGCCCCCGCCTGGAGGCCGGTCAGGTTCTTCAACCAGTCTTCCAGCGCCTTGCTGATAGCATCGGCCTCCGTCTTCTTCAGCCCCAGGATGTCCCACCCAATTCGGAGCATGCCGACGTAGGCTTCGGCGTAACTTGCCGGATCGTACGATGCGATCGACGTCATCCAGGCGCCCCGTGGCAGGTAATTCGCCACCGCGCGGTTGGCCGGGAGCCGGTTCTTCGCGAGGAACCTGGCGAAGTCCGAGCCAGGAGTCGCCTCGAAGAAGCTCGTGACCTTGATCAGGTCTTTGCCCAGGGTAGCTTCGACCTGAACGAGGCCGGCCTGCTTCTCCAGCTCGTTGATGCCCTTGATCAGGTAATCCAGCGCCTTTAGCGCCATCGTCTGGGTCGGATTGGGCGGTGCGGGCTCCATCCCGCGCATGCCGCCGCCGAGCTGGAGCTTGGCGATTTGAAGCAGGCCCTGGATGTCCGCCTTGTAGCGCCTGAGCAAGCCGCCCACGTCGACGGCCGCCGCGACCATCCCGGTCATGTCGCCGGTGGGGATGGTCTTCACGGCGGCGTTCTTCACCATCTGCGCCGCCTGAGCCAGCGCGATCTGGTCTTCTGCTATCAGCCCGATGTTCCCCACCACCTCGACCTGCGCCAGCTTGACGGTCTTGAACTGAGCGGGATCCTTCAGCGTGAACAGGCCGACCGCCGGGTCGTCGAACTTCTTCGGATCGAGGATGAGGAGCGCGGCAGGGCCGTTCCGGTCGACGCCCGGCAGGCCCAGGAGCATCGCGTTGACCTGCTGCTGCATCATCGGCGCCGCGCCGGGCTCGAACTGGCCCGCCAGGTCGATGACCGACTTGATGAAGGCGTCTATGCTCTTCACGCGCACCACGGCGATGGTGTCGGGGCTGGCCAGCGGCAGCCGGCTCTGCGCCCCCTCCGCGACCGGACAAACCGACGCACTCACCAACAGCACCACCGAGGCGAACAACACGGAAACCGCCATGCCGTGCCTGGACATACCTTACCCTCCTTCCGCTTCAGTCGGACAACAGATCAACAAAGACTCCTCGAGGCAGGTCCCTCCTGCCACAGTGCGAATTCTATCCCTCTGCCCGAAAGCGGTCAAGGAAAAAGCGCCGGAGGGCGCGCGTGGGCCATGGGGAAAATGTCAGCCCCTGCGCCGAATGGTCGAGCGCGATCTCCACACGCTCTGCGGAGGAACGTAATGAAAGGGAAAGAACGGGGAGAAGCCTCGGACGAGGCCGTCCCCGTTGTGTTCATGTCGAAGCGCCCAAGCCTCTTGGCTGGGCTAATGTTCGACCCGCAGCGTGAGCTCGCCCGCAGCGTCCTCGGTAACGATAACCGTCGCGTATTGGTGGAGCTGGAGCACGCTCGCAGGGCACATCCCGGTGACGGGCCCTTCGCACGCCGCCTTGATCGCATCGGCCTTGTTCGCGCCGCTCGCCAGCAGGAGGCAGTGCGCCGCGTGGAGGATGGTCCCGATCCCCATGGTGATGGCCAGCCTCGGCACGTCGTCGATGCTGGGGAAGAAACGGGCGTTATCCTGGATGGTTTTCTCGGTCAACGTCTTGACCCGGGTGAGCGAGCCGAGCGACGAGCCCGGCTCGTTGAAACCGATGTGCCCGTTGGCGCCGATGCCCAGAACCTGAACATCGATGCCGCCGCAGTCGTCGATCATCCGGTCGTACTCATGGCAGGACGCCTCGACGTCCTCGGCCATGCCATCGGGCACGTGCGTGTTTTTCTTGACGATGTTGATGTGGTTGAACAGATTCTTGTTCATGAAGTAACGGTAGCTCTCGTCGTGTTCGGGCGGAAGGCCGACGTACTCGTCGAGGTTGAACGTGATGGTGGTCGAGAAGTCCAGCCCCTCCTCCTTATGGCGCCGGATCAACTCCCGGTACAACGGCAGGGGGGTCTCGCCCGTGGCCAGGCCGATCACCGGGTTGGCGTGCCTCGCCATTTCCGCCTCAATCAGGTCGGCTGCGCGCCGGCCCATTGCCTCCTCATCCTTCACCTGAATGATTCTCATTCTTCTTCCCTGTATACAAGCGACCCAAGAAAGAGCCCACTGCGTACGGATACCGCCGGCACCCGTGCGACTGGGGGCCATTATATTAGCCCGCACCGCTGTGTCAAGCGCCGCCGACGCGCCGGAGTCACAGAGCGCCTGAATCATCGCATGGAACTGAATGGCGATGGCCAAGTTGACGTGACGGTGATAGAATGAGTGAGTTGGCGGATGGAGCGGCTCTGAGCTCGTGTCTGTCCGCGACGATGAGACGGCAAAGCCGGGGAGTGCAAACGACGGAGCGACATGTCAGGCCCGCCGATCATCTTCGAACCGCTTGAGCCGCGGCTGTTGCTCGACGCGGACTGGACCGTGCTGGTCTATCTCGACGGCGACAACAACCTTGAAGATGCAGCCATTGACGACGTGAACGAAATGGAGACCGTGGGGTCGACGGCATCGGTCAATGTCCTCGTGCAACTCGACCGCGTCAGCGGCTACGACAGTTCGAACGGGAATTGGACGGACACCCGCCGAGGCCGTATCGTCCAGGACGCCAACACCTCCACCATCAGCACCTCGTTCAGCAGCATTGGCGAAGTCAACATGGGGTCGGCCGCCAGCCTGACCAGTTTCATTCAGTGGGGCGTGTCCAGCTACCCCGCCGATCACTACGCGTTGATTTTGTGGGATCACGGCGGTGGCACGACCGGCGTCTGCTGGGACGACACGAACGGCGACCACCTGACCGTCGCCGAAGTGGGGCAGGCGCTCTCGGCGGCGGGCGTCAGCTTCGACCTGGTCGGCTTCGACGCATGCTTGATGGGGATGCTGGAGCAGGCGTACGAAATCCGCGACGACGCCGACATCATGGTCGCGTCGGAGCAGACCGAGCCGTGGGACGGCTGGCCCTACCAGACACTGCTCGCTGATCTGGCGGCGAGTCCCGGCCAGTCGCCTGCCGCCTTCGCCACGGCCATCGTAACGCGCTATGGCCAGTCCTACTGGGGCGCGGAGACGCTCAGCGCCGTTGGCATCTCCGAAGTCCAGACCCTCGGCGGCGAGCTGGACAGCTTTGCCAGCACCGTCATCGCCGAAGACGCAGACTGGGCCGCGATCGGCGCCGCCCGCACGGACGCCAGTTTCTTCACCGATCGCGACTATCGCGACCTGGGCTCGTTCATCGACGGCGTGGTCAATCTCGCGGGCAACGCCAACATCGTCGCGGCGGCGACCGCGGCTCAGACCGCGTACGCATCGGCCGTGATCGCCAATCACAGCGGCCCAAGCGAGGGCGCCACCGGGCTCTCCATCTACTTCCCGGCACAGGGCGACACGGTTTCGCCCAGCTATTCCCCCGCGCAGTTCGACCTGGTCGCCGACACACAATGGGACGAGTTCCTGGGCGTGTTCACGGGGAGTTCCAGCGGCGGAGGCGCCGACGCGAACGGCTCCATCGGTGACGCCGACCCGGCCCCCACCTTCCCGGCGACGATAAACGGTCACGTCGGGTTGGACGGCGCCCAGAACATCGGGGGACGTGACGTCGACATATACTCCCTGCCCGTGACCGCCGGGCAGGAGATCGGATTCGATATCGACGCCCAGGAATCGGGCGGCCAGCTCGACTCGATGCTGCGGCTGTTCGACAGTGACGGGCAGGAACTGGCTGACAACGACGACGCACACGACCCCGACACCAACATCAGCTCCTACGACTCATACATCCAGTACACGTTCACCAAGAGCGAGACGGTCTACATCGGCGTGAGCGGCTACTACAACTCGAGCTACGATCCGTGGACGAGCGGGAGCGGCACGTCCGGCAGCACCGGAGCGTACACGCTCCTGATCCGGGACCTCGGCGGGACCGTGGACCTGGACGGGACCATCTCGACCGCCACCGACCTGGGCTCGGCGCCGGTGACCTATTCGGCGGCCATCGGGGACGAGACGATCGGCGACAAGGACGTGGACTTCTACGCCGTCGAGGTGGAGAGCAACCAGAGCCTGACAATCGCCCTGGACTCCGGGGGCGCCGGGCTCGACGCGTACCTGAAGCTGTTCACCGGCGCCGGGGTGTTGCTGGATGAGAACGACGACACCAGCGGCGCCGATCCCGAAATCACTTACGACTTCTCGGCGTTGGGGGCCGGCACCTACTACGTCGCCGTGTCCGGATCGCCCAATACCACGTACGACCCGTTCGCCACGGGCAGCGCGACGTCCGGCTCCACCGGCAGCTACGACCTCCAGATCAGCGGGTTCAGCGTGCATCTGGACTTCGACGGAACGATCCCGCTCGCCCGCTCCGTCGGGAGCCTGCCGGCACAGATGTCGGCGACGATCGGCGACGAGCCGGTCGGCGCCTTGGACGTTGACTTCTACCTCGTCGACGTGAGCGCGGGAGAGACCATCGGGTTCGACGTCGACGCGGACGAGCTGGGATACGGCCTGGACGCCGAACTCCGCCTCTTCGACTCGGCGGGCAACGAGCTGGAGTTGTCCGACGACGCAACCGACCCCGACAGCGGTCTGTCCGGCCTGGACCCCTACATCGAATTCACGTTCGGCTCCACAGGGAAGTACTACGTCGCGGTGAGCGGCGCACCGAACGACGGCTACTCCGCGTTCGCCGAAGCATCCGGCGTCAGCGGAGACACCGGGGATTACGTGCTCCGCGTCCGCAGCATCGGCAGCGCGAGCGACGCGAACGGGACCCTTGCCACCGCCACACCGATCTCCCCGTCCGACACCGTCTCCGCGGAGGTCGGCGATGAGGCGGCCGGTGCGCTCGATGTCGACATGTATTCGTTCGCGGTCTCGGCGGGCCAGAGCATGACCTTCGACATCGACGCGGACGAGAACTCCTCTGACTTGGACTCGATCCTGAGGCTGTTCGACGGGACCGGCACCGAACTGACCGTCAACGACGACGCCACGGACCCGGATTCGGGCGAGTGGTCGTTAGACTCGTACATCAGCTACGACTTCACGACCGGCGGGACCTACTACATCGGGGTCAGCGGGTACAGAAACGACGACTACAACCCGCTCTCCGAGTTGAGCGGCAGAGCCGGCAGCACGGGAGAGTACGAGCTGACAGTGGCCTTGACAAACTGGAACGACCTCGCCGGGGTCATCGATTCCAGGTGGCTGCCGGAGTGGGTGCTGGCCGGCGACTTCGAGGACGGGCGCTTTGACAGGGTGGCGGTCGTGGTCACGAACAGCGGCACCATCAAAGTCGAGGGCGACGTCCGGATCGACCTGTATGCATCGACGGACCAGGAGCTGAACCGCAACGGTGACACCCTGCTCGCGAGCAATTTGTTCTCGATGAACCTGCTGCCGGGAATCTCGCGGACGTATTCGTTCACCAAAGTGGACGTGCCCGAGCTGGACGTGGACAACTGGTATCTGATCGCGGACATCGACACCGGGAACGCCATCCACGAGTTGGACGAAGAGAACAACCTGGCCGTGAGCGACCGGACCGTGGAGTGGCGGGAACCGCAGCGCGATCTGACCGGTGTGCTCAACGCATCCCGGCTTCCGGAACAGGTGGTCCCCGGCGATGCCAGGGAGGGGCAGCTCACGAGGGTGCCGGTGCGGGTGACGAACAACGGAAACGTCGAGGCCCGGGGCAGAATAGTAATTGACCTGTACGCCTCGACAGACCCGCAGCTCGACACGGGCGCCGACACGCTGATCGCGGCCAAGGTCGTATCCGTGCGGCTGCCGCCCGGCGAGTCCACGACGGTTCGTCTCTCGATACTCGACGTCCCCGAACTGCTGCCGGCCGAATATCATTTGATTGCGCACATCGATTCGCTGAACGCCATTGCCGAGGTCCAGGACAATAACAACGCAGCCGCCAGCAGCCGCACCGTGCAGTGGGACAGCAGTCGGCTCGACAAGCGCTTCGCCCTGCCGGTATGGGCCAGAGACGTCAACCGATCGCGCCTCGGGATCTCGCCTCACCCTCTGGAGGAGGTCGGCGCTGAGCGGAGCGCCGCGGACGTCTTCTCGTTCCTCGAGAGCGCCCCAACTGGCCTGCTCAGCCGCGCCATCCCGGCCGGGACCTGGCACGCCGGGCTGGGCGCCGCCGACGAGGAGCCGGTCCTTTTCAACTTCGACGAAGTGGCGTATCGCCCGCGGGACGACGCGACTCCGTCAAGCCGCGCCGATAACGAAGACGCAGACCC
>CAZDHT010000127.1:0-14238 GCA_964505325.1 uncultured Planctomycetota bacterium | reverse complement strand
AAAGAACGGCGTCAGCCTGAAAGACATCACCGCCGTCGCCTGCGCCGGGAACACCGCCATGATGCACTTTCTGCTGGGCATCCCGACCCGGAACATCCGGCGCGATCCCTTCATCGCCGTCACCATCGAACCCCCTCCCTTCCGGGCGGCAGAGGTCGGCATCAAAATCAACCCGAGGGGGCTCCTGTTCGCCGTCCCGGGAATTGGCGGATGGATCGGCGGCGACATCACCGCCGGCATCCTGGCCACCGGGCTCCACGAGATGGACGCCGTCGGGATGATGATCGACGTCGGCACCAACGGTGAGATCATCCTGGGAAACAAGGAGTGGCTCGTCGCCTGCTCCGCCTCCGCCGGCCCCGCACTGGAAGGGGCGGGGGTCGAGTGCGGCATGATGGCCCACCGGGGCGCCATCGAGAAGGTCTATCTGGAAGACGGGCGCATCCGGTACGAAGTGATCGGCGGCGGGCCGCCCGACGGAATCTGCGGCTCGGGCATCATTGACCTGATCGCCGTGCTGCTCGAAAAGGACATTATCGACCGGTGCGGGAAGTTCATCCAGGGCAGCGATCCGCGGGCCCGTTTCAAGAACGGGCTCGGGAAGTTCACTCTCGCCAAGAAGAACGAGACCCTGAAGAAGCGAGAGATCAGCATCTCCCAGGATGACATCGACAACGTGATTACGGCCAAGGCGGCGATCTTCGCCGCGGCGAGGATCATGCTCGAACGCCTCAATCTCAAGGTGTCGGACATCGACACCCTCTTCGTCGCCGGCGGGTTCGGAAACTACATCAACCTGAAAAACGCCATCGCCATCGGGCTGTTTCCCGATCTGCCGATCTCGAAAATCCTGTACGTGGGAAACACCTCGATATGGGGGGCGAAACTCGCGGCCCTCTCCAGTGAGGCCCGCGAGACCCTCCACCAGATCTCCAACCGGACGACCAACTACGATCTCATGGGATCCAACGACTACGTGGAACAGTTCAGACAGGCCATGTTCCTGCCGCACACCGACATCGAGCTGTTCCCATCGGTGGTTGAACGGACCGCGGCTGACCGCGGAGCGAACTGACATGGCAAAGACAATCGCGGTGACGGGAAAAGGCGGAGTCGGAAAGACCACCATCGCCGCGCTGATCATCCGGCACCTCAAGCGGCATGCGTCGGGGCCGGTGCTCGCCATCGACGCCGACCCGGATTCGAACCTGGGAACCATGCTCGGCGTCGATATCCCCGAGACCCTCGGCGACGTCCGGGAGTCGACCTTGGCCGAGATCCGCAAGCTGCCGGCCGGAATGGACAAGGCCGCCTACATCGAGGCCGGGCTGCACGAGACCATCGTGGAGACGGAGACCGTGGACTTCCTCGCGATGGGGCGGTCCGAAGGCCCCGGCTGCTACTGCTATGTCAACAACCTGCTCCGGGGGTTCTCCGACAAGCTGCTGCCCTCGTACCAGTGGATGGTGATGGACAGCGAAGCCGGGATGGAACACCTGAGCCGGAGGACGGCGTCGAGCCTGGACTATCTCATCGTGGTCGTCAATCGGAGCCCGCTCTCTATCGACTGCGCGAGACGGATTGACGCAGTGGTCACGTCTGTGCATAACGAAGTCCGTCAGAAATGCGTCCTCATCAACGGGGTCCCGGACGAGAAGGCCCACGCCGTCCTGGAGAAAATGAACGGTCTGGACATGGAGTACCTCGGCTGTATCCCGCACGACGAGGCGCTTGAGGAGATGATCTTCGCGGGCCGATCCCTGTACGAGCTAGGGGACAGTGTGGCGACATTGAGAATGAACGCGGTCATGGAAAAGCTGGGAGCGTAAAAATGGAAATCGTGGACGTGAAAGAGAAGTGGACGAATCGGATCAACACGGTGACAATCGGCGCCACCCAGGAGCAGGGAGGAACGCGCGAGAGCACCATCACGGTCGGCGGGGAGACCACCCTGCCGTTCCTCCTCTTCGAGGGCGAGATCCCCCATCGCCCCGTCGTGGCGGGTATCGTGGTCGACGTCGTCCCGGACGGCTGGCCGGACATCCTCAAGCAGGCCATCGGCGACGAGATCAACTCGCCCGCCGAGTGGGCACAGAAATGCGTCCAGGAGTTCAAGGTCGATGCCATCAGCCTGAAACTCCTCGGCCCCGAACCATCGGGCCAGAACCGGTCTCCCGCCGAGGCAGCGGAGACCGTCAAGGCCGTCCTCGAGGCGGCAAAAGTTCCCCTCATCCTCTGGGGCTGCGGCGACGAAGAGAAGGACAACGAGGTGCTGCCCGAGTGCTCCCAGGCCGCTAAGGGCGAAAACTGCCTGATCGGCCCGTGCACGGAGACCAACTACCGTACCCTGGGCGCCATCGGCAAGGCGGACAAGCACAAGCTCATCGCCGAGGCCCCCGTCGACATCAACATCGCCAAACAGGTGAACATCCTTCTCCAGGACATCGATTTCGGCTTGGAGGACGTGGTGATGTGCCAGACCACCGCGGCCCTCGGTTACGGCTTCGATTACGTCTACACCATCTTCGAGCGCGTGAGGATCGCCGGGCTGAAGGGCGACAAGATGATGGCGCTGCCCCAGATCGCGAACGTCGGCTGGGAGGTGTGGAAGGTCAAGGAAGCCCTGGCCGACGAGGACATCCTGCCCGGATGGGGCAAGCTGGCAGAAAGGGGCCCGCGGTGGGAAGCGACCACCGCGGCGGGGTACCTTCAGGCAGGCGCGGACATCCTGACGCTGGCGCATCCGGACGCGATCGCCATTACCCGAGAGACTATTGATGAACTGATGAATGGCAAATGACGAATACCGCCGAACACAGGGACCGCGCCAATGAGTTTCGATCTGCTCGGGGAAATCAGCGAGGTCCAGACAATCGCAACCGGCAAGTCGATCCGCGAAATCGCGCGTCTGCGGAGAGTCTACGGAGCTGGACGCTGGAGAAAACGCAAAGGGGTGGCCCGAATTCGCCTCCCCGATGGTACAATATGTGCCGCTGAGGTGCATTGGTACGAGGCGCATGGGGTCGGCAGGAAGGAGCTCAAAATCAAGCGGATGCTGGACGGATAGCCATGGCACGAAGTAAGCCGAAGCTGCAGTTTGCCGTTTGTGTCAAGAACGAAGGATACCCCGCCTCGCTCGAACTCCGGAAGATCTACGAGGTCGTGCCGGACTCCCGCGCCGCTGATCACCGGTACGTTCGCGTCATAGATGAATCGGGCGAAGACTATCTCTATCCGGCCGACTGCTTCGTGCCGATAAGGCTGCCACAGCCCCTGAAGAAGGCCCTGTCCCTGGCGACTTGACGTCACGGCGATACGCCAGTTTCACCGAAGTCCGAATGACATGTGCGAAGACGCCGTCATCAAGGAGCTCTGGGAGATCAAGGACCGCCACGCGGCGAAATATGGCTGCGACATCCGGAAGATGGCGCGGGCGCTCCGGCGGTTTCAGGCCAAGTGCTGACACAAGGTTGTCCGACGAAAACGCCGGGCTGGCGTCTGAATAGAGCCTTGGACATTTGGGCTTCGTCATTGATTAGACATTCGTCATTCGTCATTTTACGCAGAGGAGGATCGAAATGATTTTCATCGGCGAAAGAATCAACACCGGTTTCAAGAAGATCAAGCAGGCCGTCCTCGATAAGGACCCCAAGCCCATCCAGGCGTGGGCCAGAAAGCAGACCGACGCGGGCGCCACCTATCTCGACGTCAACCTCGGCGCCGTGTCCGGCAAGCCCGAGGACATGTGCTGGATGATCGAAACCACACAGGACGCAGTCGACACCCCCATCTGCATCGACACCAACAAGCCCGCGATCCTCGCCGAGGCCATCAAGGCCTGCAAGAAGCCCGCCCTGGTCAACTCGACCACCGCGGCGCAGGAGAAGCTTGACGCGATCATGCCCATCGTGGCAGAGCACAACGCCTCGGTCATCGGAGTGGTCATGGACGAGACGGGCACCCCGCAGAACGCCGACAAGCGCGTCGAGAACGCGGGCCTTATCCTCGCCAAGGCCATGGAACTCGGTATCCCGCCGGACAGTGTCTTCCTGGACCCCATCGTCATGCCACTCAAGTTCATGCAGGACCAGGCGCGGCATATCCTGGAAGCCACCCGCCAGTTCCTGCTCTTCTCCGACCCACCGCCTCACATCGTGTGCGGCCTCTCCAACATCTCGAACGGCACCATCCACAAGAAGCTGATCAACCGCATCTTCCTGGTCATGGCCATCAACAACGGCATGGACGCGGCGATCTGCGATGTCATGGACACACAACTCACCAATGCGGCTCGCGCCGCCGAGCTGGTCATGAACAAGGAAATCTACGCGGACTCCTTTGTGCGACAATGAGAATCCTCATCCTTCGGAGCGAACGGCGTACCAGCGGGGAGAAACCGAAGGACGTCTATTCCCAGGAGTTCACCAGCCCCTACGCCGAGAAGGTCATCGGGAACCTGGTCGCTGAGGAGGGCTTTTGCTCCGCTTGCGGGCCGGACTGTAACGCCTGCCGCACGCCCTACAACCGCAAGTTCGCGAAAAACATCGCCGGCGTCATCGCGTTCCCGCCGATACTGCCATACCTTCTCGAAAAGCCCCGGGACTACGTGCCACGCGATATCCCGGCACACGACATTCTCCTGGCCATCAACATCCACGAGCAGATTCTGATCGAGATCCTCAAGAGCTGCGGCGGCGCGGGCACCCGCGGGGCCGTCGTGCCGCTCGAGGCGGGGGACTGGGTCAGTGGGACCGCCCAGTCGGAAGCGCGGGCCATATGTGAAGAGAATGACGTCGAGATTTGCTTTCCGAAGCCCTTTTGCGGTTTCGATCCCCCCTCCGGGACGGTGCTCGCCGAGTTCCGCCGGCGGTTCCACATCGGAAAGCCGGAGGTCGAGCTCGAGCTCCGAGGCGACATGATCGGGCGGGCCTATGTCAACGTCTCGGCCGCCTGTGGGGCGACGTACTACGTCGCCCGGTGGCTTGCGGGGAAACGCGTGGATGATGACCTCAAGTATCAGGTCATCTCGAAAAGGCTGCACAGCTACCCCTGCACGGCCAGCATGAAATGGGACGACGAGCTCGGCGACACGCCCCTGCACGTGGCGGGCCAGGCCCACTACGAGATCCTCGCGCCCCTGCGAGAGACGGCTCCCGAGGAGCCCGCTATGGTGATGTCTCCCGTCGGCAGGATGGTTCTCAAGCCCGTCCCCGTGCAGGAGAACGTGGAGAACGTCAAACGGGCCAGGCAAGCGATCCTCGAGGAACTCCGGCGGAAGGGAACGGTATCGTTGGCGGGCCTGAAGAGAAAGCGGAAGATCACGCCCGCGGCCATGCACTCGGCGCTGCTCATTCTCAAGCAGGAGGGGAAGATCAGGACAGAAGGCCCGAAGATCGTCAAGGTCTGAACGGCCGCGGACACAGGGGAGCTGCCCCACCTTTTGCCACGCCGTCTTCTAACTTGGCTGAAGCGTTACCCTTTCGAGTTTGTCCGCTTGAGCGCTGCCGCAGAGCATGGTATACTCCCGCTCCGAGTGCGGCGTCATCTGTGACCATCAAGAGGGAGATCGGAAGGAGCGCTTCTTGCCAGCCGCTTTGGACAAGGCTCTCTCCGGGTTCAAGGGTGAGCCGGCCGAGCTGATCCCCGTGCTCCAGGCCGTTCAGAAACGCCTGGGTTACCTGCCCAAAGACGCGCTGCAACGGGTCGCGCAACACTGCCACGTGCCCGAGAGCACCGTCTACGGGGTGGCATCCTTCTACGAACAGTTTCATCTGACACGCCAGGGCAAGCACAACATCAAGGTGTGTCGTGGGACCGCCTGCCACATACGCGGCAGCGCCCGAATCCTGCGCACGATACAAAAGAAGCTGGGCATCAAGCCGGGTGAGACGACGCCGGATTACACGTTCACGCTGGAGCGGGTCGCGTGCTTCGGCGCGTGTGCCCTGTCCCCCGTGATGATGGTGAACGGAAGGATCCACGGGAACATGACACCTGCAAAGGCCCTGAAACTGATCCGAAAGCTGAAATGACGTTCCGCGAGATCCAACAGAGCGCCAGGGCGACGTGGGAACGATTCCGGCACCCGCGCGGCGCGCTCATCCTGGTCGGTGACGTGACCTGCGGCCGGGCGGCCGGCTCGGCCGAGGTGATTACGGCGATCCGGTCGGAGCTGCGGAAGATCGGTAAGCGGGCCCGGATCGCCGGCGTCGGATGTCTCGGCCTGTGCTACGCCGAGCCCATGATCGAGGTCTCCCTGCCCGGCGGGCCGTCGGTCCTCTACGGCGATGTCACCCCGGCCGCCGCAAAGCGCATCGTGCGCTCGCACATCGGCAAAGGCAAGCCCCGCACGGATCTGGCGCTGGCCGTGATGAACGGCGTCCCGCTCGACGGCGTTCCGAAGTTCGGCGAGCTCCCCATGCTGCAGGGGCAGGTGCGAATTGTCACCCGCAACTGCGGACGGATCGATCCGGACAAGATCGAACACTACATTGCCAACGGCGGGTACGAGGGGCTGGCGAAAGCCCTGGCCATGTCGCCAGAGGATGTCATCGCCGAGGTCGAGCGCTCCGGCCTTCGGGGCCGGGGCGGCGCCGGGTTCCCCACCGGGCGGAAGTGGAAGTTCTGCCGAAGCGCGCCGGGCGAGACCAAGTACCTGATCTGCAACGCCGACGAGGGCGATCCGGGCGCCTTCATGGATCGGGCGCTGCTGGAAAGCGACCCACATGCCGTGCTCGAAGGCATGGCCATCGCCGCCTATGCCATCGGCGCGGAGCAGGCCTTCATTTACTGCCGTGCGGAGTACCCGCTCGCCATCCGGCGGCTCGGGCGCGCTCTGGAGCAGATGGAGGCGAACGGATTCCTCGGCTCGAACATCCTCGGCTCCGGCTTCAGTCTGGGCATCCGGATCAAGGAGGGGGCAGGCGCCTTCGTCTGCGGCGAAGAGACCGCACTGATGGCCTCCGTCGAAGGCCGGCGCGGGATGCCGCGTCCCAGGCCCCCCTTTCCTGCACAGTCCGGCCTGTTCGGCAAGCCCACCAACATCAACAACGTCGAGACCTTCGCCAACGTCTCGGCCATTCTGGCGCGCGGCGCCGAGTCTTTCGCGGACTGGGGCACCGAGAAGAGCCGCGGGACCAAGACGTTCGCCCTCGCCGGCAAGATCCACCGGACCGGTCTCATTGAAGTCCCCATGGGGACGCGGCTGTACGACATCATCTTCGGCATCGGTGGCGGGGTATCCGGCGGCAAGAAGTTCAAGGCCGTCCAGACCGGAGGCCCATCCGGGGGCTGTTTGCCGGCCCAGTTGCTCAACCTGCCGGTCGAGTACGAGGAGCTTGCCAACGCCGGCTCCATCATGGGCTCCGGCGGGATGATCGTGATGGACGAAGACACGTGCGTCCCCGACGTCGCGCGCTACTTCGTGGATTTCACGCGGAGCGAGTCCTGCGGCAAGTGCGCTCCCTGCCGATTGGGCACGACGCAGCTCTACCGCATCCTGGACGACATCTGCTCCGGCCGAGGCTCGATGGAAGACCTGGACCTGCTGGTCCGGCTGGGCACGTCAATCAAGGAGTCGTCGCTTTGCGGCCTCGGCCAGACCGCGCCCAACCCGGTCTTGTCGACCATCCGCTACTTCCGCGACGAATACGTCGCGCACATCCGGGACAAGAAGTGCCCGGCCGTCGTATGCGAGGGCCTGGTCGACGCGCCGTGCAAGCACGCCTGCCCAGCCGGCGTCGACGTCCCGCGTTACCTGCGCGCCATCGCCGCCGGCAACTACGACGAGGCGCTCAATACCATCCGCGAGCAACTGCCGTTCCCTTCCATCTGCGGCCGCATCTGCTATCACCCCTGCGAGGCCAAGTGCCGGCGCGGCCTGCTGGACGACCCCGGCGCCATCCGCGCCCTCAAGCGCATCGCCAGTGAGCGGGGCCGCCCGGCGCCGCTCAAACGACAGCCGCGCACCGGCAAGAGCATTGCCGTGGTCGGCTCCGGCCCCGGCGGCCTGACCGCCGCCTTCTTCCTGTCGCTCAAGGGCCACGACGTCACCGTGTTCGAGGCGGGGAAGAAGCTGGGCGGAATGATGCGCACGGCCATCCCCCGCTTTCGCCTCCCGGAGGACGTGCTCGATGCGGAGATCGCCGAGGTCCGCAAGGCCGGCTTCAAGGTAAAGACCCGGACCCGCGTCGATACGCCGCGCACGCTCCGGCGCAAGGGCTTCGACGCCGTGTTCGTGGCCATCGGCATGCAAAGGGGACTGCCGCTGGGGATACCGGGGGAGGATGATCCGGCCGTCGTGGACTGTCTCGAATTCCTTGCCAGGGCGAATGTCGGCCGGGCGCTGCCGGTCGGCAAGAAGGCAGCGGTGATCGGCGGGGGGAACTCGGCGATGGACGCCGCTCGAACCGCCCGGCGCCTGGGTGCCGAGGAGGTGCGCATCCTCTATCGCCGCACCCGGCGGGAGATGCCTGCCGACGAGGAGGAGATCAACGACGCAGCCGAAGAAGGCGTCAAGATCGACTTTCTCGTCCTGCCGACGAGCATTGAGAGGGGCGGCGACGCCCTCCGCGTCCGCTGCGTCAGGATGCAACTGGGCGAGATAGACAGTTCGGGCCGGCCTCGGCCTGAGCCCATCGCCGGCAGCGAATTCGGCCTGGAATTCGACACCGTCATCTCGGCGATCGGGCAGGCGCCGGATCTTCACCGGCGGTCCACACTGGAGTCGGATCGCCGCGGCCGGCTCGCCGTGCGCGAGGAGACGCTCGTCACTTCGCACGACGGCGTCTTTGCCGGCGGCGACGTGGTCACCGGTCCGGCCTCCGTCATCGACGCGGTCGCCGCGGGCCGCCGCGCCGCCAGCAGCATCGACACATACCTGGGCGGCGACGGCAACATCGACCTGGTGTTGACGGCCCCCGAGGACACCGAAGGACTGGAGCCGCTCGGCGAGCAAGGCGAAGAACGAAGAATACCGGTACGGCGGCGGTCACCGCAGCGCCGCGTCCGTGACTTCGAGGAAGTGGAGTTGGGCTACACCATGCGGCAGGCCCGGTTGGAGGCCCGCCGGTGCCTGAGATGCGACCTGGAGACCTTGGAAGAATGAGCAGCAGCGGAAAAGAGGTCACCATCACGATCGACGGCCGGAAGCTCAAGGCAGCCGAAGGCGAGACGATTCTCGAGGCCGCCCTCCATGCCGATCTCGACATCCCGCATCTTTGCTACATGCCCGGTCTCGAACCGCACGGGTCCTGCCGCCTCTGCATCGTCAAGGTCGATGGCATGCGGGGGCTCCCCACGGCGTGCACGACGACCGTCGCCGACGGCATGATGATCGAGAGCGACACGGAGGAGATCAACTCCATCCGGCGCGATATCGTCGAGCTGCTAATCGCCGACCACCCGACCGATTGCCTCACCTGTTCGTCTAATCAGCAATGCGAACTTCAGAAGATCGCAGCCGGCCTGGGCATTGCCGAGACGCGGCTGCGGCGCACGCCGCGGGAGCCCGAGCTCGACGACTCGAATCCATTCTTCACGCTGGACCTGTCCAAGTGCGTCCTGTGCGGACGTTGCGTTCGAGTCTGTCATAGCGTCCGTGGCGTCGGGGCCATCGACTTCACCGGTCGTGGCTACGACAGCAAGATCTCGCCGGCCGGCGGGCTCATTGCCGATTCCTCGTGTGAGTCGTGCGGCGAATGCGTGGCCGCCTGTCCGGTCGGCGCGCTGTCCGCCAAGGAGACGGCGCCGCCGCCCTCGCGCGAGGTGACGACGACCTGTCCCTACTGCGGCTGCGGGTGCGGCCTGGTGCTGGGCATCCGCAACAACCGGATCGTGCGCGTCTCGGGCGAAATGGACAACCCGGCGAGCCACGGCCAGCTCTGCGTCAAGGGACGATTCGGCCTGGACTTCGTCGGCTCACCGGACCGGCTGAAGACGCCGCTGATCAAACGCAACGGCAAGTTCGAGGAGGCAACTTGGGACGAGGCGCTCGACCTGGTGGCCTCGAAGCTCAAGGCGGTCAAGGAGCAGCACGGCGCCGACGCCATCGCGGGATTGTCTTCGGCCAAGTGCACCAACGAAGAGAACTACATCTTCCAGAAATTCATGCGCGCGGCCGTCGGGACGAACAACGTCGACCATTGCGCCCGGCTGTGTCACGCCTCGACCGTAGCCGGCCTCGCCCGCGCTTTCGGCAGCGGCGCGATGACCAACTCCATCGACGAGCTGGAGCACGCCGACTGCATCCTGGTCATCGGCTCGAACACCACCGAGGCCCACCCGATCATCGGGCTGAGGATCAAGGCGGCGGTGGAGAGACACGGGGCGGCGCTCATCGTCGCAGACCCGCGGAAGATCGACCTGGTCCGCTTCGCCACGCTGCACCTTCGCCAGCGCTGCGGCACCGACGTCATGCTCGTCAATGCGATGATGAACGTGATCGTCACCGAGAATCTGCACGACAAGGACTTCATCGCATCGCGTACCGAGAGCTTTGAGGAAGCGTGGCCCGCTATCGAGCCGTGCACCCCGGAGGCGGCGGCCATGGTGGCCGGTGTGGCCGCCGAAGACATCCGCCAGGCCGCGCGGCTCTTCGCCCGCGCGGAGCGCGCCTCCATCGTCTACAGCATGGGCATCACACAACACACGACGGGCACGGACAACGTGCTCGCCCTCGCCAACCTTGCGATGCTCACCGGCAATGTCGGCCGCGAGTCCACCGGGGTCAACCCCCTGCGGGGCCAGAACAACGTCCAGGGAGCGTGCGACCTCGCCGCGCTCCCCAACGTACTGCCCGGATACCAGAAGGTGGATGATCCGGCGCTTCGCGGGAAGTTCGAAAAGGATTGGGGCGTATCCCTTCCCGCCGAGCCCGGCCTGACCGTGGTAGAGATGGTGCACGCGGCCGAGCGCGGCGACGTCCGCGCGATGTACATCATGGGCGAGAACCCCGCGCTGTCCGACCCAAACGCCAACCGCGCCCGAAAGGCGATGGCGAACCTGGACCTCCTTGTGGTGCAGGACATCTTCCTCACCGAGACCGCCGAATACGCCGATGTCGTCCTCCCCGGCGTCTGCTTCGCCGAGAAGGACGGGACGTTCACGAATACGGAACGCCGCGTGCAGCGGGTGCGCCGCGCCGTCGAGCCGCCGGGCGAGGCGCGGCAGGACTGGGAGATCCTCTGCGACGTCGCCACCCGGCTCGGCTACCCGATGGAGTACGACGGCCCGGCCGAGATACAGGACGAAGTGGCGCGGCTGACGCCCATCTACGGCGGCATCTCTTATAAGCGGCTGAAGAAGGAAGCGTTGCAGTGGCCGTGCCCCACCCCCGACCACCCGGGCACGCCGTACCTGCACAAGGGGGACTTCTCGCGCGGGCTGGGCAAGTTCCACGGGACGCCCTTCCGTGAGGCGGCCGAACTGCCCGACCGGAAGTACCCGCTCATTCTCTCCACCGGGCGCGTCCTCTATCACTTCCACACCGGCACGCTGTCGCGCCAGTCTGACGGACTGGAGCAGATCTGCCCGCCCGGCAACATCGAGATCAACCCGGTAGACGCGGCGCGAATGCGCATCCAGGACGGCGAGCCGGTCCGCGTGACATCACGCCGCGGAGAGATCGAGGCGCGAGCGTTCACCACGCCGCGGGTTCGCGAAGGAATGGTCTTCATGCCGTTCCACTTTCACGAATCCCCCGCCAACGTGCTCACCAACGACGCGCTCGATGCGATCGCCAAGATTCCTGAACTCAAGGTATGCGCAGTCAAGGTAGAGAAAATCACGAAGTCCGCCCGCCGAACGCGCCGGACGAGGACACGGGCCCGAGCCCGGACCTCGTGATTCGCGTCCCTGTCACACGCCTCCGGGACGGCCAGCCGTCGGAGGACACCGACTCGGTCGCGCGCGAGTCGTCCCTCGTCCTGCTGGTTGACGGCCGGACCGTGTGCCGCCTCCAGTGCAGCCCTGGCCAGTTCGAGGAACTCGCCCTCGGCTTCCTGTGTACTTCCGGATTGCTGCCGCCGCAGGCGAAAGAGGTCCCGATCGCGTGCGACACCCGAGAGACCGAGACCCACGTTAACGTATCTTTCGGTGTTCCTGACGAAGATCTGACGCAGCTCCGAGAGAACCTCGTTGCCGGGACCGGATGCGGGCTGGGGATGTTCTCGGTCAAGGGCTTCGACCCGCTCGATTGCCGGCGCAAGATCGACATGTCCTTCCGCATTACGGCGGCTGAACTGAGCGATGCCATGCGGGCCTTTCAAGAACACTCCATCGTCTATCGTGAGACGGGCGGCGTGCACAGCGCGGGCATCGCGGACAGGGGTGAGCTGGTCGCGTTCGCCGAGGACGTGGGCCGACACAACGCCGTCGACAAAGTCATCGGCTGCTGTCTCCGCAAGGGGCTGCCGATGCACGACAAGGTCGTCCTCAGTACCGGAAGGCTGAGTCTGGACCTGGTCGCAAAGGCCGTGCGGGCGGGGCTGCCCGTGGCGGCGTCGCGCTCGGCGCCGACGGATGCGGCCGTCGAGCTGGCGCGCCTCGCCAACCTCACCCTCGCCGGCTTCGTGCGCGGCGACCGGATGAACATCTATACCGCTGAATGGCGAATCGAATGAACGACCCTCCGCAGCCGGTGGCCGGGATTGTGCTGGCAGGCGGCAAGAGCACGCGGATGGGACGGGACAAATCCCTGCTCCGAGTCGGCGGGACCACCCTGCTCGGGCGGACGCTCCACGTGCTCGCCGGGATCTTCGATGAGGTGTTTGTGGTCGCCGATCGCGCAGACCGCTTCGACGGACTCGGCAACGTCGGTGTCGTCGAGGACCTCGTTCCGGACATCGGGCCGCTCGGCGGCATCTACACGGGCCTGAAAGAATCGGCGAACCCATCGTGTTTTGTGGTGGCCTGTGACATGCCGCTGCTCGACCCGGGCGCGATCTCCAGGCAGCTCAGTGTCTGGCCGGCGGCCGAGGCCGATGCACTGGTCCCCGTGGTGAACGGCCGAGCCGAGCCGCTGCATTCCGTCTACGCGAAGGAATGCCTGCCCGCTATCGAGCAACAGATGGAGCGAGGAGACCACCGTGTTCGGGCGCTCTTCGACGTCGTCCGCGTGCACTTCTGGCATCCCGGGCCGGAGGACATCGGGTCCTTTTCGAACGTCAATACGCCCGACGAATGGACGGAGCTTATGAAGACAGGGGGCCTCGACCCATGCTGAAAGCAAGATGCCGTGTGTGGCTCGAGAAGAACGGAAGGCCGGTGTTCGGCGACGGCCGGGTGGAGTTGCTCGAGCGCATCGACCGGTGCGGCTCCATTCGCGCCGCCGGCAGGATCATTCAATTCCTGGTGGCAGAAGGTGCCAGGGCCTTGCCTTGTTTGCTCGCTGTGTTATGCTTTGGCGAACATAACGGTATCGAACGACTCGCAGGGAATATCGCCTGATGCGACAACCGCATCGAAGACCGTGCTCGGCGTTCACCCTGATCGAACTGCTCGTCGTCATCGGCATCATCGGGGTGCTGGCCGGCATGCTTCTTCCGTCGCTTCGTCAGGCCCGCGCCGCCGCCCTCCTGGCCAGTTGCCAGAGCCGGCTCCGCCAGTGGGGCGTGGCGTTTGACATGTACGCGCTCCAGAACGACGACTTCTACCCGCACACCGACGGCCTCGACCGTGAGAACGGCCCCGCAGACTGCTATGGATGGGTGGACGTGCTGCCGCCGCTGATGGATGCGAAGCCCTGGCGCGAGCACGCACGCTGGCACCACCCCGGAACCGACACAATCTTCCAGTGTCCCGCCGCAGCGCTGGGCCCGGAGAGCGTGTATGACTACAAGCCTCGCCGGAACGGGTATTTCTCGTACGCCATGAACTCGTGCCTGGAGCTGGACGGGGACTGCTGGCGGGCGCCCGGCGACGGCGGGAAGCCCATGCCGAGCTTCCTCCGCCGGAGCAAGGTCGCCAATCCGAGCCGCGTGGTTCTGTTGTTCGACCAATTGCTGGACCCGCGCCGCGCCTACGACGGAAAGCGGGAGTACCGCTCGGCCGGAAAGCACTGCGGCAGCTATCCGAAGGCGTTCAGCGCCCGCCACGCCCGATCCCGCTCAGGGCTGGGCGGCTCGGTCCTCTTCTGCGACTACCATGTCGAGTGGCGCGAATCGGTCTGGAAATCCCATTGGCCCGCCGACCTGGAGGTCCCCCCGCGGGACGACCCCGACTGGTTCCCCTATCCCCCCT